>NZ_JBYTBE010000005.1:0-181492 GCF_058788955.1 Roseateles sp. FW301-B2
GCCACGCAAGACGCTCGGCTTCCAAACGCCCGCTGAGCGATTCAGCGAATGTGTTGCGATGACCGGTTGAATCCGCCAGCGACAGCAGCCATACGACTGGACGGGATCGACGCCCGAAACCGGTCGCTCAAGGTTGAAGCTGAGCCGCGAGCGGCGGCTTGCCGACGCGAGTCGGCTCGAGCGACTGGTTAGGCCACAGTTTCATGCAAGCTCCAAGTGGACTTGGTCTTCCGCCTCTGGGCCGCCTGGGCCATGCTCTTGGATGACTTCAATGAGCCAGTCAAAGACCGTTGGCCCTCTGTTTTGGCGCGCTGCCTCCAACTCAAGCACAACAGCAGGTCTGTTGGATGGATGGCATCGGCTCAGCTTGAGCTCAAGTTGGCGCACAGTTTCCTCATGCCCTAGGCGCTGACTGGAAATTGCATGATTCTTCCATCGAAGAATGAAGCAATTTGGAGTACCGAAGCCACCGCGCAAGACATCGTTGAACGAGTCCAAATTCGTACCCCACGGGGCCGTAAGCGCACGCTCGCCGAAATGAAAGAAGAACTCCTCCAACGTCGCGAACTGTGAGCCATCGATTTCGACAATCTCCACTGGGTGCTTTCTGTGGCCTAACGTTGAAGCTGAGCCGCGAGCGGCGGCCTGCCGACGCGTGTCGGCTCGAGCGACAGGTTAGGCCTGTGATTTTTATGCATGCGCTCACCAGAAGCTGAAGACGCCTAGGAAGATGGGGACGAGCAACCCAGCCAAAACAACAAGCAGCGATATCCCGCACACTGCACGATCGCGGCCCTTAAACCAGGCAAATCTCAGCAGCAGCACTTGTAGCAGAGGCATGCCAACCATAAGTGCCGTCCCGCCAACTAGCGAAAGGAAGAAGAATCCCGGCCCACTGCGACCAATGATCGCAAGTGCAACTAGGGCAATCGCGAGCAAAGGACCAGCCATCCAAAGCACGATTCTTTCGGTGCGCAGCGACATGCACATGCCTAACGTTGAAGCCGAGCCGCGAGCGGCGGCCTGCCGACGCGAGTCGGCTCGAGCGACAGGTTAGGCCTCCGGCTGACTAGCACTGCATTCTTGCCTTTGCGGGCGAGCGTTCTCATAGCTCCCTCTCAGGTTTGTCCTGTCCGTTCTCGGATTCGCGCGAGTAGTTGAATTTGCTGCCTCGCCCCACTAGCCAAGCAAGCAGCATCGCGACGCCTGCACCCCCATAAGTAGCCAGATCAAGCCAAATCGGAGTGAAGCCAAGAATGAGCTTGTAGGCGACTGCCCAGCAGATCCACAAGGCGGCGATGACCGCGAGCGCCAACCGCAGGCCTCTGCCTAGCATTTGAGTCGCTTTCCGGAGCCATTTCATAGAGGCCTAACGTTCTAGCTAACCGGCACGCGGAGGCATGCCGTTGCGTGTCCGGTTGAGCGCTGGGTTAGGCTGAAAATACCGAAACCCACAGTGCAAAGACGACAGAAGCTACTTTGCATACAGAAGTGCCAGCACGATCACCCAGACAACGAATCCGAGAAGCAGGCCCGCTTTGACTGCAGAGTAGTTCGCAAGCCACTTTGAGTTTGGGTTTAGCTTCCGCAAGTCCTCGAGTTCTCGTTGCGCCAGGATTGCCCGAGACTCACCCATGTAGGGGCGCTTTGGTAGCTCCTTGACTAGTGGACCGAAGGCCTCGCCCATAAGAACAATGCACCCTAGCGGATAGACGAGGCAGGCCGCCAAGAATGAGCCGTTCTTCTGACCAACGGTGTATAGCCAAAACGAGCCTGCAATCAGCGCGATGACTGAAAGCAAGCAGAACACGCGCATAGCTTTGGACATAAGGCCTAACGTTGAAGCTAACCGGCCCGCGAAGGCAGGACGCCGAAGGGCCAGAATGAAATGAGGCCCGGAGGTGGCATGCCGTTGTGGGTCCAGTTGAGCGAATGGTTAGGCCTGTGGTGGAAAGAGCCTGAATGCACGCCAGGTACACCACGCAAATAGTGAAACGAACAGCACAGACAGCAACTCTTGACCTGACAAGATTCCGTAGTCCAGCGAACCAAGCAGCCACAGGACCGGAAGGCTCGAGCAAAGGCTCAGCATTGCCTGAGAGCCCCAAGAGGGCAGCCGCGCAAGACGCGCCAGCGCCAGAAATGCGGTGATCGCCAAGAAGACCGCCGTAACACCGGCACCGATGACACGTGCCTTTGCAGGAGCCTCAACTTCGAACGCGGACGACGCAAACACTGCAATGGCGGCACAGTTCAGGAGCATTGCGATGAGCCAACCGATTGTTCGCATGGCAGAAGGCCTAACTTGGATATATGGAGACAGCAGTGACGCATAACTTGGCGCACTGTCTCCCTAACATGTCCGAGGCGTCACGGCTGCAAGCGGCTTGCAGCTTGGCTTTGGGTGGCATAAGCTGTACAAAACAACAGTATTAAATAACAGTCAAACGCAGCACCGAGATTCTGAGCTGCACTTCATGCTGGATTGCTTGGTAGCAACCCACAGTGGGGGCAGCTTTGCGCATTGGAGATGCACATGCGCGACCCGTCTATCGCACCGATGGGGGAAATCAGGAGCAAGGCGCCTCGCCCAGCCGTCCGCTCGGCTGACCTGCCTCCGCTAACGTCGCCGCGGCTATTGGATCAGCTGCGCGAACGCATCCGTTTCCTGCATTACAGCCCCAGCACCGAGGATGCCTATGTGTTCTGGGCCCGAGCCTTTATCCGGCATCACGGGCTGCGGCATCCACGAGACCTTGACGGCACTGCTGTTGAGTCCTTCCTCAGTTGGCTGGCCAGCGAACGCCAAGTGGCGCCGGCCACACACCGACAAGCCTTGTCTGCCCTTCTATTTCTTTACGGGAAAGTGCTTGGGGTGCAACTGCCATGGATGTCGGAGATTGGTCGCCCGCGCCCCCAGCGACGTTTGCCGGTGGTCATGTCGCGCGACGAGGTCGCCCATGTCCTGTCCAGGCTGGACTCCGAGTGGAGGCTATTCGGGCAATTGCTGTACGGCACTGGCATGCGCATCACCGAAGGCCTGCACTTGCGTGTCAAGGACGTGGACTTCTCGCACGGCGCCATTATTGTGCGCGAGGGCAAAGGGGCAAAAGACCGAGTGGTGATGCTGCCAAAGTCACTGGAGCCTGGCTTGCGTGAGCAGTTGGCCAAGGCCCACGCGGTGTGGCTGCAAGATCAACAAGAGCAGCGAGGCGGCGTCGAGATGCCGGATGCCCTCGACCGGAAGTATCCACGCGCCGGGTCAACCTGGGCGTGGTTCTGGGTATTTCCTCAAGACCATCACTCGGTGGACCCTCGCAGTGGGATCGTTCGGCGGCATCACATGTACGACCAGACTTTCCAGCGGGCGTTCAAGCGTGCAGCCAACGCCGCCGGCGTGACCAAGCCAGTGTCACCGCACACGCTCAGACGCTCATTCGCAACGCATCTTCTTCAGTCTGGCTACGACATTCGAACGGTCCAGGAGTTGCTCGGCCATTCTGATGCCGCCACAACCATGATCTACACCCACGTGCTCAGGGTTGGAGGCGGCGCCGTGCGCAGCCCCATAGACGTTCTACCCAGCACTGTGATGCCGCAAAGCGGCCGTTCATGAACTTCGCCTATCAGCCTAGAACTGTCTCCTGCATCGGATGAGCGAACTTCCGCTCCCGGCCGCAAGCGCCCATCCGGTCCCAGGCCAGAAAGCTGCAGCTAGCGGCTTCCCCCACCCCGGCCCTCATGCAGGGGCGGCCGGTCATCCTCATGGCCAGCGCTCTGCCTGCTCGGTGATCTCGAGGGTCTCGCCCACCTCGATGCCAACATGCCGCTCCGCCGCCGCCAGCCTGGCCCGAAGGTCCTTGACGAGCGGCTCGCCTGAGCATCAGGCGAGCCCGAGATCCGCGTCCGTCGCTGCAGGGCGCGGCTTGCCGCGCGGTGGCCAGGGCCGGTTGCGCCAGTCGGGCTGGAACACGAAGGAGGAATGCTGCCGCCCCGCCGGCAGCGCGCCATTGCCCACGCCGAGCGAATAGTCGTAGTAGAGCTTCACGATCTCCTCGGCCGTGACTTGCTGGGCGGCCGGGTGTGCCTGACAGGCTTCGCGCCAGGCGCGCACGCGCTCGAAGCGAGCGTCCGCTGGCAGTTCAAAGCCTTCGTAGTAGGGCAGGAACTCGAAGCGCCAAAAGAATGGCGTGTAGACCGTCTCCGCCCAGCCGAACGAGTCGAACAGGAAGGGGCCGTCCGGCGCGTGCTCGAGCAGGGCTCCGTTCAGCTTTGCGTATTGCTCGAGCATGACCTCGCGCAGGGCCGCGCGTTGCGTTTCGTCCTGCGCCATCAGCAGCCGATACCCCGCCGCCACGAAGTCGCCTTCCAGGCGCACGAGCTGGTGCTCGATCGCGTGCTTCCACGGATCACGCTGCGCGACGGGCGGGCCGTCCAGCGTGTCCTCGAGGTAGCGCAGGATCACCAGGCTCTCCTTCAGGATGCGGCCGTCGGCGAGTTCCAGCACCGGCAGTGCCGTGACGTTGCGCGTCTTGGCGAGCAGGCCCGGATCACGCGGCTTGGTGATGTCGACGACGCGGAATTCGAGTGCGTCGGCCGCGCCCTTCAGCCTGAGCAGGATCTCCAGCCGCTGGCTGAAGGGGCAGATGGGGATGTGATGAACAATGGGACGGACCTGCGTCATGCGCTGCTCCCGATGCGGCGGCGTTCGATGTCGTGCTGCACAACATTCTGGCAGCGTGGCGGCGCTGCGATCAGAACATGCGCGCCAGCACCTCCCTGAGCAGCTGGCGCTTGATGCGCTTGTCGGTCTGGCCGGGCGGCGCCCACCACCAGCCATCGGCCTGCATGGCCCTGCCAGCGGCGACGAAGCGCTGCAGCACCGCGTCGAACTGGGCCTCGCTGTAGTCGAGGCTGAAGATCAGCCGGCCGGTGCCGACCCAGCTCAGCGCCAGGCCTTGGGCGCGCAGATAGAACTGCAGCATCCAGTTGTAGCGCGAGGGCGCCGTGTAGACGACGGTCCAGATCGATGAGAGGTTGGCCACGCGCAGCGGCAGGCCGGCCACCTGCAGGGCCGCGTTCATGCGGGCGGCGCGCGCATCCTGGCGAGCGTCCAGCCCCTCGTAGATCGCGTCGGCCTCGGGCGTTTCCAGATAGTCGAGAAAGCTCGCCATCGCGCCCATCACATAGGGGTGGGCGTTGAAGGTGCCGCGCGCAAAGCAGATGTCGGCCGGGCGCTCCTCGCGAAAGCGCTTCATCAGCGCGGCGCGGCCGCACAGCACGCCCACCGGCAGGCCGCCGCCCAGGGTCTTGCCATAGGTGACCATGTCGGCGCGCACGCCGAAGTACTCCTGCGCGCCGCCGCGCGCCAGCCGGAAGCCGACGAAGATCTCGTCGAAGATCAGCACGATGCCGCGCTCGCTGCAGACCTGGCGCAGCTGCTGCAGCCAGGCCGTGTAGGCGGCGCGCTGGGCAGGGTCTGCGCCGGCGCGGCGCGAGCTGTCCAGCAGCGCGCTGTCGCCCGGCGCGCCGCGGTTGGGGTGCAGGGCCTGCAGCGGGTTCACCAGCACGCAGGCGATGTCGGTGCGCGTGCGCAGCACCGCCAGCGCGCGCGGGTCCAGGTCGGCCAGCGTGTAGGTGTCGCGCGGCGGTTGCGGGTTGCCGGGGCCCGGCTGCACATCCTCCCACCAGCCATGGTAGGCGCCGCAGAAGCGCACCAGATGGCTGCGGCGCGTGTGATAACGCGCCAGCCGCACGGCCTGCATCACCGCCTCGGTGCCCGACATATGGAAGCTCACCTCGTCCAGGCCGGAGATGCGGCGCAACCGCGCCACGTTCTCCGCCACCACCGGATGCAGGCCGCCCAGCACCGGGCCCAGCGCCGCCACGCGCGCGCTGCCCTCGGCGATGCAGCGCTTGTAGCGCTCGACGCCGAACACGTTCACGCCATAAGAGCCGCTGAGGTCGTAGAAGGCCTGGCCGTCCAGATCGCGCAGCAGCACGCCGTCGCTGGCGGCGTAGAAGGCGCCCAGCTTGAGATGGCGGCGCAGGAAGGGGCTGAACTGGAAGGGCACGCGGTAGGCGCCGGTGAACTGCAGGTCCGAGAGACCCTCGCGGGCCTCGTCGTTGAGGGCGATCGAGCGCGGGTGCTGGGTCTGCAGCCATTGCGCCAGCGCCATGAAGCCGGCGCGGCGCTGCGCCGCGACCTCGGGCGGCGCGCCGTCGGCGGCGAAGAAGCGCGCCTCATCGTAGGCATAGCCGGGCAGCCACGCCGCCACGCGCTTGGCCATGCGCGCGTGGCCGGCCAGCGAGCGGTGCTTGGCGCGCGAGAGCTGCAGGCGGCGCCAGGCCTTGGGGGCCAGCGCGCCCAGGGCCAGCGCGCCGAAGAGGTAGAGGGGCAGGGTCTCGTCCATATGTCACATGCAGTGGGCAGACTGCATGGAACCGCAATCAGTTGACGCTCTGATGAAAAAGCAAGCAAAAAGCCCTTGGCGCAATGCCCTGCTGCAGCAGGAGGATCTGAACTTCCTGCTCACCAACCGGGTGCCGCGCATCGCGCTGACCCGCGCGATGGGCTGGTTCAGCCAGCTGCGCAGCCCGCTGCTGGCGCGGCTGTCGATCCGCGTGTGGCGGCTCTTCACCGAGCTGGATCTCAGCGATGCCAAGCAGCCCCCGGGTGGCTACCGCAGCCTGCACGACTGCTTCATCCGCGAGCTGCAAGCTGGCGCGCGCCCGCTGGATGCCGACCCGCTGTGCCTCACCAGCCCCTGCGACGGCATCGTCGGCGCGCATGGCCGGGTGCGGGCGGGCCAGCTGTTCCAGGCCAAGGGCTACCCCTATCGCATCGAGGAGCTGTTCGGCAGCGCGGCGCGCGCCACGCCCTTTGTGGACGGCAGCTACCTGACGCTGCGCCTGACCTCGGCCATGTACCACCGCTTCCATGCGCCGGCGGATCTGCGCATCGAGCATGTGACGCACATCGCCGGCGATACCTGGAACGTGAACCCGATCGCGCTCAAGCGCGTCGAGCGCCTGTTCTGCCGCAACGAGCGCGCCGCCATCCATGCGCGGCTGCGCGCCAGCGCGCTGCCCGAGCTGCCCATTGCCATCGTGCCGGTGGCCGCCATCCTGGTGGCCAGCCTGCGCCTGCATTGTCTGGACCTGCTGCTGCATCTGGGCTGGCGCGGCCCCAACGAACTGCCCTGCCAGGCCAACGCGGCCAAGGGCGAGGAGCTGGGCTGGTTCCAGCATGGCTCCACCATCATCGTGTTCCTGCCGCCGGGGCTGGCGCTGCTGCCCGGCCTGCGCGAGGGTCAAGTCTTGCGCATGGGCACGGCGATCGCCCGCTACACTGAGGGCTCCCCCCATCAGCGAGCGCGCGACCATGCCGTGGCCTCCTGCGATCCTGGATCTTGAAGCCTCGGGTTTCGGCCGCGGCAGCTACCCGATCGAGCTGGGCTTCGTGGCGCCGGACGGCAGCTGCTTTTGCACCCTGATACGGCCCGACCCCGACTGGCTGCACTGGGACGAGCGAGCCGAGGCCCTGCACGGCATCAGCCGCGAGCTGCTGCTGCAGCATGGCCGGCCGGCGGCCTGGGTGGCGCGCGAGGCCAACGAGCGCCTGGCCGGCCAGACCGTCTACTGCGATGCCTGGGCGCACGACTATCCCTGGCTGGCGCGGCTCTTCGATGTGGTGGACCTGGTGCCCAGCTTCCGCCTCGCCGATCTGCGCAGCCTGCTCTCCGAGGCCGAGACGGCCTGCTGGCAGCGCGTGCTGGACGAGGTGCGCGCCGAGTTGCAGATCAGCCGCCACCGCGCCAGCAGCGACGCGCGCGTGCTGCAGCTGGCACTCTTGCGCGTCAGGCAGGTGGCGGCGCACTGAGGACTTCGCCGCGCGCGCGTCCGCGCCCCTCGCGCTTGGCCTGGTAGAGCGCCGCATCGGCGCGCGCCACAAGGCCGTCCATCTCAGCCTGCACCGCCGGCACCACGCAAAAGCCCACGCTGGCGCCGATCTGCAGCTGCAGATGGCCCAGCGTGAAGAGCTGGCCGATCGCATGCACGAGCTTGTCGGCGATCAGCTGGGCGTCGCCGGTATGGGCCAGGTGCGGCAGGAACACCGCGAACTCGTCGCCGCCCAGGCGCGCCACGATGTCCTCGCCGCGCAGGGCATGGCGCAGGCGCCCGGCCACCGCCTTCAGCAGCGCATCGCCGATCGGGTGGCCATGGCTGTCGTTGACGGGCTTGAAGCGGTCCAGGTCCAGGTAGAGCAGGGCCACCCAGTCATCCTGCTCATGCGCCTGGGCGAGGCGCTCCTGCACCTGGGCGGCAAAGCCGCTGCGGTTGAGCAGCTGGGTCAGCGGGTCGGTGCGCGAGGCATCGCGCAGGCGCTGCTCCTCGCGCTTGATCTCGCTGATGTCGTGCGAAATGCCGATCACGCCCTCGATCTCGCCATCCGCGTTGCGCAGCGGCGCGTACTGGATCTGCAGGTACTGCGCCTCGCCCGGCTCGCCATGGCTGCGCTCGAACTGGCCGCGCTGGCCCTGCAGGGCGGCGCGGATATAGGGCAGGGTGTGCTGGAAGGCGGCCGCGCCGATCACCTCGGCCACCGGCCGGCCCAGGCAATCGGCCAGCCGCACGCCATGGGTGCTGGCGAAGGCGTCGTTGAAGAAGCGCACCTTGTAGTCGGGGTCGATGACCGAAATCAGCGCCTGCGAGTTCTGCGCCACCGCCTGCAGGATCGCCTCGCTGCGGCTGCGCTCGCGCTGCGTCTGCAGCTCGGCGCTGATATTGCGCAGAATCATCGAGATGGTCTCGGCCGCGCCGGCGCTGTTGCGGTGCATCAGCACGGTGGTCTCCACCGGCACCACCTGGCCGGCGCCGTCCAGCAGTTCGCCGCGGCCGAACCAGTAGCCCTCGCCCTGCAGCGCCGGCAGCACCTCTTGCTCGTAGCGGGCACGGCTTTGCGGCGGTAGGTACTGGGCGATGTGCAGGCCCTGCAGCGGCGCCTCGGGCGCCAGCCCCAGCAGGCGGCGCACGGCAGGGTTCAGGTAGATCAGCCGCCCCTCGGCATCGCTTTGCAGCACATAGTTGGGCGTCAGGTCGAAGATCGCGGTGAGCGTCTGGGCGGCCTGCTGCTGCTGTGCCGCGCGGGTGATGTCGGTGAAGGTGCCGACCTGCCCGACCACGCGCTTGCCCACGCGCAACGGCGCGGTGCGGATCGAGACCAGATGCTGCTGGCCCTCGCGCAGCGGCAGCGAGCGGATCAGCTCCTGCGGCTCGCCGCGCTCGATGCCGCCGCGCCAGCGCTGCAGCGCGGCGGCGCGCTCGGCCTCGGGCACCAGCTTCAGCCAGCCGAAATCCTGCTCGCTTTCGGACACGCCGATCAGCTCGCGATAGGTCTGGTTGGCATACACCACCCGGCCCCGCATATCGCAGCGGAACAGGCCTAGCGGCAGGGCATCGCTGGTGGCGCGCAGCTCGGCGTCGTAGAGATTGCTGCGCGCCCGCGCGCGCTGCAGCAGCACCGTCAGCAGGGTGGCGCCCAGGCTCACCGCCAGCGCCACCGCCAGCAGGGCCAGGCGTTGCGCGTGGAACTCCGCCAGGCTGGCGTCCACCGACTGCGAGATCACCAGCCTGAGCGCATAGTTCTCGAAGGCGCGGAACGAGAACAGGCGGTCGTGGCCGTCCCAGCCCAGCTGGCGGAAGCTGCCCTTGCGCTCGGCCAGGCGCGCGCGCAGCGCCGGGCGCTCGTCCAGCACATTGATGCCGGGCTGGGCGCGCTCGTCGTCGAGGCGCGGCAGGCGCAGCATCAGCAGGCCGTCGTCGCGCAGCAGGCCGACGGCGGTGTCGCGCGGGTTCAGGTCGGGGTGGCCGAGGTCGGGGCGCTGCTGCTCGGCCAGCAGCTCCAGATCGATCATCGCGAGCAGATGGCTGAATGCGCCGATCGGTGCGCTCAGCCGCAGCGCCATCGGCATCAGCTCGCGGCCATTCGGCTTCAGCCGCACCGGGCTGCCGATCAGCAGGCTGCCGCCCGGCGGCTGCGCCGCCAGCTCGCGCATCAGCGCATGGTGGGCCAGGTCGGCCGAGGCATGGCTGCTGGTGGTGGGAATGCGGAACACGCGGCCATCGCGCGTCACCAGCATCAGCTCCATCAGCCCGGCCGAGCTTTCCTTCAGGCCATCGGCCATCAGGGCCACGGTGGCGTCGTTGGCGGGGCTGTCCTTGGCGCGGGTCAGCAGCAGCAGATCGATGGAGCGCAGCGCGCTTTCAGCCTGGCGCAGCGAGCTTTCCATGTTCTGGCTGGTCACCAGCACCGCGTCGTGCATGGTCTGCTCCCAGGTCTCGAGCTGCTGGCGCGGGTAGACCAGCGCAAACCAGCCCCAGGCGGCCCAGACGATGCCCAGGGCCAGCAGCAGGGCCACGTAGGGGCTGACCGTCGCGATGCGCGCGAGCAGGCGTTGTTCGGGCTCGGGCGGCGGCTTCAATTCCTCGCTCATGAGACTCCCGGGATTTGCGCTTCATTGTGCCCAGCGCCGCCGGGGCCGCAAGTGCGGTGGCATGATGGTAAAGCCATCATTGCCAAGGAGGATTCCATGTTCAAACGCATCCTGCTCCCCACCGACGGTTCCGAGCATGCGGCGCGCGCCGCCGCGGTGGCCTGCGACCTGGCCAAGCGCTATGGCGCGGCGCTGGAGATCGTCAGCGTGATCGATCCGGTGCCCTTCGTGAGCTTTCCCGAGGGCGGCGGCGAGGCATTGGCCTATTACCTGGATGCGGCCGAGGAAGGTGCCAAGCAGGGCATCGCCGCGGCCGAGGCGGCGGCCAAGGCGGCCGGCGTGGCCTGGGTCTCGCATGTGCTGCGCGAGCATGGCCCGGCGCAAAGCATCGTCGAGCATGCCAAGGCCTACGGCGCCGACCTGATCGTGATGGGTTCGCACGGCCGGCGCGGCCTCGATGCGGTGCTGCTGGGCAGCGTGGCGCACAAGGTGCTGACCCTGGCCAAGGTGCCGGTGTTCGTGGTGAAGTGAGCGCGGCGCATGAAAGAAAAGGCCGGCAGCTTGCGCCGCCGGCCCTTGGCCTGATCGCGAATCGGGACGTGCTTGTTTAGAAGCGGATGTCGGCGCCGACGGTCAGCACATTGGTGCTGCTCTCGGGCTTCTGGAACTCGGCGCGCAGGCCGAATTCCTTGCTGACGGCATAGCGCAGGCCGATGCCGAACAGCGCCTTGGTGGTGCTGTCCTTGGCCGAGTTGCCGCCGGCCGTGGCCTTGGCCTCGATGCGGTTCACGCCCAGGCGGCCGTACACGCCGAATTCCTTGGACAGGGGCAGCGTCGCCAGCAGCGAAGCCTGCAGGGCGTCGGCCTTCACGTCGACCTTGGTGTTGGCCACGGTCACGCTGTCGCTGCCGAGCCGGCGATAGCCCAGCTCCAGGCCCAGGTTCTCGTTCAGCTGGTAGCCACCGAAGATGGACGCGCCGGTGCCGCTCCACTTCATGTCGTCGTCGGAGATGCGGGTGCGGCCCACATCGGCGCCGATGTAAAAGTCGCCGGCGAAGGCGGGAGCCGCGCAGGCGGCGGCGATGGCGAGTGCCACGAGTTTCTTCATAGGAGATCCCTCTGTATGGTGTTGTAGGCGCCCGGACCGGTGCCGAGCGCGGCCGCGAGCATAGCGGCCGCGGACGCTCGTGCTGCAAGCCATGTAGGCAGCCTCGCCACACCCTTTGGAGGGGTACAAGCGCTCAGGCGGAAGCGGGTAGCACCGGCCAGCGCGCCGCGATCTGCTCGCCGTCGAACACCAGCAGATCGCCGAACTGCAGCAGCAGGGCCTCGCTCTGGCGCGGGCGCAGGAACACCAGATCGTCGGGCCGCAGGTCCACGCGCGCCGAGCTCACCATCACCTGCTGGTTGGACGAGCTGCCGTACAGGCCGCTCGCGGCCAGGCCGGCCGGCGAGGCCGGCTCGGCCAGCCAATGGCCGCCGTGGATGGCATAGCCGCGCGCCTGGTTGCGGTCCCAGCCCTGGGCCAGGCGGCTCAGCCAGGTGGCGCCCTCGGGCAGGCGGAAGGTCTCGAAGCGCTTCAGCACCGGGGTGGCGATGAAGGCGGCGGCCCGCAGGTCGGCCAGCAGCGGCTTCTCGAAGTCCAGCGGCAGCAGCGCGGCCGAGCCCACCGAGACCTCGTTGGGCACGCTTTTCCCCTCGTGCAGGCGGAAGGTGGGCGAGCCGGCGGTGTTGAGGGTGAGGGCCTCACGCGGCTGTGGGCCCAGGGCCTCGCCCGCGATCTGCCAGGCCTGCTGGTAGCGTGCCTGCGCCGTGGCCCAGGCCGTTTCGCGCATGCCCAGGGCATCCGGCAGGGCGGCCACATGGGCGTCGTAGCCCATCAGGCCGCTCCAGCGCAGGGATGGGTCGCTCTTGAGGCTGGCCAGGGCCTGGCCCAGCTGGGCCTGATCCTCGAAGCCGCCGCGGTGCAGGCCCACGTCGATCTCGAAGTTCACGCGCAAGACCTGGCCCCGCTGGCGCGCCACCTCGCGGTACTGCGCCAGGCGCTCGGGCGTGTCGATCAGCCATTCGATGCCGGCGCCGATCTCGGCCGGCAGGGCCTGCAGCAGCTGCGCCGCCGCGGCCGCCGGCAGCGGTTTGCCCAGCAGCACGTTCGCCTGCGGGCGCGCCTGCAGCAGCTGCAGGGTCTGGGCGGCGTTGAAGGCCATCACGCGCTGGCTCTGCCAGGCCTTGGCCACCTCGTCCATCAGCGCCAGGCAGGGCAGGGACTTGAGCACCGCGCGCAGCGCCATGCCGGTCTTGGCACGGTGGCTGCCGATGGCTGAAAGGTTGGCGCGCAGGCGCGGCAGGTCGATCACCAGGCTGGCCTGGGCCACGCCGGCCGCCCTCAGCGCGGCCGAGAGCTTCTGGAAATAGGCATCGTGCGGCCCGCCCTGCTCGGCCGGGCGTGCCAGCCAGCCAGCCAGGGGCAGGGCGGCGGCGGCGCCGAGCAGCAGCCTGCGCTTATTTGCTGCCATGCTTGACTCCAAAGAGTTGCGCGAGGTGGGCGTTGAGCATGCGGCCCTGCGGATCGATGGCCTGACGCAGGCGCTGGAAATCGGCGAAGCGCGGGTACAGCGCCGCCACCTGCCTGGCGTCCAGATCATGCAGCTTGCCCCAGTGCGGCCGGCCGCCATGGCGGCGGAACACCGGACCCAGCTCCTTGATGAGGTACTCGTGCGCCTCGCCGGCGGCGGCATGGGCGGCCACCGAGCAGCTGTCGCGCTCGAAGAAGGGGCTCAGCCAGGCGGAGTCGGCGCGGATGAAGCGGAATTCGATCGGGAAGAACACCTCGTTGCGCTGCTCCAGCGTGCGCAGCACGTCCTTCAGGCAGGCGATGCCGGCCTCGCGCGGCAGGTGGTATTCGCTCTCGTTGAAGCGCGTCGGGCGCACCGTGCTGAGCAGGCGGTGCGACCAGTCCTGCGCATGCTCCACCTGGGCCGGATCGATCAGCTTGGCGGCGGCCCAGCGCCGCATCTCGGGCCAGCGGCCCAGCCAGTCTCGCAGGCGCCGCAGGTCGCGCAGCACGTCCTCGTCGGCACTGTGCGGGCGTTCGGGGGTGCTGCCGGCCACCTCGTCGTGCAGGATGCCGGCGCTGTAGCCGGTGAAGGGCAGCACATAGAGCTCGAAGTGGCGATGCTGGCGCGCCAGCTCGGGCGCCTTCTCCAGCAAGGCCTCGGTGCGCTCCAGCCAGACCTTGCGGCGCAGCATGTAGCGCGGCCGCACCCGCAAGGTGTATTCGGTGATCACGCCCAGCGCCCCCAGCGAGACGCGCGCGGCGTCGAACAGCTCGGCGTTCTGGGTGGCGCTGCATTCGCGCAGCTCGCCCTGGGGCGTGACCAGGCGCAGCGCCTGCACCTCGGCATGCAGGGCCGGCAGGGTGAGTCCGGTGCCATGGGTGCCGGTGGCGAGCGCGCCGGCCAGGGTCTGCACATCGATGTCGGGCTGGTTGTGCAGGGCCAGGCCATGGGCGTCCAGTTCGCGCGCCAGCTGGGCCAGCCGGGTGCCGGCGCGCACCTTCACGGTGGCGGCCGCCTTGTCGACGGCGACGATGCCGCTGAGCTTGTCCAGCGAGACCAGATTGGCATCGGTGGGTACCAGGGCGGTGAAGGAATGGCCGGCGCCGACGCAGCGCAGCGTGCCCTGGCTGCCGGGCAGCAGGGCCTGCAATTGCGCCTCGCTCTCGGGTATCAGCCAGGCCTTGGGTTCGCAGCGCTGCAGGCCGGACCAGTTCTGCCAGGGGCGCACGGCGGCGGGGGCCGGCGCGGGGCCAGGTCTTGCCTGGGCGGCCATTAGCAGGCCCGCACCCAGGCCGGCACCCAGGGCGGCGCCTTGTTTCAATACCTTGCGGCGGGCCTGGTTTTTTTTGCTGTTCATAGCGGGGCGCTCATGAAGCGGGTCAGTTGTTCGAGTTCGGCATCGCTGCAGTCCGGGCACAAGCCCATCGGCGGCATGCTGGCCAGGCCGTTCTTGACGCTGGCGACGAGCGCCGGCATGCCGCGCCTGAGGCGCGGCGCCCAGGCGGCCTGGTGGCCGGTGAGTGGCGCCGTGCTCTCGGCGCGGCTGTGGCAGTTGAAGCAGGCGCGCTCGTAAAGCCCGGCCAGGCGCGCATCGGCGGGGCGGTGGCGCTCCAGCTGCGCCGCCGTGGGCGGCGGCGCCTCGGCACCGCAGGCGGCCAGCAGCAGGGCGAGGATCGGTGTCAGGGCGGATCGCATGGGATCAGTAGGCCAGGCGCAGTTCCACAGACAAGGTGCGCGGCTTGGCCAGCGTGGCGTAGGCGGAGCCCAGCGGTGCGGACTCGTACCAGAGGCGGTTGATGTACTGCTTGTCGAGCAGGTTGGTGCCCAGCAGGCTCAAACCCCAGCGCTGGTCGGCGGCATCCCAGCCAATGCGGCCGTCCAGGCGCTGGCGCGCACCGCCGACGCGGAAGTTGGGCGTCTGCAGGCACAGGCCCTGGATCACCGATTCCTCGTTGCAGCGCGTGGCGCCCACATGGCTGGCCTGCAGGCTGGCGTGGGCCTGGCCGCTGAACGCGTTCCACAGCAGTTCGGCGCCCAGCGTGGCCTGCAGCCGCGGCGCGCCCGCGGGCTGGCCGGCCAGGTCGTGGCCGGCGCTGCTGCTGCCACGCCGGTAGGTCTGGTCCAGCCATTCGAGGTTGCCGTAGAGCTTGAGCGCGCGCGTCGCCTGCCAGCGCAGGTCGAGGTCCAGGCCATGGGCCTGCTGGTCGCTGATGCTGACCTGGTAGGCCGGGATGCCGCCGCCGGCGTCGGGCACCAGCTGCAGGGTCTGCAGATTGTTGTAGCGGTACTTGAACAGCGAGGCGCTGTAGCTCAGCCCGGTCGCCGGCCAGCCGCCCTTGGCGCCCAGCTCCAGGCTGGTGACCTTCTCGGGCGCGTAAAGCGAGTTGACCTGCAAGGTGTTGAAGCCGCCGGCCTGGTAGCCGCGCGTGAGCGAGCCGTAGAGCAGCAGGTCGCGATCGACGCGGTGGTCCAGCACCAGGCGCGGGCTGGCGTCGGTCCAGGCCTTCTTGCGCGTCAGTGCCGCGGCGCTGGCGCCGCTGGTGGCCACCAGCGCGTTGTTGCGCAGCGCGAACTGCATCAGGTCGGCCTGCTCCTGGCTGAGGGCGCCGGCGGCCACCATGGCCGGGAACAGCTGGGTGGCATCGAGCAGGGCGAGCTGCTCGTCGAGGGCGGCGGCGCTGCGCAAGGGGTTGAACCAGCTGAAGCGCTTGTCGTCGCGCGTCAGGCGCGCGCCGGTGGTGAGGCGGGTCTGCGGGCTCAGCTGCCAGATCACGTCGCCATAGAGGGCGATGGCCTTGAAGCGGCCCTCGTTGGTCATGGCCTCGCCCCAGGGCTTGCCCAGCACATCGACGCCGGGGATGCCGGCGGCCTCGGCCAGGGCATTGACGGTCTGGAACAGCGGCAGGCCGGCGACGTTGCCGAACAGCGTGTCGAGCGAGCTGGTGCTGGCGTCGACGAAGGCGGTCTGGCGCGCGCGCTCGCTGTAAAGGCTCAGGCCGGCCAGCCAGTCGGCCATGCCGCGCTTGCCGCTGAGGCGGAACTCCTGCTGCCAGCTGCTGTTGGCCTCCTCGTTGGTGGTGCTGAGGTAGAGCAGGGGGTTGGCCGTGCCGTCGTTGTCCTGCCGGTTGCGCGACGTGAAGTGGCGGTAGGCGGTGGTGGAGCTGAACTCGGCCCAGGGCAGCGAATGCTCGATGCGCAGGGTGGCGCCGTTGAAGTCGCGCGCCTCGCGGTCGCCAACCACGTCGTTGCGCAGCGCCGCCCGGCGCGGGTCGATGAAGCCGGCCGGGTCGGCCGGGAAGGTGGGCACCGTGCCGGCCTGGCCTTCTCGCACCACGCCAAAGGCCGGGCGGGCGCGCTGGTCCAGCTTCTCGTGCTCCAGGCTCAGCTGCGCCTTGGTGTCCTCGCTGGCGCGCCAGAGCAGGGCGGCGCGCAGGCCCCAGGCGTTCTCGCCGCCGGCGCGCTCGCCCGTGCCGGCATCGCGCCAGGCGCCATCGCCGCGCTGCGACACCAGGTTCACGCGCAGGGCCAGGTCTTGCCCGAGCGCGGTATTGCCCAGCAGCTCGGCGTGGCGCAGGCCATGCTCGCCCAGGCGTAGCGCCGCCTTGGCGCGGGTCGCGAATTCGGGATCGTTGGTGACGATGGAGATCGCGCCGCCGGCGCTGTTGCGGCCGAACAGCGTGCCCTGCGGGCCCTTCAGCACCTCGATGCGCTTCACATCGTTGAAGTTCAAGAGCGCACCGCCGGTCTTGCCGGTGTAGACCCCGTCCACATAGATGCCCACCGGCGAGTCGGTGCCGATGCCGAAGTCCTCGGTGCCGATGCCGCGCAGCGAGATGCGCGGCTGGGTGGCTTGCGTGGCGTCGATGGCAAGACCCGGCACATGGCTGGCCACGTCGCCGAGATTGGCCGCGCCCAGCTTCTTGAGCTGGTCGCCGCCCATCACCTGGATGGCGATGGGCACGCTCTGCAACTGCTGCACGCGCCCCTGGCCCGACACCACCACCTGCTCCAGCTGGGTGGGGGCGGCGTCGCCGGCCTGCTGGGCGCGGACCTGCGTCAGGCTCAGCAGGCCGAGCACGGCCAGGGCGATGTGACTGGGGCGATGGATTCCGGCTGTGCGCATCGAAGGTCTCCTGTTGTCATTTAATATAGCGATGACTATATTCATTCGACGCGACCCGCAGATGCGGGGAATCCCTGTCATTGGAGGAGGCTAGACTCCCGCCATGTCCACCGCCGACACCCTGTCCAAGCGGCGTGCCAAGCCGGCCCAAGAAGCCAGCGTTGGCGCTGCCCTACCCGATCTCGAGCTCAAGAAGGCGCCCTCGCAGCAGCGTGCCGTCGAGACCTATGAGCGCATCCTGGCCGCCTGTGCGGAGCTGCTGGGCGAGGTGGGCATCGAGCGGCTTTCCACCAATCTGGTGTGCCAGCGCGCCGGCATCTCGCCGCCGGCGCTGTATCAGTATTTCCCCAACAAGTACGCCATCCTCCACGAGCTGGGCATGCGCCTGATGACGGTGCAGAACGAGCTGCTCACGCCCTGGGCGGTGCCGGCGACCTTCATGCTGCCGGAGCCGGCCTTTGCCGGTAGCGTGGCCGAGCTGTTCCTGCAGACTATGGAGCTCACCGCCCATATGCCGGCCGGCGTGTGGGTGACGCGCGCGCTGCGCGCCGTGCCCTCGCTGCAGCATGTGCGCAACCGCTCGCACGACTTCGTCACCGACATGCTGCTCTTGCCCTTCATGGACGCGCACCCGCGTGCCAACCGGGCCCAGGCGCGCCTGACGATTCGCCTGGCCATCGACGCGCTCTACGCGGCGCAGGAGCTGTTGTTCGACGACCCCAGCCTGGACCCGCAGGCGGTGGCCGCCACCATGGCGGAGATGGTGGCGGGGCAGATGATGAGGCTGCGGCGCGGCTGAGCGCGCGCGGCGGCTGTTGTCGAAAGCGGCAGGCCTGGATCGTCGTGCCGAGACCATAGCCCGAAAGGATCTCCCATGGACAAGATCTCCCCTTGCCTCTGGTTCAACGGCGAGGCCGAAGCCGCGATGAACTTCTATCTCTCGGTGTTCAGGCGCAGCCGCTGCACCAACATCCTGCGCTGGGGCGAGGGCGGGCACGGCGTGCCGGGCTCGGTGCTGCTGGCCACCTTCGAGCTGGAGGGCCAGACCTTCAGCGCGCTGAACGGCGGGCCGCAATACCAGTTCACGCCAGCCATCTCGCTGTTCGTCAACTGCGACGACCAGGCCGAGGTGGACGAGGTCTGGGGCAAGCTGGTGGCGGCCGGCGGCCAGCCGGTGCAATGCGGCTGGATCACCGACCATTTCGGCGTCTCCTGGCAGATCGTGCCCCGGCAGGCCATGGCCCTGATGCACGACCCCGACCCGGCCAGGGCGGCGCGCGTGTTCCAGGCCATGATGCCCATGATCAAGCTGGATCTGGCAGACTTGCAGCGCGCCTACGACGGCGGCTGAGGCCGCGCCATGAGATCATGGGCGCGCAGCCCATGGAGGTCCCATTCATCATGCAGACCCTGGACGAAATGCTCGCGCTGAGCCTGCTCACGCCCGACCAGCATGCCGAGATCCACGCCTGGACCCGCCACGCCCGCTCGCCCGAACGCATCATGCAGATGCCGGCGCATCTGTGGCGGGCGCTGGAGCTGGCGGCGGTGCTGATGGACTTCGATGTGAGCCTGGCCAGCCACCAGTGAGGTAAAGGCCCGGCGCCCCTCAGCCCGCCGTGTGGCCCTGCTCGGCCTGCAGCTGCCTGAGGCAGGCGATGCACAGGCAGCGGCTGTATTGCTGCGCCAGCTGCTGGCGCAGCGCCTCGCCGAGCTTGAGCTCGAAGCAGTCGCAGTGCGCCTCCTGCGCACCGCAGTGAAAGGGCTGGCCGCAGCGCGGGCACCGATCGTCCAGCGCGGGGGGCGGTGTCGCGGCGCTCACGCGAACAGCCCCTTGTGCTGCTCGCGCAGCAGGTTCTTCTGCACCTTGCCCATGGTGTTGCGCGGCAGTTCGTTCACCAGATAGAGCTGCTTGGGCACCTTGAAGTTGGCGATCATGCGCTTGAGCTCGCCGATCAGCGCCGCCGGCTCCAGCTGCGCGCCGGGCTTGGGCACGACGATGGCGATCACGCCCTCGCCGAAGTCGGGATGCGGCACGCCCACCACGGCGGATTCGGCCACGCCGGGCATGTCGTTCAGATAGCCCTCGATCTCGGCCGGGTAGACGTTGTAGCCGCCGCTGATGATGAGGTCCTTGCTGCGGCCGACGATGTGCAGATAGCCGCGCGCGTCCTGCTTGCCCACGTCGCCGGTCTTGAACCAGCCGTCGGCGGTGAACTCCTCCTTGGTCTTCTCCGGCATGCGCCAGTAGCCTGCGAACACGTTCGGGCCCTTGACCTCGATATTGCCGATCTCGTCCACCGCGCAGAGTTCACCCGCGTCACTGTGCACGCGCACGCCCACGCCCGGCAGCGCCTGGCCCACGGTGCCGCCGACGCGTTCGCCCTCGTCGGGGAAATAGGGATTGGACGTCAGCATGATGGTCTCGCTCATGCCGTAGCGCTCCAGGATGGTGTGGCCCGTGCGGGTCTGCCAGTCGCGGAAGGTCTCCAGCAGCAGCGGCGCCGAGCCGCTGATGAAGAGCCGCATGTGCCGGCAGGCCTCGCGATCGAGTGCCGCTTCGGCCAGCATGCGCACATAGAGCGTGGGCACACCCATGAAGACGGTGGCCTCGGCAAAGCGCGCGATCACCGCCTTGGGTTCGAACTTGCCGTTGAACCACAGCATCTTGCTGCCGTTCAGCAGCGCGCCATGCGAGGCCACGAACAGGCCGTGCACATGGAAGATCGGCAGGGCGTGGATCAGCACGTCGTCGGCCTGCCAGCCCCAGTAATTCTTCAGCGTCAGCGCGTTGCTGAGCATATTGCCGTGCGAGAGCATGGCGCCCTTGCTGCGCCCGGTGGTGCCGCTGGTGTAGAGGATGGCGGCCAGCTCGTCGGCACGCTTGGTGGCGGGCGCGTGGCGGTCGCTCATCTGGCTGGCGCGGTCCAGCAGGGTGCCGCTGCGGTCGTCGTTGAGCGAGAACACGTAGCCGACGCCGGCCTGGAAGGCCAGCTTGCTGACCCAGCCGAACTGCTTGCCGGTGCACACCACCACCGCCGGCTCGGCGTTGGCGATGAAGTACTCGAGCTCGGCGGCCTGGTAGGCGGTGTTGAGCGGCAGATAGACATAACCCGCACGCAGCACGGCCAGGTAGAGCATCAGCGCCTCGACGCTCTTTTCGGTCTGCACCGCGACGCGGCTGCCCGGCGGCAGCTCCAGCGAGCCGAGCAGATTCGCCAGCATGGCGGTGCCGCGCTCGAGATCGCGCCAGCTGTAGCTGAGCCCCTCGCCATCGGCACATTCGATCGCCACCGCGTCGAGATCGGCGGGGAAGGCCGCGCGCAGGGCGGCAAAAAGGTTCGCGTTCTTGGTCTTCATGTCCGCTTCAATCCAGTTTCGCTCCAGAGGACTTCACCACCTCCGCCCAGCGCAGGGTTTCGCTGTGCACGAACTTTCCGAAGGCGTCGCCATAGAGGGTGGGCAGTTCGGCGCCGAGGCCGGTCCAGGTGGCCTTGATCTCGTCCGCCGCATAGGCCTTCTTCAGCTCGGCCTGCAGGCTGGCCACCACCTCCTTGGGCGTGCCCTTGGGGGCCCACAGGCCGTACCAGGTGGCCACCTGGTAGGTGGGCACGCCGCCCTCGGCCGCGGTGGGCACGTCGGGGAAGCCGGGGGCGCGCTTGGCCGAGGCCACCGCCAGCGCCTTCACGCGGCCGTTCTTGATATGGGCCGCGGAGCTGCCCAGGCCGTCGAACATCAGGTCCACCTGGCCGGCGATCAGGTCCTGCAGGGCCGGGCCGGCGCCGCGGTAGGGGATGTGGGTGATGAAGGTCTTGGTCTGCAGCTTGAACAGCTCGCCCGCCAGATGGTGCGAGGTGCCGTTGCCGGCGCTGGCGTAGTTGAGCTTGGCGGGGTTCTTGCGGATGAATTCCAGCAGGCTCTTGAGGTCGGTGGCGGGCACGTTCTTGGGGTTCACCACGATCACCTGGGGCACGCTGGAGACCAGGGCCACCGGCACGAAGTCCTCCTCCAACCGGTATTCCAGCTTCGGGTACATGGCCGGCGCGATCGCATGGTGCACCGCGCCCATGAAGAAGGTGTAGCCATCGGGCGCGGCCTTGGCGGCCAGGGTGGCCCCGACGGTGCCGCCGGCGCCGCCCTTGTTGTCGATGATGAACTGGCGGCCGGTCTGCTTGGTCAGCTGCGCCGTCAGCGGGCGCGCGAAGGCGTCGGTGCCGCCGCCGGCGGGGAAGGGCACGACGATGGTGACCGGCTTGGTGGGCCAGGTCTGCGCCTGTGCCGCCGGGCCGAACGTGCCAAGAACGCCAACAGCGCCCAGCCCCAGCGCCTGCAGCAAGCGTGCAAGGAAAGTGATCCTGATCATCTTGTCTCCTGTCTCGGTCTTGTTGGAATCAGAGCAGCGCCGCGACGGCGCGCGAGTACGCGATCTCGCCCTGGGTGAAGGCCTCGTGATGGCCCTCGATCTTGGCCAGGTCGTAGAGATAGTTGACCATCATGCCGCAGGATTGCTGCAGGCCCTTGGGTGCGCGGTTGCCCATCCAGTTGATGCGTTCGAGCCTCGCACCGTTGTCGAGGTGGAAGCGCGCCACCGGGTCGCCGTCGGGCAGGGCGGTGCAGGCCAGCAGGTAGGCGGCGCACAGGCGTTGCAGGGCCGCTTGCGCCTCGCCGTCCAGCGCGGCCAGGGGCTGCAGCTGGCTCAGCCGGGCCCACTCGCCGCCGCAGGCCTGGCGCAGCAGCTCGCGCGCCGCGCGCAGCCGCTCGAGCTGGGGCTTCTTCAGCAGCGGCGCGAAGGCCTCCAGCGCCGGCTCGGTGCGCAGCCAGGCCAGCAGGCCGGGGATGGGCGAGAGCGTGCAGAAGGTCTTGAGCCTGGGGATCTCGCGCTGCAGATGCTCGGCCACGCGCTTGATGAGGAAGTTGCCCAGCGAGACGCCGCGCAGGCCGGGCTCGCAATTGCTGATCGAATAGAACACCGCGACCTTGAACTTGCTGGGCTCCATGGTGGCGCTGGCCTTGTCGATCAGCGGCGCGATGCCGGCGGGCATGTCGGGCAGCAGGGCCACCTCGACGAAGATCAACGGCTCCTCGGGCAGCTGCGGATGGAAGAAGGCGAACAGGCGGCGGTCGGGCTGCAGGCGGCGGCGCAGATCGTCCCAGCCGTCGATCTCGTGCACGGCCTCGTGGCGGATGATCTGCTCGAGCAGCTGGGCCGGCGAGTTCCAGTCGACCTGGCGCATCTGCAGAAAGCCGGGGTTGAACCAGGAACTGAACAGATGCAGCAGGTCGGCCTCGACGCAGCGCCACTCGGGGTGGCTGCTCAAGCCCCCGAGCAGGCTGCGGCGCAGGCGCACCAGCAGACCGGTGGCGCCGGGCGCGCGATTGAGGCGCCGGAACAGCTCCTGGCGCGGCGGCTCGCTCACGCGCGTGAGCTGCAGCAGGGCGCGCGCGTTGGGCGTGGCCGCATAGGCCTGGGCGGCCGCCAGCACCGCCTGCGGGTCGGGGTTGAAGTCCTGCGCCAGGCGCTCGAACAGCTGCGCCAGCGCATCGGGCGGCAGGCGCGCAATCTTGCCGAGCAGCTCGCGCGCCAGCGCCAGGCTGTTGGCCTCGCCGCGTTCGCTCAGCAGTTTGTGGGCCAGGATCAGCACCTGGCGCTGCGCCCTCGGGCTGGCGGGTGGCAATGCGCTCATGAGCGCATTTATAGAGGAAGGTGCGCGGCGGCGGCTACGGGCTGATACGGTGGCCGCGCTGTCCATGTGGCTGCTACATTGAATGCCCGCTGTAAACCCGCTGTAAATCCACCTCTCCGCCATGAGCCTGAACGCGCCCGTCGCCACGTTTCCCCAGGATGCCGATGGTGTGCTGAAGCTGGCCGCGCAGTCCATGTTCGAAGTGCTGGCCGGCGCCACCGAGGGCATGATGGTGGTGGACCGCCAGCACCGCATCGTCTGGATCAGCGATGGCTACAAGCGCTTTCTGCCCGCGCTGGGTTTCGGCAGCGAGACCGAGTTCGTCGGCCGCCGCGTCGAGGAGGTGGTGCCCAACAGCCTGATGGGTCAGGTGATCGACAGTGGCAAGCCCATCCTCGTCGACCTGATCAGCAACCAGTCGGGCACTTTCCTGGTGAGCCGCCTGCCGCTGCGCGACGAGGCCGGCGCCGTCATCGGCGGCCTGGGCTTTGTGCTGCTGGACCATCCCGAGACCAATATGCAGCCGCTCATGAGCAAGTTCGGCCGCATGCAATCGGAGCTGGAGGAAACGCGCCGCCAGCTGGCAGCCGAGCAGAGCAAGGCGCGCCGGCCCAAGCACACCATCGCCAGCTTCATCGGCGCCAGCCCGGCGGCGCTGGAGGTCAAGCGCCAGGCGCGCCGTGCGGCGCAGAGCCAGGCCACCGTGCTGCTGCTGGGCGAGACCGGCACCGGCAAGGAGCTGCTGGCCCATGCCATCCATGCCGCCTCGCAGCGCAGCCACAAGCCGCTGGTGAGCATCAATATCGCCGCCGTGCCCGACACCTTGCTGGAGGCCGAGTTCTTTGGCGTGGCGCCGGGCGCCTACACCGGCGCCGACCGCAAGGGCCGCGACGGCAAGTTCCGCCTCGCCGACGGCGGCACCCTGTTCCTGGACGAGATCGGCGATATGCCGCTGCCGCTGCAGAGCAAGCTGCTGCGCGTGCTGCAGGAGCAGGAGTTCGAGCCGCTGGGCAGCAACCAGGTCATCAAGGTGGATGCGCGCGTGATCGCCGCCACCAGCCGCGACCTGCAGGCGATGGTGGCACGCGGCGAGTTCCGCGCCGACCTGTACTACCGCCTCAATGTGCTGCCCATCCTGGTGCCGCCGCTGCGCGAACGCCTGGGCGATCTGGAGGCCCTGGTCGACACCTTGATGGACGACATCGCGCGCCGCAGCGGCATGGCGCACAAGATGCTCAGCGCGGGCGCGCTGGAATGGCTGCAGCAGCGGCCCTGGCCCGGCAATATCCGCGAGCTGCGCAATGTGCTGGAGCAGGCCAGCCTGATGAGCGACGAGAGCGTGCTGGACGAGGCCAGCTTCGCCGCCTATGCCCAGCCCGGGCCCCTGCCGCTGGGCGGGCCGGCGCAGGCACCATCCGCGCCGGCAGCGCCCGCGGCACGGACGGCGGCCGCCGAGCCCGCGGCGCGCGCTGCCGCTGCCGGCGAGACCCTGCGCCCCTTGCCCGAGCTGATCGCCCAGGTGGAGCGCGACGCCATCGCGCAGGCGCTGAGCCTCACCGGTGGCAACCGCCTCGCCGCGGCCCGCCTGCTGCAGATCTCGCGGGCCTCTCTTTACGAGCGCCTGACGCGCTGGCCGGAGCTGGGGCTGGCGTGGAAAAACACCGCAATTGCCCAATAGATTAGCGCCCGCTGATTAAAGCATTCCTGCACCGCGGGTGCTTGTTCCGTAGCCACGGTTGGAGCGATAGTTGTCTGGTCGCTCAAGCGGCGTGACGAGCTCCAACCACAAGCAGGAGACGGATATGGGCAAGCTGATGTTGGCGACGCGTCTGCGTCTGGCCGTGGTGTTGGTGCTGATGGCTTTCGTGCTGGTGATCGGGCTGCTCAGCTCGCGTGCCGCGGACAGCCTGCTCTCGGTCAAGATGACCACCACGGTGGAGCAGGTCAACGCGGCCGAGAAGATCGCGCGCAGCTATGCCGACAAGGCGCGGGCCGGCGCGCTCGGCGAGGCCGAGGCCAAGGCCGCCGCGGCGGCCGAGATCGGCAAGATCCGCTACTCGGGCAACGAGTACATCTGGATCAACGACATGGGGCCGCGCATGGTCATGCACCCCATCAAGCCCGAGCTGAACGGCCAGGATCTCGGCAGCAACAAGGACCCCAAGGGCAAGCTGCTGTTCGTCGAGTTCGTCAAGACGGTGCGCGCCGAGGGCGCCGGCTATGTCAACTATCTCTGGCCCAAGCCCGGTGCCAGCGAGCCCGAGCCCAAGCGCTCCTATGTGATGGGTTTCGAGCCCTGGGGCTGGGTGCTGGGCTCGGGCGTCTATGTGGACGACGTGGCCGCGGTGAGCCGCCGCGACGCCATCTTCACGCTGGGCCTGGTGGTGGTGGCCGGCGTGGCCGCGCTGCTGGGGGTGGAGGTGTTCGTGCGCAGCCTGCGGCGGCGGCTGGGCGCGATGCGCGACCTCATGCATGCGGTGGCCGGCGGCGACCTGAGCGGCCATATCGACGCCGGCCAGGCCGACGAGATCGGCCAGGTGCTGGGCGAGGTGCTGGCGATGCAGCGGCGCCTGACCGAGCTGGTGCAGGGCATACGCGAGGCCACCGCCTCGATCGGCACCGCCTCCAGCGAGGTGGCGCTCGGCAGCCAGGATCTCTCCACCCGCACCGAGCAGGCGGCGGCCAATCTGCAGCAGACCGCAGCCTCGATGCAGGAGCTGGTGCAGCAGGTGCGGCATTCCACCGAAGCGGCGCAGCAGACCAATGCGCTGGCCGATCAGGCCGCCGGGCAGGCGCGCCAGGGCGCGGCGGTGATGAGCGAGGTGGTGTCCACCATGGACGGCATCTCCAGCGCCAGCCGCAAGATCTCCGACATCATCGCGGTGATCGACGGCGTGGCCTTCCAGACCAATATCCTGGCGCTGAATGCCGCGGTGGAGGCGGCCCGCGCCGGCGATCAGGGGCGTGGCTTCGCGGTGGTGGCCTCGGAGGTGCGCAGCCTGGCGCAGCGCTCCGCGCAGGCGGCCAAGGAGATCAAGAGCCTGATCATGGATTCGGTCGAGCGCGTCAACTCCGGCACCCAGCAGGTCGGGCGCGGCGGCCAGTCCATGGACGACATCCTGCATGCGGTGCAGCGCGTCAGCACCACGGTCAACGAGATCAGCGAGTCCAGCCTGGGCCAGGCCGACGGCATTGCCCAGGTGAATCAGGCAGTCGCCAATCTCGACACCATGACGCAGCAGAACGCCGCGCTGGTGGAGCAGACCGCGGCCGCGGCGGAGTCGCTCAAGCAGCAGGCGGCCTCGCTCACCGAGCTGGTGTCGGTGTTCAAGATCGCGCCCGCCTACTCCTGATCGCGCAAGTCCATCGCGCGGCGTACCGTGGCGGCCTTGAAGCGGGCCCAGCCCGCCGCATCCATCGGACGGCTGGCGATGCGGCTGAGCCGGAAGCTCTGCCAGTCGGGGTTGTCGGGCAGCGCATGCTCGAAGCGCTCGATCAAGCGGTCCTTGGCATTCACCCACAGCCAGCCCTGGATGCCGCGGAAGGCGGGGCCGCCGACCTCGTACTTGAGGCAGGGCACCTCGTCGAGCCGCTCCTCCCCGAGGTAGCGGAAGCTGGCCCTGCCCTTGTCGACGAAGCCGCCCTCCTGCACGCCGCCCTCGGGCTTGAAGCGAGTCTTGAGGAAGTCGAAATCGGGGTCGATGATGCCGACCTCGAAATCGCGCCGCGGGTTCTTCAAATGCGGCAGCGTCGCATTGAAGCCGCTCAGGTCGAAGTTGTAGAGATGCGCCGGCAGGTGGCTGAGCTGCACCGGCAGCTGCGCCTTGGCCACGCCGGCCACCAAGCGCCGCGGGCCCTCGGCCTTGAGCGCCATCTGCAGGCGCGGCGCGCCCTGCTCGAGGCGGTTGTAGGAGCGCATATGCGTCTCGGTGAGGGTGCGCGCATCGAGCTCGGCCGCTACCAGGGCCAGGTATTGCCCATCGGCCTCGACCTTCAGCACCTCCAGCTTCAGCGGTGTGGCGAAGTGGATGGACAGCAGCAGGCGCTTGCTGCCGTCGAGATTGGACTTCAGGTAATGCACGACGCGGTTGCGCGGGCCCTGGGTGGGCTGGTAGGCGTAGTCGGCCAGCGAGTCGCCGCCTTCCTGGGCGCGGATCGTGGCACTGCAAGCCAGCAGCAGGGCGGCCAGACAGGTTTGGAATGCTTTCATGGGTAGTTGTATGAAAGTAAGGCAGTGTCTGGATTCGAGGCAAAACACCGCACCTGCGGCTGTCGATATTCCGGTCAACCGGCCCGGCGACCGGCCAGGCGGTGCACTGTTCGCACAATATCCGCTGCCGGCCGATGCCGGATGCGCTTTTTGCGCCTGCTTTCTAAGTGTTTGCCCGGGGCGTGCTTCCATGGGCATGGGGCTTGCAATACAAGCGGGTACCGAGCCATCAACAAGGCCCCGCAGCGGGCACAGGAGACAAGCAGCATGCCGATGATCACGCGACGAGTGTTGGGCCTCTCGGCCATGGGTCTGGCTTGCCTGGCCAGCCCGGTATGGGCACAGGCCGGCAAGGAAATCCGCATCGCCCATGTCTACAGCAAGACCGGGCCGCTGGAAGCCTATGGCAAGCAGACCCAGATCGGTTTCATGATGGGCCTGGACTACGCCACCCAGGGCACCATGACGGTGGCCGGCAAGAAGATCGTGGTGATCGAGAAGGACGACCAGGGCAAGCCCGATGTGGGCAAGAGCCTGCTGGCCGCCGCCTATGGCGACGACAAGG
Organism: Roseateles sp. FW301-B2; assembly: GCF_058788955.1. Lineage (NCBI taxonomy): Bacteria > Pseudomonadati > Pseudomonadota > Betaproteobacteria > Burkholderiales > Sphaerotilaceae > Roseateles > Roseateles sp. FW301-B2. The sequence goes on from NZ_JBYTBE010000005.1 coordinate 27,637, forward strand.
CCGACCTGGCCGTCGGCCCCAGCTCCTCCGGCGTGGCGCTGGCGCTGCTGCCGGTGGCCGAGGAATACAAGAAGATCCTGCTGGTGGAGCCGGCCGTGGCCGACGCCATCACCGGCGAGAAGTGGAACAAGTACATCTTCCGCACCGGCCGCAACAGCTCGCAGGACGCGATCGCCAACGCGGTGGCGCTGGACAAGCCGGGCGTGACGATCGCGACGCTGGCGCAGGACTATGCCTTTGGCCGCGACGGCGTGAAGGCCTTCAAGGAGGCCCTCAAGACCGCCAAGATCACGCATGAGGAATACCTGCCCACCAGCACCACCGACTTCACCGCCGGTGCGCAGCGCCTCATCGATGCGCTCAAGGACAAGCCGGGCCGCAAGGTCATCTTCATCATCTGGGCCGGCGGCGGCAACCCCTTCAAGATCGCCGACCTGGACCTGAAGCGCTATGGCATCGAGATCGCCACCGGCGGCAACATCCTGCCGGCGATGACGGCCTACAAGCAGTTCCCCGGCATGGAGGGCGCGGCCTACTACTACTTCGGCATGCCCAAGAACCCGGTCAATGAATGGCTGGTGGCGAATCACTACAAGCAGTTCAAGGCGCCGCCCGACTTCTTCACCGCCGGCGGCATGAGTGCCGCCATCGCGGCGGTGGAAGCGCTGAAGAAGACCGGCGGCGACACCAACACCAACAAGCTCATCAAGTCCATGGAAGGCATGAGCTTCGAGACGCCCAAGGGCAAGATGAGCTTCCGCGCCGAGGATCACCAGGCCATGCAGTCGATGTACCACTTCAAGATCAAGGTGGATCCGGCCTTTGCCTGGGGCGTGCCCGAGCTGGTGCGCGAGATCAAGCCGGAAGAGATGAACGTGCCGATCCGCAACAAGCGCTAGGCCTTCGTTCAACCGCCCCATGCTGTACCGGTGGCCGGCCTGGCTGCCGGCCCCCTCACGCCCCGACGGACTTGCCGTGCTTGAAACCCGTGACCTCACCATCCGCTTCGGCGGCCATGTGGCGGTGGACCATGTGTCCTGCGCCTTCGCGCCCGGCAGCCTGACGGCCATCGTCGGCCCGAATGGCGCCGGCAAGACCACCTACTTCAATCTGATCTCGGGCCAGCTGCGCGCCACCGAGGGTCAGGTCTTGCTGGACGGCGAGGACCTCACCGCGCTGAGCGCGCCGCTGCGCACCCGGCGCGGCCTGGGCCGGGCCTTCCAGCTCACCCAGCTGTTCCCGCACCTGCCGGTGCTGGAGAACGTGCGGCTGGCGGTGCAGGCGCGGCGCGGCATCGGGCTGAAGATGCTGTCGGTCTGGCTGCACCATCGCGACCTCATCGACGAGGCCATGGCCATCCTGGCCCAGGTGCGGCTGGCGGAGAAGTCATCGGCCATCGCCGCGGCCCTGCCGCATGGCGATCAGCGCAAGCTCGAGGTGGCGATGCTGATCGCCCTGCAACCCAAGGTCTATATGTTCGACGAGCCCACCGCCGGCATGAGCGTGGACGAGGTGCCGGTGATCCTGGACCTGATACGCGAACTCAAGGCCCAGGGCCAGCACACCATCCTGCTGGTGGAGCACAAGATGGACGTGGTGCGCGAGCTGGCGGACCGCATCATCGTGCTGCACAACGGCCAGCTGGTGGCCGATGGCGACCCCGCCGAGGTGATCGCCTCGCCGGTGGTGCAGAACGCCTATCTCGGCGTCGCTCCGGAAGAGGTGGCGGCATGACGTCCTCCTTGCTCAGCCTGCAAGGCGTCCATACCCATATCGGCGCGTATCACATCCTGCATGGCGTCGATCTCGAAGTGCCGGCCGGCCAGCTCACCATGCTCTTGGGCCGCAATGGCGCGGGCAAGACCACCACGCTGCGCAGCATCATGGGCCTGTGGCAGGCCAGCCAGGGTCAGGTCCTGTTCGATGGCCAGCCGATCCAGGCGCTGGCCACGCCCGAGATCGCGCAGCGCGACATCGCCTATGTGCCCGAGAACATGGGCATCTTCGGCGACCTGACGGTGCGCGAGAACCTGCTGCTGGCGGCGCGCCGCGCGCGTTCGCTCAAGGAGCTCGACACCACGCGCCTGGACTGGCTGTTCACGCTCTTCCCGGCGCTGAAGAAGTTCTGGCTCTATCCGGCCGGCAAGCTGAGCGGCGGGCAGAAGCAGATGCTGGCGATCGCGCGCGCGCTGATCGAGCCACGCCGCCTGCTGCTGATCGACGAGCCCTCCAAGGGCCTGGCCCCGGCCATCATCCTGAACCTGATCGCGGCGCTCAAGGAGCTCAAGGCCACCGACACCACGGTGCTGCTGGTGGAGCAGAACTTCATGGTCGCCAAGGCGCTGGGCGACCGCGTCGCGGTGATGGACAACGGCCGCGTCGTGCATGCCGGCGCGATGGCCGAGCTGGCCGCCGACGAGGCGCTGCAGCAGCGCCTGCTGGGCCTCTCGCTGGCCGCACACCAATAAGGGCTTGCCATGATTACCCGTACCTTGCCCACCACCCCTGCCCAGGCCGCTGAACCGGTGCCGCAGGCGCGCTTCGACAAGCTGCCCCTGCTGCTGCTGGCCGGCCTGATGCTGGCCGCCCTGCCGCTGATCGGCAGCGCCAGCAGCTGGGCCACGCTGACCGTGGCCGGCCTGGCCATGGGCCTGATCATCTTCATCATCGCCTCGGGCCTGACCCTGGTGTTCGGTCTGATGGACGTGCTGAACTTCGGCCACGGCGTCTTCATCGCCCTGGGCGCCTTCGTGGCCACCACGGTGATGGGTGCGATGGGGGCCTGGACCGACAACCCCTCGCTGCTGGCGAACCTGGTGGCGGTGGGCACGGCCTGCCTGGCCGGCATGCTGGCCGCCGCGGCGCTGGGCCTGGTGTTCGAGCGCGTGATGGTGCGGCCGGTCTACGGCATGCACCTGAAGCAGATCCTCATCACCATGGGCGGCATGATCATCGGCGAGGAGCTGATCAAGGCCGTCTGGGGGCCGCAGCTGATCGCGATGCCGCTGCCGGAAGGCCTGCGCGGCTCGCTGCTGTTCGGCGATGTCGCGGTCGAGAAGTTCCGCCTCGTCGCGGTGGTGCTGGGCCTGCTGGTGTTCATGGCCCTGCTGCTGGTGCTCAACCGGACCAAGCTGGGGCTGCTGATACGCGCCGGCGTGCAGGACCGCGAGATGGTGGAGAGCCTGGGCTATCGCATCAAGCGCCTGTTCGTGGGCGTGTTCGTGGGCGGATCGGCGCTGGCGGGGCTGGGCGGCGTGATGTGGGGCCTCTACCAGCAGGGCGTGACGCCGCAGATCGGCGGCCAGGTCAACACCCTGATCTTCATCGTCATCATCATCGGCGGCCTGGGCTCCACCCTGGGCTGCTTCGTCGGCGCGCTGGCGGTGGGCCTGATGGCCAACTACTGCGGCTTCCTGGCGCCCAAGGTGGCGCTGTTCTCCAATATCGCGCTGATGGTGGCGGTGCTGCTGTGGCGGCCGCAGGGCCTCTATCCCGTCACCAACCGTTGAGGCCCGCCGTCATGTTCAAAGCCCTCCTGTCTCACGATCTGCCGCGCAGCAAGCTGCTGGCCCTGGCCCTGGCCATCGCGGTGCTGGGCCTGGCGTTCACGCCCTTCATCTTCCCGGGCACCAAGGCGCTCAATGTGGCGGCCAAGATCATGGTCTTCATCGTGCTGGTGGCCAGCTACGACCTGCTCCTGGGCTACACCGGCATCGTCAGCTTTGCCCACACCATGTTCTTCGGCATCGGCGCCTATGGGGTGGCGATCGCCAGCACCCGCATGGGGCCGGGCTGGGAGGCGGTGGCCCTGGGCCTGGGTGGCGCGCTGCTGGCCTCGCTGCTGCTCTCGCTGGTGATCGGCCTGTTCTCGCTGCGGGTGAAGGCGATCTTCTTTGCCATGATCACGCTGGCGGTGGCCTCGGCCTTCATGACCCTGGCCTCGCAGCTCTCTGACTTCACCGGCGGCGAGGACGGCCTGAGCTTCAAGGTGCCCGAGGCCCTGCAGCCCGGCACCGAGTACCTGGAAGAGCCCTTCCTCGGCGCCAGCATCGACGGCCGCTTCCTCAGCTACTACCTGCTCTTCGTCGCCACCGTGGCGCTGGTGCTGCTGATGCTGCGCATCGTCAACTCGCCGTTCGGCCGCGTGCTGCAGGCGATACGCGAGAACGATTTCCGCGCCGAGGCGATCGGCTACCGCAGCGTGGTCTACCGCACGCTCTCGAACGTGCTGGCGGCCCTGTTTGCCTGCGCCGCCGGTGCGCTGTTGGCGCTCTGGCTGCGCTACAACGGCCCCGACACCTCGCTGGCCTTTGAGCTGATGCTGGACATCCTGCTGATCGTGGTGATCGGCGGCATGGGCACGATCTACGGCGCGGTGATCGGCAGCGTGCTGTTCGTGCTGGCGCAGAGCTATCTGCAGGACCTGATGAAGCTGGGCGCCGACCGGCTCGTCGACGTGCCGCTGCTCTCGCAGCTGATCTCGCCGGACCGCTGGCTGCTCTGGCTGGGCCTGCTGTTCGTGCTCTCGGTCTACCACTTCCCCAGCGGCATCGTCGGGCGGCTGCGCCTGCGCGCGATGCTGCATGAGCCAACGACGGGCCGTTCCCGAGTTGGCTCAACCCCCCCGGGGGGCGGCGGCGGGCCTTTGCCGCCGCCTGGGGGCTCGGTCAACAAGGAGTCCTCATGAGCGGCTTCAGTTCCAACTACCTGCGCTGCGCCGGCCGCGAGATCCACTACACCGAATGGGGCAGCGAGCATCAGGAGGTGGTGATCGCCTGGCATGGCCTGGCGCGCACCTGCCGCGACATGGACGAGCTGGCCGCGCACCTGAGCCGCCGCTACCGCGTGATCTGCCCCGACACCATCGGCCGCGGCCTCTCGGAGTGGAGCCCGGAGCCCGGGCGCGAGTACTGCCTGGCGTTTTATGTGCGCGTCGCGCTGGAGCTCATTGATCAGCTCGGGCTGGGCCAGTTCCACTGGGTCGGCACCTCGATGGGAGGCGCCATCGGCACGCTGGCCGCGGCGGGGCCGCTGCGCGGCCGCATCCGCCGCCTGGTGCTGAACGACAACGGCCCCTCGCTGGCCGCGCCCGCGCTGGAGCGCATCAAGTCCTATGCCGGCAATCCGGCGGCCTTTGCCACGGTGAGCGAGCTGGAGCAGTATTTCCGCTCGGTCTACAAGCCCTATGGCTGGCTCAGCGATGCGCAATGGCGCCGCCTCACCGAGACCTCGACGCGGCGCCTGCCCGATGGCCGCGTGACCCCGCATTACGACCCGGCGATGGTGCGCCAGTTCATCGACCATCCCGACGACTACGAACTCTGGGAGGCCTGGGACAGCCTGGACCTCCCGGTGCTGTGCCTGCGCGGCGCGGACTCCGACCTGCTGCTGGCCGAGACCGCCGAGGCCATGCGCAGCCGCGGCCCGCGCGCGGTGGTGGCCACCATCGCGGGTTGCGGCCATGCGCCGGCGCTGAATGTGCCGGCCCAGCTCGATCTGGTGGAACGCTTTCTCGACGCCGGGGCCTGAGAAAGCTCAGCTGCCGTTGACGTTGACCTTGCCCTCGGCCTGGCACATCGCCACCGGCTGCGGCACCTGGCCATCGAACTTGGTGAGCCAGCAGTCGTCGAACACCGAGCAGTAGCAGGCTTCGGCGCTGAGGTGCTGGCGAGCTGCGTCGGTTGCAGCCCACAGCCGCTGCCCCGCTGCGTTGCTTTTGTCGGGAAGCACCCAGTTGAACAACTCGCGCACCCGCCCAGCCACCAGTACGTCGCCAGCAATCGAGCCGGTCATGGTGCTGTTGAGGTTGATCGAGTCGACGCCGATGTCCTTGGCCGCTGCCTTGATGACATCGCGCGCACTCTTGAGCGGCTCGCCCTTGTAGCGCAACTCCATCCAGACCACTCGTGCCGGCCCGGTGCCGGCGTTCTCCACCGTGTAGATGAGGGTGGCATTGCCCTTGCCGTCCGAGTTGCTGGTGCCCCATTGCAGGATCGGCGTCGACCCCGCCCGCACCAGCTTGGCGTTCTGCTCCACCAGCGCGCTCATGGTGGCACTGGTGCGGAAGGCCGAGACCAGGGCGGCGCCGGCGCTCAGCACCATGCTCAGGGCCACGGCAATCTGGAACCAGCGTGGGCCCTGGTCGGCGCCGGGCGGTTTGGGAATCTTGGGCAGCTCGATCACATCCACTCCTCATCGGGAGCGGCGATGATACTCAGCTGCTTTGCGGCATCGCGACCCAGCGCCCCAGGCGCAGGCGCAGCGACACGAAGTCCAGCGGCTTGGTGAGATGCTCGTCCATGCCGGCAGCCAGGCTGGCCTGCACATCGCTGTCCAGCGCATGGGCGGTGAGCGCCAGGATGGGGAAGCGCGCCAGCTCGCCGGCGCCCTGCAGGGCGCGCAGGCGGCGTGCACATTCCAAGCCGTCCATGCCGGGCATCTGGATGTCCATCAGCACCAGATCGGGCGCGGCCTCGGCGCACAGCTGCAGCGCCTCCAGGCCGTTGTTGGCGAGCCGGGTCTGCAAGCCCATCAGGGCCAGGAACTCCAGCGCCACCACCTGGTTGATCGGGTTGTCTTCCACCAGCAGGATGGTGGGCACCGTCCGCGCGGGCGCGGGCTCGTCCAGCCCCGAGCGCTCCGTGTCGGCAAAGCCGTCGCCGCCGTCCTGCTGCATCAGCAGGATGGTTGCGGGCTCAGCGGGCAGGGAGGGAATCGCTGATGTCATGACAGATGGCCTACTGCATGCCAGCGGTCGGGCTGGCCGTTGTTTGTTTTTTTGCTTGCTACGCTTCCCGGAAGGCCTGGAGGCAGGGTCCGTGTTTACCCTTGATTGTCGTCCAGAACCGCCGGGGCCATTGTTGCCCCCGCCCGGGCCCGCTGGCAATGCACGCGAAGGCCTTCAAGAAGGGGTCTTGACAGACGGTCTTGCAGGGCCGCCGAGCGGCAAATTGTGTTTTGAAGGGTATTCGGCCTCCTGACATTTTCGTGTCGCCTGCCTCCATAGAATGTCCGGTCCCCATCCCTAGCAGGCTGCTCCAGCATGTCCGAAGGCACGATCCGAATCCGCGGCGCCCGCCAGCACAACCTCAAGAACCTCGACCTGGATCTGCACACCGGCGAGCTGACGGTGGTGACCGGGCCCAGCGGCTCGGGCAAGTCCAGCCTGGTGTTCGACACGCTCTACGCCGAGGGCCAGCGCCGCTATGTGGAGACCTTCTCCGCCTATGCGCGCCAGTTCCTCGACCGCATGGACCGCCCGGCGGTGGACAAGGTGGACGGCGTGCCGCCCGCCATCGCGATCGACCAGACCAACCCGGTGCGCACCTCGCGCTCCACGGTGGGCACGATGACGGAGCTGAACGATCACCTCAAGCTGCTGTTCGCGCGCGCCGCCTCGCTTTACGACCGCAAGACCGCGCTGCCGGTGCGGCACGACACGGCGCAGACGATTTACGCCGAGCTGATGGCCCGAACGGCAACGTCTGACCCCCGCCTGGTGCTGAGCTTTCCGGTCGAGCTGCCAGCCAACACCAGCAGCGAGCAGGTGCAGCAATGGCTGTCGGCCAGCGGCTTCACGCGCATCCAGGCCGAGCGCCAGGTGGGCGATCGCAAGATCCTCGACGTGGTGGCCGATCGCTTCCGTATGCAGGGCGCCGACAAGCAGCGCGCGATGGAGGCGATCGAGCTTTCGCTCAAGCGCGGCGGTGCGCGCCTGAATGTTTATGTCATGCCGGCGGAGGAGGGCGTCGAGCCCGAGCTCTGGCGCTACTCCACCGGCCTGCATTGCCCCGACAGCGATCTGCGCTACCAGGAGCCGCAGCCGCCGCTGTTCTCCTTCAATTCGGCCATGGGCGCCTGCGAGACCTGCCGCGGCTTCGGCCGCGTGATCGGCGTGGACATGGGTCTGGTGATTCCCGATGAGCGCAAGACCCTGCGCAATGGCGCGATCAAGCCGCTGCAGACGCCGGCCTGGAAGGAATGCCAGGACGATCTGATCAAGTACGCCGGCGAGGCCGGCATCCCGCGCGACACCGCCTGGAGCCAGCTCAGCGAGGCCCAGCGCGACTGGGTGGTGGGCGGCACGCCCAACTGGAAGGGCAGCTGGAACAAGCAGTGGTATGGCGTCAAGCGTTTCTTCGAGTACCTTGAGAGCAAGGCCTACAAGATGCACATCCGCGTGCTCTTGTCCAAGTACCGCAGCTATACCGAATGCCCGGCCTGCCGCGGCGCGCGCCTGAAGACCGAATCGCTGCTCTGGCGCGTCGGCTCCAAGGCGCTGGCCGATGCCGCCCTGCCGGCCGCGCAACGCGTGATGCCCGCGGGCGTGGATTGGGACCGCGGCCAGCTTGAGGCCCTGGAGGGCCTGTGCCTGCACGACCTGATGCAGCTGCCCATCCACCGCCTGCGCCGCTTCATGGACGAGCTGCAGCTGCCCAGCACCATGCTGGACGAGGCCTTGAAGCTGCTGCTGGACGAGATCCGCAACCGCCTCAAATACCTCTGCGATGTGGGCATCGGCTACCTGACGCTGGACCGCCAGAGCCGCACGCTGTCCGGCGGCGAGGTGCAGCGCATCAACCTCACCACCGCGCTGGGCACCTCGCTGGTGAACACCCTCTTCGTGCTGGATGAGCCCAGCATCGGCCTGCATCCGCGCGACATGAACCGCATCGTGCAGGCCATGCAGCGCCTGCGCGATGCCGGCAACACCCTGGTGGTGGTGGAGCATGACCCGGCCGTGATGCTGGCGGCCGACCGCCTCATCGACATGGGCCCGGGCCCGGGCGAGAAGGGCGGCGCCATCGTGTTCGACGGCACGCCCGAACAGATCCGCTCGGCCGACACCCTCACCGGTGCCTACCTGGGTGCGCGCAAGCAGGTCGGCATGGGGCTCAAGCGCATCGTCGAGGCCAGCACGCCGCGGCTGATCCTGGAAGGCGTGCGCGAGCACAACCTCAAGAACGTCAGCGTCGAGTTCCCGCTGCAGCGCATGGTGGTGGTGACGGGCGTGTCGGGCTCGGGCAAGAGCTCGCTGATGCAGGACGTGCTCTACCCGGCGCTGGCGCGCCATTTCGGCCAAGCCACCGAGACGCCCGGCGCGCACGACCGGCTGCTGGGCGCCGATTGGCTCGCGGACGCGGTGTTCGTCGACCAGTCCCCCATCGGCAAGACCGCGCGATCCAACCCGGCGAGTTATGTCGGCGCCTTCGACGAGATCCGCAAGCTGTTTGCGGATGCGCCGGTGGCGCGCGAGCGCAGCTACAGCGCCGGCATGTTCAGCTTCAATGCCGGCGATGGCCGCTGCGCCACCTGCGGCGGTTCGGGCTTCGAGCATGTGGAGATGCAGTTCCTCTCCGACGTCTACCTGCGCTGCCCCGATTGCGACGGGCGCCGCTACCGCGCCGAGATGCTGGATGTGAAGCTGTCGCTTGGCGAGCGCGAGTTGAGCGTCGCCGATGTGCTGGACCTCACCGTCAGCGAGGCGGTGCAGCTCTTCAAGGACAGCCGCGAGGTGCTGGTGAAACTGCAGCCCATCGTCGACGTGGGCCTGGAATACATCAAGCTGGGCCAGCCCGTGCCCACGCTCTCGGGCGGCGAGGCGCAGCGTTTGAAGCTGGCCGGCTTCCTGGCCGAGGCGGCCAGCGGCAAGGCGCGCCAGGCGGTCGCCAGGAAGGGCACGCTGTTCCTGTTCGACGAGCCCACCACCGGCCTGCATTTCGACGACATCGCCAAGCTCATGCGCGCGATGCGCAAGCTGCTCTCGGCCGGGCATTCGCTGATCCTGATCGAGCACAACCTCGACGTGATACGCGCGGCCGATTGGCTGATCGACCTCGGCCCCGAGGGCGGCGAGGACGGTGGCGAGCTGGTCTGCCAGGGCACGCCCGAGGAGGTGCGCGAGCACCCGCATTCGCACACGGCCCAGGCCCTGCGCGAGTACGCCCTGCACATGGACCGCCCGGCCATGAAGGTCGAGGAGGGCCGCCCGCTGCAGAGCCTGGTGCGCGCCAAGCGCCGTGCCACGGAAGAGGCGATCCGTATCGTCAACGCGCGCGAGCACAACCTCAAGTCGCTGGACGTGAGCATCCCGCGCGGCAAGTTCAATGTCATCACCGGGGTCTCGGGTTCGGGCAAATCGACCCTGGCCTTCGACATCCTCTTCAACGAGGGCCAGCGCCGCTACCTGGAGTCGCTCAATGCCTATGCGCGCTCCATCGTGCAGCCGGCCGGCCGGCCCGAGGTCGATGCGGTGTGGGGCATCCCGCCCACGGTGGCGATCGAGCAGCGCCTCTCGCGCGGCGGCCGCAAGAGCACGGTGGCCACCACCACCGAGGTCTGGCATTTTTTACGCCTGCTCTATGTGAAGCTAGGCGTGCAGCATTGCGTGCACGACGGCATGCCGGTGAAGCCGCAGAGCGTCGAATCCATCGCCGCCCAGCTGCTGCGTGACTACCGCGGCCAGCACATCGGCCTGCTGGCCCCGCTGGTGGTGAACCGCAAGGGCCTTTACACCGACCTGGCCAAATGGGCCAAGGCGCGCGGCCACAGCCATTTGCGCGTGGACGGCGAGTTCCTGCCCACCGCCCCCTGGCCGCGCCTGGACCGCTTCAAGGAGCACACGCTGGAGCTGCCGGTGGGTGATCTGATCGTCAGCGTGGACAAGGAGGCCGAGTTGCGCGAGCTGCTCGCCAAGGCGCTGGACCATGGCAAGGGCGTGCTGCATGTGCTGGCGCCGCTGGACGAGCTGAAGGCGGCCATTGCCGGCGGCCGCTCCACCGCGGCGATCGGCCAGGTGAAGGTGTTTTCCACCAAGCGCGCCTGCCCGGCCTGCGGCACCAGCTATCCCGAGCTGGACCCGCGCCTGTTCTCCTACAACAGCAAGCATGGCTGGTGCGGCAGCTGCGTGGGGACAGGTCTTGCCCTCACGCGCGAGCAACGCAAGGCGCTGGACGAGTCGCTGCAGGACAAGGACAACCGCGGCCGCGAGCAGAGCTTCCCGGCCGAGGAGGCCGAGATCGAGGGCCTGGCCGACCAACCCTGCCCGGACTGCCAGGGCTCGCGCCTGAACCCGACCGCGCGTTCGGTCACCTTCGAGGCCCAGGCCATCTCCACGGTGGCCTCCTGGAGCGTGGGCGAGGCGCGCGCCTGGGTCGAGGGCCTCACGCTTCATGGCCGTGATGCCGACATCGCCCGCGACGTGGTGAGCGAGATCAAGGGCCGGCTGGAATTCCTGGAAGAGGTGGGCCTGGGCTATCTGACCCTGGACCGCGCCGCGCCCACGCTCTCGGGCGGCGAGGCGCAGCGCATCCGCCTGGCGGCGCAGCTGGGCTCGAACCTGCAGGGCGTCTGCTATGTGCTGGACGAGCCCACCATCGGCCTGCACCCGCGCGACAACCAGATCCTGCTCAAGGCCCTGGGCACGCTGGGCGACAAGGGCAACACCCTGGTGGTGGTGGAGCACGACGAGGACACCATACGCCGCGCCGACCACATCATCGACATCGGCCCCGGCGCCGGCAAGCGCGGTGGCCATGTGGTGGCGCAGGGCACGGTGGCCCAGCTCTCGGCGGCGGCCGATTCGGTCACCGGCCGCTTCCTGGCGCGGCCGCTGATCCACCCGCTGCAGGCACGTCGCGAGATTGACCCTGCAGCGCCCAAGCTCAGCATCCTGAATGCCAGCCTGCACAATCTGCGCCGCGTCACCGTGGATGTGCCGCTGCACCGGCTGGTGGCGGTGACGGGCGTGTCGGGCTCGGGCAAGAGCACGCTGGCGCGCGATGTGCTGCTGGCCAATATGGCCCAGGCCGTGCCGCTGCGGCGCGCGCCGAATGCCTGGATCGGCTGCGAGGGCATCGAGGGCCATGCGCAGGTGGACCGCGTACTGGAGGTGGACCAGACCCCGATCGGCAAGACCCCGCGTTCCTGCCCGGCCACCTATATCGGTTTCTGGGACGCGATCCGCAAGCTCTTCGCCGAGACCCTGGAGTCCAAGGCGCGCGGCTATGCGGCCGGGCGTTTCTCCTTCAACACCGGCGAGGGCCGCTGCCCCGGCTGCGAGGGCCAGGGCATGAAGACCATCGAGATGAGCTTCCTGCCGGATGTGAAGGTGCTGTGCGACCAATGCCATGGCCAGCGCTTCAACCCCGAGACGCTGAACGTCAGCTGGAAGGGCAAGAGCATCGGCGATGTGCTGGCCATGGAGGTGGACGAGGCGGTGGAGTTCTTTGCCGCCATGCCCTCCATCGCCCATCCGCTGCAGCTGCTCAAGGATGTGGGCCTGGGCTATCTGACCTTGGGCCAGCCCTCGCCCACGCTCTCGGGCGGCGAGGCGCAGCGCATCAAGCTGGTGAGCGAGCTGGTCAAGGTGCGCGACGATGTGGCGCGCCGCGGCCAGAAGGCGCCGCACACCTTGTACGTGCTGGACGAGCCCACCGTGGGCCTGCACATGGCCGATGTGGAGCGCCTCATCCGCGTGCTGCACCGCCTGGTGGCGGGCGGGCATTCGGTGGTGGTGATCGAGCATGACCTGGACGTGATCGCCGAGGCCGACTGGGTCATCGACCTGGGCCCCGAGGGCGGCACGGCCGGCGGCGCGGTGGTGCTGGCCGGCACGCCCGAGGCGCTGGTGCGAAGCGGCAGCCATTCGGGTGTGGCGCTCAAGCCGGTGCTGGCGCGCGTGGCGCATGCCTGAGGAGGCCTTGCTGGCCCACGCGGCCGAGCTGGTGGAGCAGGCCGATCTGCTGGTGATCGCCGCCGGCGCCGGCATGGGCGTGGATTCCGGCCTGCCGGACTTCCGCGGCACGGCGGGCTTCTGGCAGGCCTACCCGGCCTTGTCAGCGGCCGGCATCGATTTCTACAGCATCGCCAACCCGGCCAGCTTTGCCGCGCGGCCGCGTCTGGCCTGGGGCTTTTACGGCCACCGGCTGGCGCTGTACCGGCGCACCCGGCCGCACGAGGGCTTCCAGATCCTGCGCGAATGGGGCGCGCGCACCGAGCGTGGCGCCATCGTCTACACCAGCAATGTGGACGGGCAGTTCCAGCAGGCCGGTTTCGAGCCCGGCCAGATCTGGGAATGCCATGGCTCGCTGCTGCAGCTGCAATGCACGCGGCCCTGCGGCGCGGCGATCTGGCCGGCCGAGGGCTTTGTGCCCGAGGTCGATGAGGCGCGCTGCGAGCTGCTCAACGAGCTGCCGCTGTGCCCGCATTGCGGTGCGCTGGCGCGGCCGAATGTGCTGATGTTTGGCGATGAGGCCTGGGTCGATGCGCGCGAGCGGGCACAGGCCCTCGAGGTGGGGCGCCGGCTTGCGGCGGCCAGGAAGCCGCTGGTGATCGAGCTCGGCGCCGGCACGGCGGTGCCCTCGGTGCGCCAGTTCGGCCAGCATGTGCTGCAGCGCCTGCGCGGGCGTTTGCTGCGCATCAATCTGCGCGAGCCACGGGTGCCAAGTTCGGCGGATGTGGGCCTGGGCATGGGCGCGCTGCAGGCCTTGCGCCTGATCGCTGCGCGCATCGGCGCTCAGTGAGGCTTGCTGGGCGGCTTGCCGTTGAATTCCTTGGGCCGGTAGACATTGCCGTCCCAGAGATCGTCGTCGGTGGTGCGCTTGGCGCGGTTGATCGCATCCATCGCGGCCTCATGGGCGGCACGGCGGCGTTCGCGGGAATTGAAGCGGCGTGAGCCCAAGGCGAACAGGCGGTCGCGGTAGCCGCTCAGCCAGGCTTCGAGCCGCCGCTGCTGCGCCCGCCCCAGGCACATGTGCAAGGCCAGTGCGAGGCAGATGAGCAGACCGACGCTGGCAACGAGCTTGGCAAACATGGATGGGCTGAGCGCACGGGCTCGAGCCCCGGCGCGGGGCTCGATGGACGCAGTGTGCCACCGGCGGGTGGCCTTGAGTCGCGATGCTAGGCCCCCCGTCCGGGGGGCGCATCGGTATTAGTGCGCGGGTTCGGGCTTGTCGACCGGCTTAGTCGCGGTGTTTGCCGTGGCCATGACCCTTGCCATGATCCTTGCGGCCATGTTCGGGCTCGCCGCGGTAGTCGTCGCCGCCGCCACCGTATTGGCGCGCATACCAGTCTTCCTTCACGAAGTAGACCGGCACGCCGCAGGCGTCATAGCGCCCGCAATGCTTGGCCCAGTTCTTCTGGTGGCCCGGCGGCACGCGCAGATAAATGGGCTGCACCACGCGCCCGGGCGCGCGCTGCACCCAGACCGGCTGCGCCACCACCACCTGCGGCGGCTGCGGCATGTTGCCGATGTCGATGCGGCCGTAGAAGCCGGGTTGGCCGATGCTGACGGATACGCCCACATCGGCTGCCGAGGCCATGCCGGCCAGCAGGGCCAGGCCCAGGGCGCCCAACGATTTTTTGTTGATGATCATCATGTTCCTCCGGTTCGATCAGACCTAGAGCATACGTCCGGGATTGCCCGCCCCTGCCTTTCGCCATGTAGCGTTTTGTGACGTCCCACCTAGAATCCCGCGCCCGGCACTGCAGCCGGTGGAGTCGACGAGCGTGCGAGCAAAGCGAAGCGTGAGCGGAAGTAAGAAAGCGGCGATCCTGGCCGGATCGACCTGGATCATCCTGATGGCCGCCCTGTCCGGTATTGCACCCTGGGCCTGGGCGCAGCCCAAGCCGGCGCCCAGCCTGGAGCAGGTGTTCCGCGAGCAGCCCTACCGCGGCGAGCCCGCCAAGCAGCCGGAGTTCAGCCACAGCGGCCGCTACCTGGCCTATCTGTGGAGCCCCTATGGCGAACCGGGCAGCGATCTGCATGTGGTCGATACGCGCAGCGGCAAGACCCTGCGCCTGAGCTCGCCGGCCCTGATGCAGGCCTTTGACGCGCCCGAGGACCTGGCGCGCTTCGACAAGAAGCTGCTGCAAAAGCGCAGTGAAATGGCCGAGCGCCAGGCGCGCGAGGAGGCGCAGGCCGCCTATCTGCGCGGCGCGGCGGTGGACCTGAACCAGTGGGACGATGCCGCCCTGGCCAGGCTCAAGATCGAGCTGGCCGACAAGAAGACGCGCGACGAGGCCCAGAAGGCCGCCGACAAGGCCGAGGCCGAGGCCGAGAAGCGCGCCGCCGAGGCCCTGGCCGCCCGGCGTGCCGGCAAACCTGCGCCGACATCCGCGCCCGAAGCACCGGCCTCGGCCGCCTCGGCCGTGTCCGCGCCCGCCAAGCCGACCGACAAGGAACTCTGGGAGCTGCGCGACGAGCTCGCGAAGAAGCGGGCCAAGGACAAGCTCAAGCCCGAGGATCTCTATCCGGGCGTGACGCAGCTGGTGTGGGCGAACCAGCGCGATGAGCTGATCCTGCAATACCGCGGCAGCCTGCTGCGCTGGCAGGCCGGGCAGGAGAAGCTGCAGCCCCTGCTGAGCACGCAGCGCCAGCTGCGCGTGGTGGCCTACACGCCCGACGACCAGGGCTTTGTCTTCATGGACGAGAAGCGCGTGTTGCGCGCCCGCTTCGCCAGCGCCGCCGTGCAGGTGCTCAACCGCGAGCTGATCCACCCCGATGACGAGGACAAGAAGTACCGCATCGACGAGACCGTGATCAGCGAGGACGGGCGCTGGATGAGCCTGCTGGCGCGCGCGCCGCTGACCGCGCCCGATGGCAAGAGCCCGCCGCCCAAGCCCGGCCGCCAGGTCGAGATCATGAATTACGGCGAACGCTTCGCCAGCGCCAAGAAGGTGGACCGCGAGGTCTCGGACGACAAGCGCATGGAGCGCCCGCTGGCGCTCTACATCCGCAAGGTGCCAGGTCTTGATAGCGCACCCGCCAAGCAGCCGCAGCCGGTGTTCACGCACAAGGGCGGCGATGGCTGGTTCGAGATCAGCCCGCTGGCCTGGGCGCGCGATGGCAGCCACTACGCCTTCGCCACCTGGGAGCGCGAGAAGGAGCTGTTGCGCGTCTACCTGGGTGGGCCGGACGAGAACGCCAGGCCCGAGCTGGTGCTGGAGCGCCGCGGCGACGTGCACCATGAGCTCGTGAGCGTGCTCAAGCCGCAGTTCACGCCCGATGGCAAGCGCCTGGTGCTGGTGCTGGCCGAGAACGGCTGGCGCCAGCCCCATGCCTACGAGCTGGCCACGCGGCAATGGCAGCCGCTGCTGAAGGGCGAGTTCGAGGCCCACCAGGTGCTGGGCTTCACGCCCGACAGCCAACAGATGTTCGTGCAGTCCAACAAGGACGACCTGGCGGCCATGAACCTCTACCGCGTCGAGCTGAAGAGCGGCGCGATGCAGGCGCTGGGCCAGGCGCCCGATTACCACCGCGGCGGGGTGGTTTCGCACGATGGCCAATGGCTGGCCGCCAATGCGGGCCACTGGGCCCAGCGCCCCGAGCTCAAGCTGCTGCGGGGCCAGGGCAAGCCGGCCGAGCCCAGGGTGCTGACGCAAAGCCATGACCCCGCCTGGGCCGAGGTGGACGTGCTGCAGCCCGAGCGCTTCAGCTACCTGAACCGCCATGGCGACAGCATCCCGGCCTATGTCTTCAAGCCGGCGGGCTGGCAGGCCAGCGACCGGCGCCCGGCCGTGGTCTATACCTACGGCGGCCCGCTGAACGACCGCCATCCGGTCGAAACCGACAGCTTCCAGTCCACCGGTTATCTGTTCGCCATGTATATGGCGGCCAAGCATGGCTATGTGATGGTGACGGTGGACCCGCGCGGCCATTCCAACTATGGCAAGCGTTTCGCCGACGCCAACTT
This sequence comes from Roseateles sp. FW301-B2, assembly GCF_058788955.1. Taxonomy (NCBI): domain Bacteria; kingdom Pseudomonadati; phylum Pseudomonadota; class Betaproteobacteria; order Burkholderiales; family Sphaerotilaceae; genus Roseateles; species Roseateles sp. FW301-B2. The sequence goes on from NZ_JBYTBE010000005.1 coordinate 44,331, forward strand.
CGAGCAACCCGGCGTGGCCCAGAGCGAAGACCTGGAAGACCTGGTGGCCTATATGAAGGCCAAGCTGGGCGTGGACGCTGCGCGCCTGGGCCTGAACGGCTGGAGCTTCGGCGGCTTCCAGACCCAGCACACGCTCTATACCAAGCCCGATCTGTTCGCCGCCGGCATCGCCGGTGCCGGCCCCACCGAATGGGAGAACTACAACAGCTGGTACAGCGGCCGCACCATCGGCAAGGTGGATCGCACGAAGCCGGTGCTGCGCAAATACTCGCTGCTGCCCCTGGCCAGGAATCTGAAGAAGCCGCTGCTGCTGGTGCATGGCATGCAGGACCCGAACGTGCTCTACCAGGACACGGTGAACGTCTACCGCGCGCTGCTGGAGTCGGGCAAGGAGGCGCTGGTCGACCTGTTCCTGGACCCCGACGGCGAGCATGGCCTGGGTGGCGCGGTCAAGACGGTGGGCTGGCATCGCAAGTACGAGGCCTTCTGGCTGCAGCATCTCGGCAAGGTGCAGTAAGCTGGGCTCATGCCCGGCCCATCAGACTTCGCCTCCATCCCCCGCTCGGCCTTGCCCGCGCTCTTGCGCGCGGCCCCCAAGGCCGAGCTGCACATCCATATCGAGGGTTCGCTGGAGCCCGAGCTGATCTTCCGGCTCGCGCAACGCAACGGCCTGAGCCTGCCCTATGCCAGCGTGGACGCGCTGCGCGCCGCCTACGCCTTCAGCGACCTGCAGTCCTTTCTGGACATCTACTACGCCGGTGCCAGCGTGCTGCTGCAGGAGCAGGACTTCTTCGACATGGCCTGGGCCTATCTCGAGCGTGCCGCCGCCGATGGCGTGGTGCATGCCGAGATCTTCTTCGACCCCCAGACCCATACGGCGCGCGGCGTGCCCATGGGCACGCTCATCCAGGGCCTGCGGCGCGCCTGCCGCCGCGCCGAGGCGGAACTGGGCCTGAGCGCCGTGTTGATCCTGTGCTTTCTGCGCCACCTCAGTGAAGACGAGGCCCTGGCCACGCTGGAGGCGGCGCTGCCCTGGCGCGCCGACTTCATCGGCGTGGGCCTGGACAGCAGCGAGCTGGGCCACCCGCCCGAGAAGTTCGCGCGCGTGTTTGCGCGTGCCCGCGCGCTCGGCCTGCACCTGGTGGCGCATGCGGGCGAAGAGGGGCCGCCGGCCTATGTGTGGAGCGCGCTCGATGTGCTGAAGGTGCAGCGCATCGACCATGGCGTGCGCAGCCTGGAGGATGCCGCCCTGGTGGCGCGCCTGGCCGCCGAGCGCATGCCGCTCACCGTCTGCCCGCTCTCCAACATCAAGCTCCGCGTCTTCAAGACCCTGGCCGAGCACAATCTGCCGGCCCTGCTGGACGCCGGCCTGTGCGCGACGGTGAATTCAGACGACCCGGCCTACTTCGGCGGCTATCTGAACGACAACCTCGAGCAATGCTTCGAGGCGCTGCCGGCCCTGCATGGCGGCCATGCCTGGCAACTCTTGAGCAATAGCTTCGAGGCCAGCTTCGTGGCACCCGAACGGAAGCGCCGCTGGCAGGCGGCGCTGGATGCCGCTTTTCAGTCAGCCTTGAGCGCAGCGGCGAGCTGAAGCACCGCCTCCGGCACCTCGCGGCTGAGCGCGTCGTGCAGGGCCTCGTCGTTCAGGCGCGCCTGGTCTTCGGGCGTGAGCTGCGATTCATCGCCGCCCAGCAGGGCGATCGGCGCCAGCGCGGCGGCCAGCTCGGCGTCCCGGAAGCGCGGTGCCCAGGCATCGGCGGCCTGGTCCACGCCCAGCATGAAGCCGATGCACCAGTCCTCGGCGTCGGTGAGCTCCTGCTCGTCCTCGGTGACGGCGATGCTGAAGATCGGCTCCCAGGCGTCCGGGCGCTCGCTGAGCTGCACCGCGATGCTGCGCAGATGGCGCAGCACCAGCATCATCACGCGCTTCTTCTGCTTGCCGCTCACAAAGGGGGCGGTGCCATCGGCACCGTCGCCACCCCAGACCAGGGGCAGCCAGTCGGCGCCGGGCAGCTCCGCCAGGGCCTTGGGGCTGAGCAGCAGGGCGGTGAGGTAGCCGTCCATGGCCTCGATATTCATCGCCGCCTCGCTGGGCAGCTTGGTCAGCATGTCGTCCAGCGTCGAGAGTTCCTCGTCGTTGAGCGGCAGGTAGTCGGAGGCGGGGTTGTAGCTGGGGTATTCCATGGGGCGTGTTCGCTGGGATTCTTTTTCTGCTCAACCGTGTCGGCCATGCCGACTCTTGGGCTTCTTGGCGTCGAATTCGGCGATCTGCGTCTTCAGCAGCAGCATCAGCACGCGGGCGTTGGCCTCGGTCATGGTGATCACGCTGCTGGGCTCGATGCCCTCGACCGGTTGGCGCGGATTGATGATGGCGTCGATCTTGAAGATGACTTCGCCATGGCCGGTGGTGGTCGCGGCCTTGAATTTCTGGATTTCGACGGTGTGGGTTTTCATGGGCCGGCAACACTTGCGGGAAAGCCCGAGGTTATCAGCTGCGCTAGGCTTGGCGAATGCGTGCACATCAAAGAAATCAGGCGGCGACCGAGCTCGGCAAGCCGCTCAGCGGCTGGCGCCTGCGCTGCTACACCATCATCTTCGAGGCCGACACCCGTGCCGGCCGGGCCTTCGACATCGCCCTGGTGCTGCTGGTGCTGGCCAGCGTGGCCCTGGTGGTGGCCGAGAGCGTGGCCGGCATCCGCGCCCGCCATGGCGCTTGGCTGAACGCGGCCGAGCTGCTCTTCACCGGGGTGTTCACGCTCGAATACCTGCTGCGCCTGGCCTCGGTGCGCCACCCCTGGCGCTACGCGCGCAGCTTCTACGGCATGGTGGATCTGCTGGCGGTGCTGCCCACCTATCTGGCCCTGATCGTGCCCGAGCTGTTCGTGCTGGTGGACGTACGCGTGCTGCGCCTGCTGCGCGTGTTCCGCATCTTCAAGCTGCACGCCTATGTGGCCGAGTTCAGCGGGCTGGCGTTGGCCCTGCGCGCCAGCGCGCGCAAGATCATGGTGTTTCTGTCGGTGGTGCTGATGGTGGTGCTCATCATGGGCACGCTGATGTATGTGGTGGAGGGCCCCGAGCATGGCTACACCAGCATTCCCACCGGGGTCTACTGGGCCATCACCACCATGACCACGGTGGGCTTTGGCGACATCACGCCCAAGACCGACCTGGGCCGGCTGATCGCCTCGCTGATGATGATGCTGGGCTGGGGCGTGCTGGCCGTGCCCACCGGCATCGTCACCGCCGAGATGACGGCGCAGCGCCAGGGCCGGCCCAGCACCACGCGCAGCTGCCATGAATGCCTCAGCGAAGGCCATCTGCCCGAGGCGAACTTCTGCCGCCAATGCGGCGCCAGGCTGCCCCCCTACCAGCGCGACGCGCTCTGATCAGAGGCTTTGCTGGCGCAGCAGATAGGCCTGCACCTCGGCCAGGCTGACCTCGCCGCGGCCGCTGCCGTCGATGCGGGCGAAATGCTGCACCAGCCAGCCGAAGCCGGCCGCGCGCGCCTCGGCCAGCGTGAGGGCGCCGCGGCGCCGCACATCGGCCTGCTGGAATTGCGTGGCCAGCTTGGCCTGCACCTGGGCGCGCAGCGCCTGGCCGCGCGTGGGCGGCGCCAGCGGCGCCTGGCGTGCGGCCGGCGGCAGCCAGGGATCGGCCAGCGTCGGGGCCTGGGCCAGGCTCAAGCCCTGCGCAAGGGCCAGCGCCAGCGGCAGCATGCTTCTCATGGGGCACCCCCGAGGCTGGTGAGGAAGCCGGCCAGATCGGCCCGCAGGGCGGGCCGCACCTGGTCGTCCAGATAGGTCATGTGGCCGCCCACATAGCGCCTGAGCTGGAGGCCGGCGGGCTGTGGCGCCAGCCTTGCCAGGTCTTGCTCGGTGAGCCGGAAGGGGGTGGCGAGGTCGTGGTAGCCGCCTATCACCAGCAGCTTGAGCGTGGGCCTGAGGCCGAAGGCGAGCGCCAGGTCGGGGATGGCGTCGGGCAGCTCATGGCCATCGTGGCGCCATTGCCATTGCTCGATCACCTCGTTGTTGACGAGGCGGTAGTTCACGCTCGCCTGGTACTTGAGGTTGCCGCGCAGGTGCTCGGCGATGCTGCTGACGAAGGCGGCCGTGAGCACGGTGCTGGACGGGTCGCCCTCGCTGGCGAGCGCGTCGTTGACGCCGGCGGCCACGCGGGCGTCGTAGCGGCCGATCAGCTGGCTGGGCAGCAGCAGGCGCCGGAAGCGCTCGGGATAGAGCAGCGGCTCGGCCTGCCAGGTGCTGGCGGCCAGGCCGCTGTAGTCGCCCAGCTGCTGCGCGATCGGTGCCGCCAGCGCCAGGCGCTGCGTCAGCCAGGCCTGCGCGGCCGGCTCGTACTGCGCCTCGGCATAGGCGATCACCTGCTGCTCGAAGCTGGGCAGCTCGGTGGGCACCGGCCGGGCGCGCTGGAACCAGGCCGCCGCCGCCGCGTAGCTGGGCACGAAGGCGCTGCAGCTGAGCCGGCCGGGGTCGAGCACGGCGCAGTTGCTGTTGTAGTTGAGGATGGCCGATTGCAGCACCACGCCCTGCAGCGGCGCACCGGCGGCGAGCAGGGCCGCGGCCAGGATGGGCGAACGCAGGCCGCCATAGGATTCGCCGAACAGCACCAGGGGCGAGGCCTGGCGCTGGAACTTGGCGGTGTAGCGCAGCACGAAGTCGCGGAACAGCAGGGCGTCGGCATCCACGCCCCAGAAGCTGCGGTTGCTGTTGGGGGCGATGGCCTGCGAATAACCGGTGCCGACCGCGTCGACGAACACCAGATCGGCCTCGCGCAGCAGGGTCTGGGGGTTGTCCACCATGCGGTAGGGCTGGGGCACCGTGGTGGCCGGCATGGGGGCGGCCAGGCGCTTGGGCGCGTAGGAGCCCAGGTGCAGCCACACTGAGGCCGAGCCCGGCCCGCCGTTGTAGAAGAACACCAGTGGCCGGTTCGCGCTGGCCACGCCCTTGCGGGTGTAGGCCACGTAGAAAATGCTGGCCTTGGCGGCGCCGCTCACTGGGTCGCTGGCGGTGAGGTGGCCGGTGTCGGTCTGGTAATCGATCGGCGTGCCGTCCAGGCTCAGCTGCTGGCTGGTCTGCACCGAGCTTTCGGTGGCGCTGGGCAGCGCGGCGTTGGCGTCCAGCGCATAGCGCACCGGGTCATTCAGCAGGCCGCCCTCGACGCCGGGCGGCACATCCGACGCCGCCGTGCCGCCGCCGCCGCCACCGCAGGCAGCCAGCAGCAAGGCCAGCAAACTGGCCCATCCGGTCATCCGCCTGGCGTGCAGCATCTGGGGCCCTCCCGAGTGGCTGCACTATGCCACCCGCGCCTCAGCGCCTCAAGTGGCGCCAGACACCCTGGCCCAGGCTCAGGCCGCCCAGCACCAGCGCGCCCGCGAGCACGCCCAAGAGGCCGTTCAGCAGCATGCCGCCCAGGCTCTGGGTGAGGGCGGCAAAACCTGACCCCGAAGCCTCGGCCAGGCGCGCCAGCAGGGCCTCGGCGGGGTGGCTCAGCACCGGCAGGCCATGGGCCAGGATGCCGCCGCCCACCAGGAACATCGCCGCGGTGCCGGCGACCGACAGGCCGCGCATCAGCCAGGGGGCTGCCGCCAGGATGGCGCGGCCAAGCTGCTGCGCCAGCGCGGCGGGGCGGCGCTGCAGGTACAGGCCCAGATCGTCGAGCTTGACGATGCCGGCCACGAAGCCGTACACGCCCACCGTCATCAGCGCCGCCACCCCGGCCAGCACCAGCAGCTGGGTGCCCAGGCCGGCCGCGGCCACGGTGCCCAGGGTGATGGCGATGATCTCGGCCGAGAGGATGAAATCGGTGCGGATCGCGCCCTGGATGCGCTCGCGCTCCAGCGCCAGCAGGTCGACGGCCGGGTCCATCAAGGCCTCGGCCAGCGCGCGCTCATGCGCCATATCGTCCTCGCCATGCAGGAACTGGTGGGCGATCTTCTCGAAGCCCTCGAAACACAGGTAGGCGCCGCCCACCATCAGCAGCGGCGTCACCGCCCAGGGCAGGGTGGCGCTGATCGCCAGTGCCGCCGGCACCAGGATGGCCTTGTTCCTGAGCGAGCCCTTGGCCACCGCCCAGACCACCGGCAGCTCGCGCTCGGCCGCCACGCCGCTGACCTGCTGGGCGTTCAGCGCCAGATCGTCGCCCAGCACGCCGGCGGTCTTCTGCGCCGCCATCTTGGAGAGGAAGGCCACATCGTCGAGCAGGGTGGCGATGTCGTCGATCAGGGTCAGCAGGCTGGATCCGGCCATGGTGTCGGGGCTTTCAGGGGGATTCTGGCAAGGCCGCAGTTGTACCTCATGACGATGGCACACTGGCGGCATGAAGCTACGCCAATCCCTGATCTCCTGCGGTCTCATGCTGGCCGCCTGCCTGAGCCCCCTGACCGCGGCTGCCCAGGGCAGCGCCAAGCCGGTCTACAACGAGCAGGCCGATGCGCGCGCCGAGCTGAATCTGGCGCTCAGCCAGGCGAACGCCCAGCGCAAGAATGTGCTGGTGGTGTTCGGCGCCAACTGGTGCAAGGACTGCCTGGCGCTGGACGCCAAGCTGGCCGAGGGCAAGCTGCAGGCCGAAAGCAGCCGGCGCTTCGTGACGCTGAAGGTCAATGTCGGGCGCTTCGACCGCAACACCGACCTGGCCGCGCAGATGGGCGTGCCGCTGAAGAAGGGCATCCCGGCCGTGGCGGTGCTGGGCGCCGACGGCCAGGTGCTCAGCGCCACCGGCGGCGGCGAGCTGGCCGACGCGCGCGGCATGGGCGACGAGGCCGTGCTCAAGGTGCTGGACGGCCTCAAGACGCATTGAACTCGGCGGGGTTCAGACTTGACCCCCGGCCACTCGCAAGCTTGGGGGTCAGGCCTTGCCTTTTGGGCATGGGTGGCCTAAGTTGCCAGCATGGCCAGACCTCTACGCATTGAAATTCCCGGTGCTGTCTACCATGTCGCCTCCAAGGGCGATGCTGGCGCAGCGGTGTTCCACGACGACGCGGACCGCCGCGCCCTGCTGGCGGTGATCGCCCAGGCCATGGAGCGCTTCGACGCCCAGGTGCTGGCCTATCACTTCGGGCATGACGGTTACGAGCTGTTGCTGTTCACGCGCCAGGCCAACCTCTCGCGCCTGATGCGCCATCTGAACGGCGTCTATACCCAGGGTTACAACCGCCGCCACGGCGGCTCCGGCAATCTGTTCCAGGGCCGCTTCAAGGCGGTGCTGGTGGACCGCGAGGCCATGCTGCTGGAGGTCTGCCGGCATGTGGATCAGGCCGCCGTGCGCGCCGGCCTGGCCAAGACGCCGCAGGGCTGGCCCTGGTCCAGCTATGCCGCCCATGCCGGCGCCGCGGCGGCGCCCGAGTGGCTGGAGGTGCAGGGGCTGTGGTCCTACCTGATCGGCAAGCCGGCCCAGGCCGCGGCCGACCGCAAGCGCGCCGCCCAGCGCTACGAGCGCCTGCTGGCCGAGGGTGCCGGCCCCGATGTCTGGCAGCAGTTGCGCCACCAGATCTTTCTGGGCGATGAGGCCTTTGCGGCGCGCATGCAGCAGCTGGCGCCAGCGCCCAAGCGCGCGTCGGCGGGCAGTGGCCGCGCCGCGGGCCTGCGCGCGCGCCTCTGGCGCCCATGGCGGGATTGGCTGCGCGAATGCGGCAGCCGCGAGGAGGCGCTGTACCGCGCCCACACCGAGGGCGGGCTGTCGATGACCGGGCTGGCGCATGAGCTGGGCCTCTCGGTCTCGCGCGTCAGCCGCCTGATCGCCGGGCACGAGCGCAGCCTGCATGCGCATTGAGCGCCTGCCGGTCCTGCTGGCCCTGCTGAGCCTGGCCGGCACGCTGCCGGCCCAGCCCTACCAGGGCCCCTTGTTCGACGCCCATCTGCACTACAACGTCGAGGCTCAGCAGCCCCATCCGCTGGCCGATGTGCTGGGCCGCATGCAGCGCAGCGGGGTGCGCGCCATCGTCGCCAACAGCCGGCCGAATGCCGGCACCCTGAGCCTGGCGACGGCGCTGGACGCGACGCGTGCGGCCGGCGTGCGCGTCGTGCCCTTTGTGCGCCTGTACCGCGACCGCGCCGACTACGGCGGCTGGTTTGCCGACGAGAGCATCTACCAGATGGTGCTGGACGAACTGGCCCGCGGCACGCCGGCCGGGCCCTATCGCGGCCTGGGCGAGTTCCATCTCTACGACAGCGCCAACGCCGACGGGCCGGTGACCATCAAGCTGATGCGCCTGGCCGAGCAGCGCGGCCTGCTGGTGCTGGCCCATGTGGACGAGGTGGCGATAGGCAAGCTGATGGCGCATGCGCCCAAGGCGCGCCTGATCTGGGCCCATACCGGCATCGGCGGCGCACCGATCGCGCGCGTGCGCGAGCTGCTGCAGCGCTATCCGGGCCTGCTGGCCGAGCTGTCCTACCGGCCAGGGCTCACCGAGGCGGGCGGCCATCTGAGCCCGGCCTGGCAGGAGCTGCTGAGCCAGCAGCCCGAGCGCTTCCTGATCGGCTCGGACACCTGGATCAACCAGCGCTGGCAGTATTACGAGGGCCTGATGGACGAGGCCCGGCTCTGGCTCGGCGATCTGCCCGCGCCGGCAGCGCGCCTGATTGCCTGGGGCAATGGCGCGCGCCTGTTCGGCCTGGATTGAGGTTCAGGGCGTCTCGGCCACCGTCTTGAGCTTGGCGAGGCCGGCCTCGAAGTCCTTGCCCACCATGCCGTCGGCGAACAGCGCCATCCAGTGGAACAAGGGGTTCTTGCCCATGTCGCCGTTCATCACCCAGCTGACCTGGGTGCCGCCGTTCGCGGCCTGGAAGCGCAGCTCGCCGCCCGAGGTGGTGCCGAAATCGGGGAAGTAGAGGTCGTAGGCCACGCGCAAGCCGGGTTCGGCGGCGGTGAAGCTCATGCGGCCGTCACCCTCGGTCTTGCTCTTCCAGGCCCAGACCGCGCCGACGCCCGACTCGGGGCCGCTGTAGTCGATCTGCATCTGCGGGTCGCGTGCGTTCCACACCGACCATTGCTTCCAATGCCTGGGGTTGGCCACCAGGGCATAGACCTTGTCGGGTGGGGCCTGGATCTGCAGGCTGCGCGAGACGGTGAATTTGGACGACAGCGCCAGCCCGCCAGCGTAGAGCAGGGCGATCAGGCCCACGATGACGATCAACAGCCACTTGAGGATCTTCATGCCGCACCCCAGAAATGTTGGTGCGCGCAGCATGCGTTAGCCGCGTCTGTCGACGCAAGCGGGCAAGACCCTAGGAGTCTGGGCGGCAGAGGGCGTGGCCCGCGTTGGGCCTGCAAGGGGGTGCAGGCAAGGCGCGAAGCGCAGTCGGGTTGGGCACCCGGCGAGCATTCGCAACGCCGTATGCGCCCCCTTGCAGGCCCAACCCGAAGGGCCGGGGCGATTTGCGACGCCATGCGGCGTTGCCCGCTCGTTGTGGGGCTCGGCCCCACGGCCTCGCGGGCGCCTTGCCTGGCACCGCAACTCACCCCGGCGCGGGCCACGCCCTCTGCCGCCCAGGCTCCTAGGAGCTCGCCAGGCTCCTAGTGCAGCGCGTGCGCCGGTGCGGTGGGGCAGGCGGCGTCGGTGAGTTCGCTTTGCTCGGCCTGATCCCAGGCGGCCTGCGTGAGTTCGCGCGCGGCGGCGAGCTGGTGGCAGAGTTCGAACACGCCCAGCCCGTCGGTCTCACCCACCGGCTCGGCCTGGGCGCTGGCGCCCAGATCGGCGGGCAGATCGGCCAGCGCACCCAGCAGCTCGAACAGCAGCTCCAGCGTGGGCTCGCCGGGCTCCTGCTGGCGTGCCAGGCCGAGGCTGCGGCAGAGGTAGTAGCAGGCCTTGGCGGCGTCATCGCACTGGGCGTGATAGAGGGCCAGATGCTCCAGGGTCTCGCTGCGCGCGGCCTGGTCCTGCTGTTCACGCTGATCCGCGGCCTGGTCCAGGCCTGTTTTCAAGCTGTCGATGACGATGCCTTCGGGCGCATTGCCGCATTCACCCCCCAGCGCCTGAAGCTGCTGCTGTTGGGTCGATCTGCTTTTTCGCGCCATGGTGGTCTTCCTGTCCGACTGCTTGAGCCTGAATGCTAGGCCAAGCCGCTCGGCTTGCTGCCCCCCGTTCCGGTGGCAGGCGGGCCCATGCTAGGTGCAGGGCGGGAATTTGTCACGCGCGCAAGCCCCTAGACGCTACAGATCAGCGCTTCTTGGCCGGGCGCTGCCAGCCGCTGATGGCCACCTGTTTGCCGCGCGCCACACTCAGCTCGCCCTCGCCCACATCCTTGGTGATGGTGGAGCCACCGCCAATGGTGGCGCCGGCGCCGATGCTGACCGGGGCCACCAGCACGCAGTTGGAGCCCACGTGCACGTCGGCACCGATGACGGTGCGGTGCTTGTTGGCGCCGTCGTAGTTGGCGGTGATGGAGCCGGCGCCGTAGTTGACGCGCTCGCCCACCGTGGCATCGCCCAGATAGGCCAGGTGGTTGGCCTTGGCGCCCTTGGCCAGGGTGGAATTCTTGACCTCGACGAAGTTGCCGATGTGCACCTCTTCGCCCAGCTCCGCACCCGGGCGCAGGCGCGCGAAGGGGCCGATCAGCGCGCCCGCGCCGATCTTCACGCCGGCGCTCTCGCCATCGATATGGGTGAACTCGTGGATGCGTGCGCCGGCCGCGATGCTGGCGTTGCGGATCACGCAGTTGGCGCCGATGCGCACGCCGTCGCCCAGCGAGACCTGACCCTCGAACACGCAGTTGACGTCGATCTCCACGTCCTGGCCGCAGCTCAGGGACCCGCGCAGGTCGAAGCGCGCCGGGTCGGCCAGGCGCACGCCGGCTTGTTCCATCAGCGCCTCGGCCTGCTCGCGCTGGTGGCGGCGCTCCAGGTCGGCCAGTTGCAGGGGGCTGTTGACGCCCAGCACCTCGGTCTCGTTGGGGGCGGCAATGCCCACCACCGGCACGCCCTCGGCCACCGCCATCGCGACGATGTCGGTCAGGTAGTACTCGCCCTGGGCGTTGTTGTTGTTCAGCTGCGCGACCCAGCGCTTCAGCGCGCCTGTGGGGGCGGCCATCATGCCGGTATAGCCCTCGCGGATCTGGCGCTGCTCCGGCGTCGCATCCTTGTGCTCGACGATGGCCTGCACGGCGCCATCAGCACCGCCGCCGGCGCGCACGATGCGGCCGTAGCCGGCGGGATCGGCCAGCACGATGGTGAGCAGCGCGAGGCGCTCGCCGGCGCAGGCCTGCACCAGGCGGTTGGCGGTCTCGGCCTTGATGAGGGGCACGTCGCCATTCAGGATCAGGGTGGTGCCCTCGCCCTGCAGCGCCGGCACCACCTGCTGGATCGCATGGCCGGTGCCCAGCTGCGGCAGCTGGCGCACGAAGCTGATGCCGGGTGCCGCCACGGCGCGCTCAACCTCGTCCGCGCCATGGCCGGTGATGACGATGCGCGCCTGCGCGTCGAGGCCCGCGGTGGTGCCCAGCACATGGGCCAGCAGCGAGCGGCCGGCCACCTTGTGCAGCACCTTGGGCAGTGCGGACTTCATGCGGGTACCCTTGCCCGCGGCCATGATCACCAGATTCAGCGCCATCGCGACTCCAATTTTTGAAGCCGCGATTATCGCGGCGCCGCTGACGGCGGCTATTTCGCGCCGACCTGCACCGTGATGCGATGCACTTCCGGTCGGGTTTGTGGGAAGTCGCCCATGGCCGCCTGCATCAGCCCGCCCACCAGGGCCGCATCGCCCTGGGTGATGCCGTCGTTGCTGGCGCGCGCTTCATACAGCGGTTCGCCGCTGGCGCGCTCGCGCAGCAGCAGGGCCACCTCGCGGTCATAGCGTTTCTCCGTCAGGTCCAGGCCGGCAAAGCCGCCCACGCGGCCGCGCCCGAAGCCATGGCGCCAATTCGCATAACCGATATGCCAGCGCCACCACAGCGGGTCGTCCCAGGGGGCGCGGTCCAGCGCGCTGACGCGCGCACCCAGGGTCACCAGGATGTCGGCGCTCTTGGCGTCGGTGGCGGGTCGGAAGCCGGCCTTCTCAAGCGCCAGGCGGGCGCTGTCCTCGAGCGCGTCCTGGCGCTTGTCGCCCTGCTGCGAGGGCAGGCGCTCGAAGGCATAGAGCCCGGGCTTGCGGCCCTCGGGCCAGGCGCCGAAGGTCTGCACATCGGCGCTGAGGGTGTAGATGCCGGAGCAGGCCGCCAGCGTGGCGAGGCCCAGGGCGGCGGCAGTGATGATGAGGGCGGTACGTCGCGTCGTTGTCATGGCAGGCCTCCTGTGCTGTTCTCAACAGCGCCATTGTGGCCCTTCCATGTTGACGCTTTGTAAAGCGCCGCTCAGTCGTCGTTGCGGTGCAGCTTGATCACCGAGGGTGCGGTCGGCGCGCCGCTGCCGCAGGCCTCGTCCTCGTCGAAGGCGATGTCGCCATCGGGCATGGGCGCGCCGGTGGCCTTGATGGTCTGGAAGGGGAAGAGCTCGCGGTCCATCATGTGCGAGGTGACGATATTGCTCATCGCGGTGAACATATTGTCGACCCGGCCCGGGTACTTCTTCTCCCACTCGCGGATCATGGCCTTGACCTGCACGCGCTGCAGGTTCTCCTGGCTGCCGCAGAGGTTGCAGGGAATGATGGGGAACTCGCGGTGCGCGGCCCAGCGCACCAGGTCTTCCTCGGCCACATAGGCGAGCGGGCGGATCACGACGTTTTTGCCGTCGTCGCTGACCAGCTTGGGCGGCATGCCCTTCATGCGGCTGCCGAAGAACATGTTCAGCAGCAGGGTCACGACGATGTCGTCGCGGTGGTGACCCAGCGCGATCTTGGTGGCGCCCAGCTCGCCGGCCACGCGGTAGAGGATGCCGCGGCGCAGGCGCGAGCACAGGCTGCAGGTGGTCTTGCCTTCGGGGATCAGGCGCTTGACGATGGCATAGGTGTCCTGCGTCTCGATGTGGAAGTCCACGCCGCGCGATTTCAGATATGTGGGCAGCACATCGGCCGGGAAGCCGGGCTGCTTCTGGTCGAGGTTGACGGCGACGATGTCGAACTTGATCGGCGCGCGCTGCTTCAGGTTGATGAGGATGTCCAGCAGGGCGTAGCTGTCCTTGCCGCCGGACAGGCAGACCATCACCTTGTCGCCGTCCTCGATCATGTTGAAGTCGCCGATGGCCTGGCCCACCTGGCGATGCAGGCGCTTGGAGAGCTTGTTGATCTCCAGCGCAGCCTTCTTTTCGGCTTGCTTGGCCGCTGCCGCGGCGTCCAGTTCGGGGGTGAGGGTGTCGGTCGTCGTCATGGGGTTCACCATTGGCCGCATTCGGCGCTGATTGCGACTTGGCAGTCGGGGAAGATTTCGAGCTTGGTCACCTTGATGCGCACGCCCACCACGCCGGGCAGCTTCATCAGCCGGGTGCAGAGCTTGCCCAGCAGGGCTTCGAGCAGGTCGGTGTGTTCGGCGGTGCACTCGTCGATGATGATGCTGCGCACGCGCCGGTAGTCCAGCACATGGCCGATGTCGGCGTCGCGCGAGACGATCATCTGGGCGCCCAGGTTGACCTCGGCGTCCACCTGGATGGGCTGGGGGCCTTCGCGCTCGAAGTCCAGCACGCCCAGGTTGGCGCCGAAGCGCAGCCCCTGCAGATTGATGACCTGGCGGTTGTTGCGGCGCAGGGCCAGCGGCACCTGGCCCTCGCGCAGGGGGCGCAGAAAGCTCTCCACCGCCTTGGCCGCCACCACGCCGTCGCCCAGCGCGGTCTGCACGCAGGGGTGCTGGCGGCCGCTGGCGTCGCCGGCCACGAACAGGCCCAGCGGCGCAAAGCGCGGCTCGTCGCGGAAGGGATGCGAGGGCGCGGTGATGCCGGCGCGCTGCAGCGCATCGCCCACCAGCAACCAGGCGCTGGGTTCGGCCTCGAAGCCCAGCAGCACCGCCACATGGTCGAAGCGCTCCTCGCCATGGGCCTTGGAAACGACCGTCACGCCTTGTTCGTCCGCCAGCAAGCGGCTGGGCATGGGGCTGCGCGCGCGCGTCTGGAGGGCGCCACCCAGCGCCTCGATGCGCTCCACCAGGGCTTGCTGGGCGCGCCAGTCGCTGCGCGACCAGAGCGTGACCTGGTGGCCGCGCGCCTGCAGAAAGAGCGCGTTCTCCACCGCGTTGTCGCCGCCGCCCAGCAGCAGCAGGCGGCCGGGGGGCAAATGTTCGCGCTGGGCCGTGAGGCTCAGCGCATCCAGCACTCGCGCTTGCGGCAGCGGGCCGGGGAAGAAGGCCTCGGGGCGCAGCGGTATCAGTCCGGTGGCCAGCAGCAGGGCACGGGCCGCGAAACCGCGCCCGTCCTCCAGCTGCAGGCGCCAGCCGCCACCGGGCTCAGTGGCGCTCCAATCCAGATGGCCGACGCTCTGGCCCAGCAGCAGGCGCAGGCCGGCCATGCCCTCGATCTGGCGGGCGTATTGCTGGCCCAGGGTGGCGAGATTCTGGCCGGGCGCGCCCAGCACCCAGTCCTGGCCGAACTGCAGGCCCTGCAGGCCGGCGCAGAGCTGGGGCGCGCGCTCGATCAGCGCGACGCTCAGGCCCAGCTGCGCGAGCCAGGATGCCGCCGAGCAGCCGGCCGGGCCGCCGCCGATGATGGCAACGTCGTACTGGGGCAGCAGGGAATCGGGCATGAACGGCGGGCGGGGTGTCGGGAACGAAGCCCGCGATTATCCCAGGGACGCGCGCCAGGCCCCGGGCCGGGGCTTTCAGGCGGCCATCAGGCGCGTGCCAGACTGCGCGCGGGCCAACGTTTCAGCAGGCGCCAGCCCAGCAGCACGGCCAGCACCAGGCCGTAGACGGCCGGTTCGGCAAAGTTGTGCTTGCCCGCCCGCATCCAGATGAAATGCGCCAGGCCCACCAGGGTCAGCAGGTAGACCAGCTTGTGCAGGGCCTGCCAGCGCCGCGCGCCCAGCGCCTTGATGGCGCGGTTGAAGGAGGTGGCGGCGAGTGGCACCAGCAGCAGCCAGGCCGTGAAGCCCATCAGGATGAAGGGGCGCTTGGCGATGTCATGGGCGATCTCGCCCAGCTCCAGCCCCATGTCCAGCCAGCCATAGGCCAGCAGGTGCAGGCTGGCATAGAAGAAGCTGAACAGGCCCAGCATGCGGCGAAAGCGCGCCAGCGCGGGCTGGCCGCTGATGACGCGCAAGGGCGTGATGGCCAGGGTCAGGCACAGGCCGCGCAGGGTCCAGTCGCCCAGCGAACGGATCAGGGTCTCGGCCGGATTCGCCCCCAGCTGGTCGGCGAAGGCGCCCCCCACCAGCCAGCCCAGCGGCAGCAGGCAGAGCGCGAACAGCGCCGGCTTGGCGGCCGGGTGCAGCCACAGCGATCGCTTGGCCATGGCTCAGAAATTCCGTTTCAGGTCCATGCCGGCATAGAGCTGGCCAACCTGGGCCTCATAGCCATTGAACATCAGCGTCGGGCGCTTCTTGGCGAACAGGCCATCCTCGCCGATGCGGCGTTCGCTCGCCTGGCTCCAGCGCGGGTGGTCCACCTGCGGATTCACGTTCGAGTAGAAGCCGTACTCCTGCTGCGCCGCCTTGGTCCAGCTGCTGGTGGGCTGCTTCTCGACGAAACGGATCTTGACGATGCTCTTGGCCGACTTGAAGCCGTATTTCCAGGGCAGCACCATGCGCACCGGCGCGCCGTTCTGGTTGGGCAGCACCTCGCCATACATGCCAAAGGTGAGCAGGGCCAGCGGGTGCATGGCCTCGTCCAGGCGCAGGCCTTCCACATAGGGCCAGTCCAGCACGCCGGAGCGCACGCCGGGCATCTGGGCCTTGTCGGCCAGGCTGATGAACTCGACGTACTTGGCCTTGGCCGTAGGCTCCACCTTCTTGATCAGCTCGGCGAGCGAATAGCCCACCCAGGGGATCACCATGCTCCAGCCCTCCACGCAGCGCAGCTTGTAGATGCGCTCTTCCATGGGGGCGAGCTTGAGCAGGCTGTCGAGATCGAACACGCCGGGCTTGCCGACCTCGCCCTCCACCGTCACCGTCCAGGGTCGGGTCTTGAGCGTGTGGGCAGCGCGCGCGGGGTCCGACTTGTCGGTGCCGAACTCGTAGAAATTGTTGTAGCTGGTGGCGTCGGCGTAGGCCGTGGGCTTGTCCATCGTCAGCGCGCCCGGCACGGCGCTCTTGCCGGCGGCCAGCTTGGCGAGCTTGCCGCTCTGCGCGATCGCCTCGCGGCCGGCAAAACCCGCCAGCGCGGCCCCGGCGGCGCCCGAGGCCATCAGGCGCAGCCAGTCGCGCCGGCCCTCATAGACGGCCTGGGGCGTGATTTCGCTCGAGGGGATGACAAGACCGGAGCGTTGGCGCAGCAGATGCATGGTGGTGGACGGCGTTGACGAAGGTGATGCCCATCAGTCGGGCTGATGGGCGCAACCTTACGTCAGCCGCGCAAATTCTGCTGGCGGGCTCAGAGAGTGCCGTAGGAATGCAGGCCCGAAAGAAACATATTGACGCCCAGGAAGGCGAAGGTCGTCACCACCAGGCCCACCAGCGCCCACCAGGCCGAGACGGCGCCGCGCAGGCCCTTCATCAGGCGCATGTGCAGCCAGGCCGCGTAGTTGAGCCAGACGATCAGGGCCCAGGTCTCCTTGGGGTCCCAGCTCCAGTAACCGCCCCAGGCCTCGGCGGCCCAGAAGGCGCCCAGGATGGTGGCGATGGTGAAGAAGGCAAAGCCCAGCGCGATGGCCTTGTACATCAGGTCGTCGAGCTGCTCGAGCGCCGGCAGGCGCGCGGTGAGCGGCTTGCGCAGGGCCACGGCGGCGATGAAGAAGACGAGCACGCCGGTCATCTTGCGCGCCCAGCCGTCCATGCCGGCCAGGGTGTCGGCGGGCAGCTCGGGCAGGGCGAAGCGGAACACCAGGATCAGCGCCACCAGGCCGGCCGGCACCGCCAGCAGGCCGATATAGAGCGCGCGCTGCGAGGCGGTCTTGAGCAGATATGCCAGCGCCACCATGGCCGAGAGCGCGAAGGTGCCGTAGCCGACGAAATTGGCCGGTACATGAATCTTCATCCACCAGCTCTGCAGGGCCGGCACCAGGGGCTGGATCTCATGCGCCTCGCGCGCCACCGTGTACCAGAGCAGAAAGCTCACCGCGCCGCTGACGGCCAGCATCACATAGGCGCCCAGGGCGCGGGTCTTGAAGCGGTCTTCGTAGTACAGGTAGAACAGCGTCGTCATCCAGCTGAACAGCACGAACACCTCGTAGAGATTGCTCACCGGGATGTGGCCGATGTCCGGCGCGATCTGGTGGCTCTCGAACCAGCGCACCATGGTGCCCAGCAGCGCCATGAAGACGGCGCCCCAGGCCAGGCGCGTGCCGATGTGCTCGGCCACGCTCGCGCCGCCGGCTTTGGCAAGGAAGCCGAGGCCGTAGAACAGCGTGCTCATGAACACCAGCACGCTCATCCACAGGATCGCGCTCTGGCTGGAGAGCGCGTACTTGAGCAGGAAGACCTTGTCGGCGGCGGCCAGGTCGGCGCCGAAGCCGTCGGTGTGCTGCAGATAGAGCTGGATCGCCAGCAGGCTGGCCGCGCCCACGCCCAGGCTCAGCACCCGCACCGGCTTCCAGAACCAGCCCAGCGCGATCAGCGCCGGCACGGCGAAGACGAGGATGCCCTTCTCGTAGCCGTCCATCGAGGCACCGTAGCGGCTGAAGGCGAAGCCGGCGCCGGCCACGATGAGGGCGGCAAACACCCAGTCGAACAGATCGCGCCGGGCCAGCAGGCCGCGGCGGCCCACGATCAGCGCGGGGGATGCGGTGGTGGTGTTCATGCTTGGCTTTCTTCCTCTTCCTTCAGCAGCGCCCGCTTGAGCTGGGCGAATTCGGTCTGGGTGTCGGGCGACTCGCGGGTGCTGGACAGCGCCATGCGCACGCGCGTGTGCTCCTGGCCGCCGGGCGCCGGCTCGAGCCAGATCCACAGGCGGCGCTCCTTGATGTAGAGCATCGCGAACACGCCGATGATGAGCAGCACCGCGCCCAGATAGACCAGATTCTGACCGGGCGCGCGCGCCACCTGGAACACGCTGGCCTGTAGCTGCTGGAAGTCCTCCAGCTGCAGCAGCACCGGGGCCGGGTAGAACATCGAGTCCGACAGCGAGAGCACGGCCTGGGTCATGAAGGCCTGGGTGGCGGCGTCGGCGGCCGGCGCCGCCAGGCCGGCCTGGGCGCGCTGCAGCTTGTGCAGCTCGAACAGGCTGCCGTTGAGAATGCGCAGCAGCACCTCGGAGACGCGGGCGCGCTCGGCCTCGGGCACCTCGCGGTCGATGAACTGCGAGAGCGCGGCCAGGCCGCCAATCTGTCCGGGCTTGCCGCCGTCCAGGCCGGCAAACAGGTCCAGCGCGCGCCGCGCCGTGGCCGTCAGCTGCGGCCGCATCTGCGGCTTGTCGGCGGGCGTGGCGCCATCGGCATAGCGGCCGGCGGCGCGCTCGCGCAGGCCGGCGTCGGCCAGGCCCTGGCGCAGGCGCAGCCAGCCGCTGAGGCCGCCCTGCTCGTCGGCCGGGATGCGCAGATAGCGGAAGGGCTCGTTGGGCGTCTCGCGCATGCCCATCAGGAAGACGCGCTGCCCGTCCAGCTCGACCGGCGCCATGTAGTTGTTGTACTCGCGCTTCTGGCCGCTCGCGTCCACCAGCTTGTAGCTGAAGCTGGGGCCGACGTTGTGCAGGTCCTTGTCGGCCTTGCCCTTGGCGCTGCTGCCCAGCCGGCCCTGCAGCGACTCGACCAGATCGACCTTGCGCACATCGGCGCCGCTGGCCGTGCTGTCGCCCATGTTCTCGACGTTGATGACGCGCAGGCCGGTGAACTCCAGCCCCAGCTTGGCCTCGCCATTGACGAGCTGGGTGCTGGCGCCGACCTTGCCCTCCAGCGTGAAGCCGTCGCCCTTGCCGGCGAGCGGCAGGGCGCGCAGCTTCAGGGTGGAGCCGCCATCGTCGAAGCTGCTCTGATAGATCGCCACGCCGCGGTGCGTGACCGGCTCGTTGACCTTGACCTTGGCCTCGCGCACCGCGCCGGTCTCGTGGTCGCGGATGACGATGTCGCTGGCGAACAGCTTGGGCATGCCGGTGGCGTAGTACTCGACGATGAACTTCTTCAGTTCGATGTCGAAGGGCAGCTCCTGCAGCAGCACGCCGGTGGGCATGCTCAGCACCGCCGTGCCGTTGCGCGCCCCCTCGGGCACCATCAGATTGCCGCGGAAGCTGGGCGTGCGCGCCGACAGGCGGTGCTGCGCCGGCACCTCGGAGATCAGGCCGCTGCCCTCGTAGACGCTCTTGCCCTGCGCCCACATCAGGCCGCGCACCAGCAGGTCGCCGTCGAATAGGCCGCCCAGGCAGACCAGCACGATGGCGGAATGCGCGCACAAGTAGCCGATCTTGTTGGCCGCGCCTTTGCGCGCCGCCACCATGATGCCGTTGGCGCGCACCTGGGCGCGCGCCTTCCAGCCCTGTTGGTCGAGGAAGGCCGACACCTGCTTGAGCGCGGCCTCGGGCGCCAGCGGCAGCTCGCCCAGGGCGCGGTGCTTGAAGAGCTGCAGCGACTGCTCGCGCACCTGCTCCTTGTAGCTCTTCAGGTCCTGGATGATCTTGGGCGTGTTGCGGGCGATGCACAGGCTGGTGGAGATCACCAGAAAGGCCAGGATCAGCAGGAACCACCAGGCGCCGTAGACGGTGTAGAGGTCCAGCTTGCCGAATACCTCGGACCAGAAGGGCCCGAACTGGTTCACATAGTTGTTGAGCGGCTCGCGCTGCTTCACCACCGTGCCGATCACCGAGGCGATGCAGATCACCGTCAGCAGCGCGATGGCAAAGCGCATCGAGGCCAGCAGGTCCAGCAATTCACGCCCCGCGCCATGGCTGGGGCGGGGCAGGGCGGAGGTCTCAGACGTCTCGGACATGGCGGAATTGTCGCGGCGAGCGGGCGCTCACCCGGGGGCAATGAAAAAAGGCCGGTGCGAACACCGGCCTTTGCTATGCGTCAAAGCTTGTGGCGGGGCCTTGCGGGCACCGCACAGCGCTGGAGTTCAGCGCAGGCCGGCCACGTAATCGGCCACGGCCTTGATTTCGCGGTCGTTCATCTTGGCGGCAATGCCGGTCATCTGGGCACTGTTGGTGCGCAGACCGCTGCGGAAGGCATTCAGCTGGGCTTCGGTGTAGTCGCTGTGCTGGCCGGCCAGACGCGGGTACTGGGCCGGGATGCCGGCGCCGTTGGGGCTGTGGCAGCCGGCGCAGGCCGGGATCTGGCGATCGGCGATGCCGCCGCGGTAGATCTTCTCGCCCAGGGCCACCAGGGCCTTGTCCTTGGCGAAGCCGGGCTTGGCCTGCTTGCTGGCGTAGAAGGCGGCGACGTTCTTCATGTCTTCGGGCGACAGCGTGCCTGCCATGCCCTTCATGATGGGGTTGTTGCGCTTGCCGGACTTGAATTCGTCCAGTTGCTTGGCCAGGTAGTCGGCGTGCTGGCCCTGCAGGATGGGATTGGCCGGGCTGCCGCGCGAACCGTCGGCGGTATGGCAGGCGGCGCACACTTGCGTGGAAGTGGCCTGGCCCTTGGCCAGATCGGGTTTGGCGGCGGCGGCAGGCTCGTTGGCCACCGCTGCGGCGGCGAACATCAGACCGGTCAACAGGATAGCGGCAGTCTTCATGAGTATTTAGGGTTCGGTAAGCGCAACCGGCGGATTTTACAATGGCAAACCAACGAGACCTGGAACTTCATGACTACCAACACCAAGCGCGGCACAAAAAACGATGCCGCAGGCCTGCAAAAGGCCTTGCCTGCCGAGGCGTCGGTGCCTGCTGACGGGGCCGCCGAAACGGCGTCGGACAAGGTGGTGTTGGGCTGGACCCACACCGCCCGCTTCCTCACCACCGCCAGCCAGCTGGTGCATCTGCCGGCCAACGAACTGCCCGAGATCGCCTTCGTGGGGCGCTCGAATGCCGGCAAGTCCACCGCCATCAACACGCTGGCGCAGCAGAAGCGGCTGGCCTTTGCCTCGAAGACGCCGGGGCGCACCCAGCACATCAACCTCTTCGAGGTCGGCCCCAAGGACGCGCCCAACGCGCTCTTCGCCGACCTGCCGGGCTATGGCTATGCGGCGGTGGCGCGCTCGGCCAAGCTGCGCTGGCAGAAGGTGATGGCCGACTATCTGGAGGTGCGCCGCAGCCTCTCCGGCGTGGTGCTGATGGTGGACTCGCGCCTGGGCCTGACCGATCTGGACAAGCAGCTGCTCGAATTCGTGGCGGCGCGCGTGGGCACCGGCGAGATCAAGCTGCTGGTGCTGCTGACCAAATCCGACAAGCTCAACCGCAAGGAAGCGAACGCGGCGCTGGCCGAATGCCAGGCCTTCCTGGCCGGCTTGGCCACGGAGGAGTCGGACGTCTCGGTGACGCTGTTCTCGGCGCTGAAGAAGCAGGGCGTGGCGGACGTCGCCCATATCCTGTACGACTGGATGCAGTCGGCCGTGGTGGCGCCCACCATGGGGGAAATTCCGCCCCCGGAGCTGTCGCCGGAGTGACAGGGCTGCCGCGAGGCGGCTCTCGATACTGAGGCTCCACAGGGAGGCCTCGGCCATGATCGAATGCTTTGACCAGGTGCTGCCGCATGGCATCACCCTGTCCTGCCGCGCTTGCGGCCCGGCCGCGGCGCCGCGCCTGATCTTTCTGCATGGCTTTCCCGAGGCCGCCTTCATCTGGGACGAGCTGATGCTGATGCTGGCGGACCGCTACCGCTGCATAGCGCCCAATCTGCGCGGCTACGAGCGCTCCAGCGCGCCGCGCGAGGTCGAGGCCTACCGCGCCAAGCATCTGGTGGCGGATGTTGCGGCCCTGGTGGCCGCCACCGGCGAAGGCCCGCTGACCGCCCTGGTGGCGCATGACTGGGGCGGTGCGGTGGCCTGGAATCTGGCGGTGCAGAAGCCCCAGCTGATGCAGCAACTGGTGATCATCAACTCACCGCATCCGGGCACCTTCTTGCGCGAGCTGCAGCTCAATCCGGCGCAGCGCCGCGCCAGCGCCTACATGAACATGCTGTGCCGGCCGGATGCCGAGGAGCGCCTGGCCGAGCACGACTTTGCCGGCATGTTTGCCTTCTTCACCGACTTTGCCGAGGGCGGCGCGCCCTGGCTCGACGAGGCCTTGCGCGCGCGCTACCGCGAGCTCTGGTCGCGCGGGCTCACCGGCCCCCTGAACTACTACCGGGCCTCGCCGATGCGGCCGCCCACGCCTGAGGATCCGGGCGCGATGGCGCTGGAGTTCGCGCCCGAGTTCGTCACCGTCAAGCTGCCCACCCTGGTGATCTGGGGCGAGGCCGACCGCGCCCTGCCACCCAGCATGCTGGAGGGCCTCGCGCATTTCGTGCCGCAGCTGCGGCTCGAGCGCGTGCCGGGCGCGACGCACTGGATCGTGCATGAGCAGCCGGCACTGATCGCCAGGCTGATCGCCGGGCTGATCCCTCAGGGTCTGCCGATGAAGAGGTAGAGCGCGCTGCCGCCCTGCGGCGCGTAGCCCAGGCCCACATAGAGCGGGCCCACCGTGGTGTCGGTGCCCAGGAACAGGCTGCTGGCCCAGCGCAGGCCCTTCAAGCTCATCTGGCGATGGTTGTCCCAGGTGTTGCCCGCCTCCAGCGAGCCGCCCACGAAGAAGCCGCGCGTCAGCACCGGCGTCTCGTTGAGCCGCATGTAGTAGCTGGCGCGCCCGAACAGCAGGGCCGCGCCGGTGAGCTGGCCCTGCTTGTAGCCGGACAGTTGCTGGAAGCCGCCCAGGCTGTAGGGCCCTTGCACCGAGCTCTCGGGCTCGCGCGCGGCAAAGCCGCGCAGATGCAGATTGAGCGTGTGGCGGCCCCAGCTTTGCACCCCTGTGGCCTGCAGCTCGGCGCGCGCGAAATTGCCGTTGTTCTCGCCGCGATTGACCTGGTAGCCGTACAGGCCCTCGAAGGTGTAGCGATAGCCGCGCTGCGGGAAATTGGCGAAGTCGAGCTGGTCCACCACGGCCTTCAGGCGCAGCGCGGTCTCGTTGGCATGGCGGTTGAAGTCAACGCCGGGCACGTCGATGGTCAGCAGGCTGGGGCTGAGCCGCCAGGCCTCGTGCAGCAGCCCGATGCGGATCTCGCCCAGGCGGCCCCAGGGCTGGCCGAGGTCGGCGCCGACGCTGGCGCCGCTGCGCTGGAAGCGCGCCAGGCCATGGCCCGTGTCGCGGTCGTAAATGGTGATCTGCCTGCGCTCCAGCTCGCCCCAGCCGGACACGAACCAATCGTTCGACACCCCCAGCCGCAGGCCCAGCGGATGGTAGAGCTCGGAGTAGAGCCTGGGCGTCTGCCCGAGCGTGAGCTGGTTGCGCCATTCGGTGCCATTGGGGGTGAGCCAGTGGCGGTTGTGCGAGATGCGCAGATTGAAGGAGCTGTCGCCGCTCAGGTCGGTGCTGAGATCGAGGCCGACACGGAAGTAGTTAGGCCCCCAGGACTTGTCTTCCATGCTGAACACCAGGGTGTCGCCGGCCTCGCGCGCCTCGACGTGGTAGTCGACGCGCTCGTAGTCGCCCGAGGAGGCGAGGAAGCGCGTATCGCGCTCCGCCTTGGCGAGGTCGAAGCGTTCGCCGGGCTTGGACTCGAGCTGATCGGCAAAGCGCTGGGGGTTGGCGATCTCGCTGCCCTCCATGCGCACCGCGGCCAGCAGCGGCTTGTCGAGCTGCGCACCGCCGCGCGCCTCGCGCCAGCGCCGGTAGCCGGGCGCGTCGACCGCGAAGGCGCGCAACTCCGGCAGCGCCGCCTCGGCCGCCTGCTCGCCGAGCTTGATGAAGTCGACGCCGCGCTCGAAGTCGCCGGATGTGAGCTTGCCCAGCTGCGGCTTGATCAGCACATCGCCTTCCCACAGGCTGGCCAGGCTGCGCTTGACGTTCTGCTCGGTGAGGATGTTGATCATCTGCGCCGTCACGCCCAGCAGCGAGCCGAGCGATTCGCGCCCGCCGATCGGCGTGCCGACGTTGACGGCGATGAGCCGCTCGGCGCCCATGCTACGGGCGATGTCCACCGGCAGGTTGTTGACCAGGCCGCCGTCGCCGAGGATGCGGTCCTCCCATTCCACCGGCGCGAACACGCCCGGCACGCTCATGCTGGAGCGGATCGCCAGCGCCAGGTCGCCCTCACTGAGCACCTGCTGCTCGCCCGACTCCATGTCGGTGGAAACGGCGCGGAAGGGCGTGGGTAATTCGTCGAAGCGGCGTATCTTGCGCACCGGCAGGGTGAAGCGGCGCAGCAGCGTTTCCAGCCCGCGGCTGGAGAGTGTGCCCTGCGGGGCGCGGAATTCACCATCGCGCATGCCGAACTCCAGCACCGCCGAGAACTCGAAGTCCTCCTCCTTGCGGCGCTGCGAAAGATCCTGCCGTTCCACCCGGCTGGCGAACACATCGCCCCAGGAGAGCCGGGTCAGCTCGCGCTCCAGCTGCGCGGCACTCATGCCGCTGGCGTAGAGGCCGCCGATGATGGCGCCCATCGAGGTGCCGGTGATCAGGTCCACCGGGATGCGCTCGCGCTCCAGCACCTTGAGCACACCCACATGGGCCAGGCCGCGCGCGCCACCGCCCGAGAGCACCAGGCCCAGCTTGGGGCGCGCCGCGCCGGCGGCCGGGGGCAGGTCTTGCCCCCAGGTCAGCGGGGGCAGCAGCAGCAGCGCGGTGAGGAGGTAGCGATGGGCTCGGGTCATGCGGTCTTGGGCGCGGACCCGGGGCGGCTAGGGATGCTCGTCCAGGTCCTGCATCAGCGAAGTCACCGCGCGTTGTACCAGGGATTCTTCCTCCAGCGCGGTGATCAGGCCGTTGGCCAGCAGCTGCTCGATGGCGCCGCGCGTGAGCGAATGGCGCTCGTCAGCGTCCTGGCCGACGAACAGGAAGAACTGGCGGCTTTCGCTGATCCAGGCGATCTGCGCCGTCATCCACTGGCTTTGCAGGAACAGGTGGTACCAGTTGCCGACCTGCAGCTGGTCCATCCAGGCCTCCAGCGCGGCGCGCGCCTTCTCGGCGTCCTGGCCCGAGTAGAGCGCCACCGGCACGGTGGGCAGGTGGCCGCGGTCGACGCGCGAATGCGCCCAGTGCGAGGGCAGTTGCGACTCGCGCTCGGTGAGCAGCTGCTGCAGCAATTCTTCGGGGCTGTACTCCTGGCCGGGCTTGGCCGGCCGTGCCGCCACCGCCTCGGCCAGCGCCGGCAGGCCGCGCAGGATGCGGCCGTGTTGCTGCATCAGCTCGGCCAGGATGTCCTGGCGCCTGGACGCATCCATCGCAATCGAGTCCATGCCGCGTTCCAGACGCGTGATCAGGGCCGGCAGGCTGGCGCGGAACTGCTGGCGCTGCGCCTCGGTCGCGGGCAGCTGCAGGCTGGCCAGCAGCTCGTCCACCAGCTCGATATAGGACTGGGCCTCGGGCGCATCGCGGCCATGCAGCACCATCGCCTGCACGATCACTTCCACCCAGCTGCTGAGCAGGAACTTGCGCAGGCTGGCGGTCAGCGGGGCATCGGCCAATTGCTCCTTGAGCTGCTCGCGCAGCAGCTTGAGCCAGTCGCCGCGCTCCTGCTCGCGCTCCAGCGCCGCCAGGGCCACGGCGCTGCGTTCGCTGCGCTGGTGGGCATGCTGGCGGATCTGCTGATCCACCGCGTTGAGGGCCTGCTGGAATTGCAGCGCGGTGGGCACGGGCGAGGCCACCAGCTGTTGCACCTGCGCGTCCATGAAGCCGAGGAATTCGCGCAGGCGCTCGTCGTTCGGGTTCTCGAAGGCCTGGCCATGGGCCGACACGCGATTCAGCAGCTGCCAGGTGGGATGGTCCTGCCGGCGCAGCAGGCTGCCATCGGTCTGCGCCAGCCGCGCCACCGCCACCTGCAGCCGCGCCAGCAGCTGCTTCACCGCGGGCAGCAGATTCGGGTCGGCCAGGATCTGGCCATACAGGCGCGACAGCAGATCGCCACCGCCCGCGGCGGCCGTCTTGGCACCTGCCGCGGCGCCCAGGCTCTGCGGCCGCGAGTTGTATTCGTCCACGCGGCGCGCCAGGGTGTCCAGCGAGGTCGGTATGGTCTCGGCATGGCTGGCGAACTGGCGCTGGCGCAGTTCCGATGCCTTGATGCCGGCGCCATGGCTGGCCACCATATTGATGAGGTCGGCCTCGCGCATTTGCTGGCACAGCGCGCTGTAGATCGCATGCACGCCATTGGCCAAGGGCTGGGCGGCCACGCGCATCAGCGCATAGCGCGCCTCGGGGTCCAGGTCCACGCCCTGCATGGCACGGTTCAGCGCCTGCGCAAACAGCGCCGGGCGCAGCGGGTTGTCGTTCTTCAGCGGGCGCGCAATGCCGCGCAGCGCAGCGAAGAAATTGCCCAGCTGATGCACCTCGGGCCGGCTGCGGTCTTCGATCACCGACACCGCATGCGCAATGGCCACGTCCTGCAGGGCCTGCTTCTCGTCCACCAGGCTGAGGGTGTCCAGGCGCGCCGGGCCGCTGCGCTGCAGCGGGTCCTTGCCCTCGCGGGCCGCCGCCAGCAAGGGGCGCAGCGAGGACTCAAAGTCGTTGACGAAGCGCGGGCGCTCGCGCAGCCAGCCGGCAAACAGCTGATGGTGCTGGGGCTTGTCCTTCAGCTCGTCGTGCGTCTCGTTCAGCACGGCAAGGCTCAGCGCCGGCACCCGGGCGACGACCTCGTCGACGAGTGACTGAAGCGTGGGTGCGTTGGGCATGATGTTCATGGGCGTTTGCCGCCATTATCGGCGGCGCCAAGCATGAAAAAGGGGGCCGCTGTTGCGGCCCCCTTTGTTTGAGCGTGACGGATCACGCGTCAAAAGTCTCGGTTTCCCGAGATTACATGTCCATGCCCATGCCACCCATGCCGCCCATGCCACCAGGCATGCCGCCGGCCGGAGCTTCGTCCTTGGGGGACTCGGCCACCATGCACTCGGTGGTCAGCATCAGCGAAGCGACCGAAGCAGCGTTCTGCAGCGCGGTGCGGGTCACCTTGGTCGGGTCCAGGATGCCCATTTCGATCATGTCGCCATAGGTGTCGTTGGCGGCATTGAAGCCGTAGTTGCCCTTGCCGGCCAGCACGGCGTTCACGACTACGGAGGCTTCGCCACCGGCGTTGTAGACGATCTCGCGCAGCGGGGCTTCGATGGCCTTCAGCACCAGCTTGATGCCGGCGTCTTGATCGGCGTTGTCGCCCTTGATCTCGCCAGCAGCTTGCTTGGCGCGCAGCAGGGCCACGCCACCACCAGCCACGATGCCTTCTTCAACGGCAGCGCGGGTGGCGTGCAGCGCGTCTTCCACGCGTGCCTTCTTTTCCTTCATTTCGACTTCGGTGGCAGCGCCGACCTTGATCACGGCAACACCGCCGGCCAGCTTGGCCACGCGTTCTTGCAGCTTTTCACGGTCGTAGTCGCTGGTGGCTTCTTCGATCTGGATGCGCACTTGCTTGACGCGGGCTTCGATGTCGGCAGCAGCACCGGCGCCATCGATGATGGTGGTGTTTTCCTTGCCCACTTCGACGCGCTTGGCTTGGCCCAGGTCGGCCAGCGTGACCTTCTCCAGGGTCAGGCCGACTTCTTCGGCGATGACCTTGCCGCCGGTCAGGATGGCGATGTCTTCCAGCATGGCCTTGCGGCGGTCGCCGAAGCCAGGCGCCTTCACGGCCACGACCTTCAGGATGCCGCGGATGGTGTTGACCACCAGGGTCGCCAGCGCTTCGCCTTCGACTTCCTCAGCGATGATCAGCAGCGGACGGCCGGCCTTGGCCACTTGCTCCAGCGTGGGCAGCAGGTCGCGGATGTTCGAGATCTTCTTGTCGAACAGCAGGACGAAGGGGTTGTCCAGCAGCGCGGCTTGCTTCTCGGGGTTGTTGATGAAGTAGGGCGACAGGTAGCCGCGGTCGAACTGCATGCCTTCGACCACGTCCAACTCGTTGTTCAGGCTCTTGCCGTCTTCAACGGTGATCACGCCTTCCTTGCCCACCTTGTCCATCGCCGAGGCGATGATCTGGCCGACGTCGGCATCGCTGTTGGCGGAGATGGTGCCAACCTGAGCGATTTCCTTGGAGGTGGTGGTGGCCTTGGAGGCCGCCTTCAGCTGGGCGACCAGGGCGGTCACGGCCTTGTCGATGCCGCGCTTCAGGTCCATCGGGTTCATGCCGGCGGCCACGTACTTCATGCCTTCGCGCACGATGGCCTGGGCCAGCACGGTGGCGGTGGTGGTGCCGTCACCGGCGTTGTCGCTGGTCTTGGAAGCCACTTCCTTGACCATCTGCGCGCCCATGTTCTGGAGCTTGTCCTTCAGCTCGATTTCCTTGGCCACGGACACGCCGTCCTTGGTCACGGTGGGGGCGCCGAACGAGCGCTCCAGCACCACGTTGCGGCCCTTGGGGCCCAGGGTCACCTTGACCGCGTTGGCCAGGATGTTCACGCCTTCAACCATGCGGGCACGTGCCTCGCCGCCAAAGATCACGTCTTTTGCTGCCATGTGTATTTCTCCGGATTCTTAATTGGGGTCAGATCTTGCGGGTCGCAGAAGGCTTACTTCTGAACCACGGCAAACAGATCTTCTTCGCGCATCACCAGCAGTTCGTCGCCGTCGACCTTGACGGCCTGGCCCGAATACTTGCCGAACAGCACGCGGTCGCCCACGGCCACGTTCAGGGCAATGAAGTCGCCCTTGTCATTGCGCTTGCCAGGACCCACGGCCAGCACTTCGCCCTGATCGGGCTTCTCGGCGGCGGCGTCGGGGATGACGATGCCCGAAGCGGTCTTGGTTTCTTGTTCCAGGCGCTTAACGATCACGCGATCGTGCAGAGGACGCAGTTTCATCACATCTCCTTCAGAGTGTCTTGGTGCTTGAATGGCAGGTGCTGCGTCAAGGTGAGCAACACCTTTTCACATGCTTGAGCCCCGCAAACCTGGGTTCCCGGGGCTGTTAGCACTCGGGGTGTATGAGTGCTAGCAGGAGGATTATATGGGTGCTTGCGCGGCTTTCAAGAGCCCGGGGTGGCGGGAGGCTAGGATCGCCATTTCGGCGCGGTGCCTTCCTTCCACCCCTGATATATGAGCTACCCCACCATCGACAGCGCTGCAGCATTGCAGGATTGGTTCCGCCGCAGTGGCGTGACCGGTCCGCTGGACGCCTGTGTGGGGCCCTTGCCGGGCACGGGCATTTCGCTGGCGCGCTGGTCGCGCCGGCAGCCGGATACCAGCGTGCAGGCGGTCTCGCCCCACCCGGGCTGCTACCGGATCGCCGTCATGCTCGAGCCGCTGGAGTCGCAGATCTGGACCGGCGAGCGGCCCATCTGGGGCGGCGTCATCGGCGCCAACCGATTTCGCATCTGCGCGCCTGGGGCGCCCAGCAGTTGGCGGCAGCTGAGTGGCTGCGACATCGTCAATCTCTTTGTTCCGGTCCAGACCGTCGACCGGCTGCGCCAGGAAGCGGGCTTGCCGGAAGGTTACGGCCTGAGCAGCACCGCCTATGTGTCGGATCGGCAGGTACTGGACCTGGTCTGGAAGATGCTCGACGCCGAAATGTCCGCGGGAGCGCTGGCGCCCCGCTATTGCGACGGCGTCGCGACTGCGCTGCTGTGCTATCTGCTCGAGCGGCATGCCGGCGCCGGCGCCGCTGGGGCGGGCAGAAACGGTTTGAGCGGCGCCAGGCTGCGGCGCGTGCTGGCCCTCATCGCCGACAACGTGAGCCGCGAGATCCCCATCGCGGAGATGGCCGCGCTGTGCGCGATGAGCGAGTCGCACTTCTCACGCGAATTTCACGCGGCCGCCGGGCTGCCGCCGCATCAGTACGCGCTGAAGCTGCGCTTGGAGCGCGCCTGCGAGGCGCTGACCCGCAGCGGCGACCGCATGGTCGACATCGCCTTGGATCTGGGGTTCAGCAACGCCAGCCATTTCTCGCGCGCCTTTGCGCGGCGCTATGGCATGCCGCCGGCGCGCTACCGCCAGTTGCATCGGGCGCAAGGCTGAGCTTGGGGCTTTCCCTTGCTGCCGGCGCTCCGGCAGCAGGCTTGTGCAAGTCGCGCAGGATTTGAGGCGCGCCGTCGCCGGCCCACTACCAGAATCGCGCCGCAAGCGCAGCACGCCAGGGTGGGAGGTCTACAGGCCTTGCCTTTCCCGGCCGCACGCTGTCACTCGACCCGTGTGACCCTGCCACGCCCCGGCCATGTCGGGCGCTGCCCCCCCATCCATGACGAGCCAAACTATGCCCAAAATCCGCCCGATTGTTCGCGCCCTTGCCATGGCCTGCGCGGGCAGCCTCAGCCTGCCCCTGCTCGCGCAGGGCGAGGCACAGACCCTGGAACGTGTCGAAGTGACGGGCTCGCGCATCAAGCGCCTGGAGGCCGAGACGGCCTCCGCGATCCAGGTCATCAGCCGCGACGACATCGCCCGCTCGGGCGCGCTCTCGGTGTCCGACGTGCTGCGCGACATCCCGGCCGGCAACACCGGCGGCATCGCGACCGACGGCCCGGTGGACGCCACCTTTGGCAGCGCGGGCATCTCGCTGCGCGGCCTGGGCGTCGGCTCCACGCTGGTGCTGATCAACGGCCGCCGCGTCGCCCCCTTCGGTTTCGGCACCGCCTCCTTCGTCGATACCAACTCGATTCCCGTCGATGCGGTCGAGCGCATCGAAACGCTGCTGGATGGGGCCTCCGCGATCTATGGCGCCGACGCGATCGGCGGCGTGGTCAACATCATCTTGCGCAAGGGCTTCGAGGGCCTGGTGGGCAGTGCCGGCTATGGACGGTCGAGCCGCAGCGATGGCGCCAGCAACAACGCCTCGCTGACCTACGGGCAGGGCGCCCTGCAGCAGGATGGCTACAACGTCTTCCTCACACTCTCGCACCGTGCGCAGGATCCGGTGCGCGCCGCGGACCGCGAGCGCACCAGGGATGCCGACTTCCGCCGCTTCGACCTGTCCGATCGGCGCTCCAGCTACTACCGCAATGTCTACCGGTTGACGCCAAGTTCGGGCTACTACAACAGCAGCGCCGCCAACTTCATCGGCCCGCTCACCGGCCTGGACGCGCCTTGCGTGCCGGCCAGCAACACGACGGCGACGCTCAATGGCCGCTGCCTGAACGACAACACCGCGGCGGTCAATCTGGTGGCCGGCTGGCAGACCGACAGCGTCTATGGCGCGGGCGTGCTGGCCCTGCCCGCGGGCTTCGAGCTGTTCGCCGATGCCGCCCTGACGCGCAGCCGCTACAACACCCGCAGCTTCAGCTACGGCACCGACTCCTATGGCTACTACACCTACAACCAGGTGGACAAGCTCGGCCAGTATGGCAACGCGCCGGGCGCGCAAGTGTCCTACCTGATCCTCCCGGCCGGGCATCCGCAGAACCCCCTGAGCAATGCCGAGGTGGGCGTGCGCTATCTGTTCAACGACGTCGCCAGCACCATGGACAGCGCAACGCTGAACCAGCGCTATACCGTTGGCGTGCGTGGCGAGCTGGCCGGTTGGGATCTGGAATCGGCGCTGATGCTCTCGCGCGCCCGGACCGACACCGGGCTGCGCGGCTTTTTGCAGGATGCCGTCTTCCTCAACGAGGTGCTGGACGCCAACGGCAAGGTGCGCCCCGGCTTCATCCTCGGCAACGCCGCGGCCAATGACCCCGGGCTGATGGCGCGCCTGTACCCGCAGATGCGCAGCACCGGCAGGACCGCCACCGATTCGCTCGACATCCGCGCCAGTCGCGAGCTCTGGGCCTTGCCCGGGGGCAAGCTGGGGGTCTCGGTCGGCGCGGAGTACCGGCGCGAGAAGGTCGAATCCGTGCCCGATGAACTGCTCTCGTCCGGCGCGATCTCGCTGTGGAATGTCCAGGGGGCGGCGGGCTCGCGCCGCGTCACCGCCGTCTATGCCGAGGCGGCCGCGCCGCTGCTGAAGGGCCTGGAGCTCTCGCTGGCTACGCGCATGGACGACAACAGCGACTTCGGCCGTTCTAACACGCCCAAGCTGGGCATCAAGTGGCAGGCGCTGCCGCAGCTGCTGCTGCGCGGCACCCATGCCGAGGGCTTCCGCGCGCCCACCCTGCCCGAGCAGCACATGGGCACGCAGACCTACTACGTCAAGGTGCAGGACCCCAAGCTCTGCGCCACGTTTGACACCAATAACCCCAACTGCGATCGCTATGTGGTCGGTGTCTACGGCAATGCGGGCGACCTGCGCGCCGAAACCTCGACCAGCCGTTCGCTGGGCTTCGTGTTTCAGCCCAGCCGCGATGTCAGCCTGGCGGTCGATGCCTATGACATCAAGCGCAAGGGCGAGGTGGCGTCCATGAGCACCAGCTACCTGCTGGCGCATGAGAACGAGTTTCCGGGCAAGGTCGTGCGCGGCGCGGCGTCCGGCCAGATCGACCAGATCTTCCTGACGGCGACCAATCTGGCCGAAACCCATGTGCGTGGCGTCGACATCGACGCTCGCCTGCAGTTCGACATGCCAGACGCGCTCGGCCGCGTCACGCTGAACGGCACCTACAACAAGCTGTCCAGGTACGAGCAGGCCAATGCGCCCGGCGCCGAGCTGAGCGACACGGCCGGCTACTACCTCAAGCCCAAGGAGCGCATGCACTTCGGGCTGGGCTGGAGCCGCGGCCCCTGGCAGGCCCATGTCAGCTGGAATTACAGCGGCGCCTACGCGCAGGCCGCCGATGCCACCGTGAGCTGCGGCTATGCCAGCCAGACCGTGCCGCATCCCGAGTACTGCCGCATCAAGGCCTGGCTGACCGCCGATGCCTATCTGGCCTACCGCGGCTTCAAGGATCTGGAGCTGAGCCTCTCGGTGCGCAATATTGATGACCAGGCCGCGCCCTTCGACGCCGACCGCATCGCCTATCTGCAGGGCTTCAACCCGGCCTATCACAACCAGCTCGGCCGCTACTTCCAGCTCGGCGCGAAGTACAAGTTCTGGTGAGCATGGTGAGCAGTGCATCCGTCTACCGGGCGCGGCTCGCGTGCCTGCGCACTCATCTGCAGGCGCGCGGCCTGGCCGCGCTGTGGATCCCGTCGTCCGACCCGCACCAGTCGGAATACCTGCCCGAGCGCTGGCGTGGCCGGGCCTGGGCCAGCGGTTTCACCGGCTCGGTCGGCCATCTGCTGGTGGCCATGGAGCGCGCCGCCTTGCTGGTCGATGGCCGCTATGCGTTGCAGGCCGGCGCCGAGCTTGCCGGCACGGGCATCGAGGTCGTGCCGACCGCGAACCCGCGCGCCACCGATGCCGCGGTGCTGGACTGGTTGCTGGCGCAGCTGCCCGCCGGCGCCGCGGTCGCCGTCGACGGCGAGGTGCTGGCGCTGGCAGCGGCGCGGCAGCTGTGGCAGGGGCTTGCCAAGGCGGGCATGACGCTGCACTGGCAGCAGGATCTGCTGGATGCGGTGTGGGCCGAGCGGCCGGCGCTGCCGAGCACGCCGCTGCATGAGCACCCACTGCCCGAAGCCGGCGCCGCGCGCGCCGACAAGCTCGCGGCGCTGCGGCAACGCATGGCCGCGCTGGGCGCGCACTGCCACCTGAGCTCCGCGCTGGACGAGATTGCCTGGCTGCTCAATCTGCGCGGCACCGACGTGCCCTTCAATCCGGTGTTTCTCGCGCACCTGCTGGTCGACGGCGATGGCTGCAGGCTCTTCGTGGGGGCGCAGCGCCTGCCGGCGGCGCTGCGCCGGCAGCTGGCGAGCGAGGGCATCGAACTTCAAGACTACGCGGCCATCGGTGGCGCGCTGGCCGCGCTGGCGCCGGGTACGCAGCTGCTGCTGGACCCGGCACGTGTCAGCCTGGCCCTGATCGAGCGGCTGAGCGCCGGGGTGCAACAGCTTCACGCCTCGAATCCGCTGCAGCTGATGAAGAGCCCGCGCGAGCCCGCACAGGCCGAGCAGTTGCGCGCCGCCATGGTGCAGGACGGCGTGGCGCTGTGCGAGTTCTATGCCGAGCTGGGCCCGGCGCTGGCCGCGGGCGCAGTCAGCGAACTGGATCTCCATGCCCGCGTCAGCGCATGCCGGGCGCGCCGTCCGGGCTTTCGGGGGCCGAGCTTTGACACCATCGCCGGCTTCGGCCCGCATGCGGCCATGCCGCATTACGTGCCGACGCCGGCCCAGGCTCTGCCACTGACGGGGCGCGGCCTGTTGCTGATCGACTCCGGCGGGCATTACCTCGGCGGCACCACCGACATCACGCGCGTCTGGCCGCTGGGCGGCCCGCCAAGCCCAGCGCAGCAACGCGACTACACACTGGTGCTGAAGGGCATGATTGCGCTGTCGCGGGTACGCTTTCCGCGCGGCACCCTGGCACCCATGCTGGATGCCGTGGCGCGCCTGCCCCTGTGGGCCGAGGGCCTGGACTACGGCCATGGCACGGGCCATGGCGTGGGCCATTACCTCAACGTCCACGAGGGCCCGCAGCTGTTCTCGCAGGCGCTGCCGCAGCCCGAGACGGCCTTGCTGCCCGGCATGGTGATCAGCGTCGAACCCGGGCTCTATCGCCAGGGCCAGTGGGGCATCCGGCTCGAAAACCTGGTGCTGTGCGTGCCGGCCGGCAGCACCGAGTTCGGCGAGTTCCTCGCCTTCGAAACGCTCAGCCTGTGCCCCTTCGATACGCAATGCCTGGAGACCTCGCTGCTGCATGCCGACGAGCTTGCCTGGCTCGATAACTACCATGCCACCGTGCGGCGGCGGCTCGGCCCGCTGCTCGAGGGCGCCGCGCTGGCATGGCTGCACGCGCATACGGAGCCTGTCAAACGATGACCCTCAGCAGCTTTCGCAAGCTGGCCGCCGCGCTCTGTGCGCTCACCCTGGCCGGCTGTGCCGGCATGGAGAACTCCGGCGCGCATGACAGCATGAGCGCCGAATGCCCGGTGGGCATGCATTACGCCGCCTTCGGCATGCCCGGCACGCCGCTGGCGCAGCTGCGCGCCATGGCATCCGCGCGCCTGGCGGTGCTGGGGTTGGAAGCGGCCTGGCAGGCCCCCGAGGGCGAGCCCTTCGATGATGGCGCCGAGGATCGCGAGCGCCTGCGCGGCCTGCTGGCGGTGGTGCTGCCGGCCTATGAGCGCTATCCGCCCGCGCTGCTGGCGCGCATCCAGCTGCGGCGGCTGGAGTTCGTCAAGAACCTGCGCGTCGGCGCGCAGCTGCGCCGCGCCATGCCGGCGGCGCAGCGCGACAGCGTGGCCTATGCCGACATCGGTGGGCCGCTGGGCGCTTGCGCGGCCGGCATCGAGGCGCGCGTGCATCACGAGCTTTACCATTTGATCGAGGCGCGGCTGTTCAAGGACTACTACTACCGCGATCCGCAATGGCTGGCGCTCAACCCGGCCGGCATCCGTTACGGCGCGGGCGGGAGCACCGCCTATGGCAAGGCGTTCTCCAACCTCGGACATCCGCAGGCCGGCATGGTCAGCGCCTATGCGCTTTACGGCCCCGAGGAGGACAAGGCCGAGGTGTTCGGCTGGATGATGACGCCCGGCTATGCCTCGCGGCTACGGCGCTGGGCCGAGCAGGACCCGGCGCTGGGCGCCAAACGCCAGTTCATGGGCGCGCTGTTGGCGCAACTCAGCGCCGGCGCGCTGGGCCCCGCCGATCTCGACTGGCTTGCTGCCAGGACGCAGCCCTGAACCGGCCCCGAAGCCGGGCGCTTCAGGCCAGCAATTGATCCGAGGCCAGATAGCGCTGCCGGAAGGCCTCGAAGGGCTCGTGCTCGGCGCGCTCGAGCGCCTGTTGCTCGGCGCGCGAGGCTTCTGCCACGCGCGCATAGTCGGCCAGGCGTTGCTGGCTGATGGGCAGGGCCAGCAGGCCGGCCTTGATGTGCAGCGAGTGCTCGCGCACAAAGCTCACATGCGAGCACTCATGCTCGCTGCGGATGCTTTGCAGCACGCGCGCCGAGGGCAGGCTGTCGAAATCGCTGAAGCTGGCGCGGGCGCGGTCGAGCGCGCCGCGGTAGGCCTCGCCGCCCAGGGCCTGGTCGAGCTTGGCGGCGATGGGGCCGAAGGCCTCCAGCAGTTCCTGGCCCCAGGCCTGCACCGTGATGCGCTCGCCGCCACGCTCCAGCGCCTGGCCGGGTTCGCGGCCGGCATGGGCCACGCGCTGCTGGTTGCGGGCCAGCGCGGCGATCTCCGCGGGGGTGTCGGGCGGGCTGTCGGCCAGCAGACAGTGCAGGAGGAAGATGTCGATGAAGCGCATGGTGTCGGCGTTGATGCCGACCGGCTCGAAGGGGTCGAGGTCCATGCAGCGCACTTCCACATACTCGACACCGCGCTCGCGCAGCGCATGCAGGGGGCGCTCGCCGCTCTGGATGACGCGCTTGGGGCGGATGGTGCCGTAGAACTCGTTCTCGATCTGCAGCAGGCTGGTGGAGAGCTGGTTGTACTCACCGCCCGGGTTGCGCACGCCGATCGCCTCGTAGGCCGGATAGGCCTGGGTCAGCGCGCCCTGCAGCGAGTGCGCATAGCCCTCCAGGCTGTTGTAGCTGACGGCCAGCTGCGATTGCGCGTCGCTCTGGTAGCCCAGCCGGCCCATGCGCAGCGAGGTGGCATGGGGCTGGTAGAGCGTGCCCGCGCCCATTTCCTGCAGCTCGTGCGGCCGGCCCTCGACAAAGCTCGAACACAGCGCCGGCGAGGCGCCGAACAGCACCAGCAGCAGGAAGCTGTGGCGGCGGAAGTTGCGGATCAGGTCGAAATACTGCTCGCTCGAGATGCCCGGCATCGACCAGTTGTAATGGATGCCCGAGATCGTCTGCATGCGCCGGCCATAGCGATGGCCCAGGCCCATGCGGTAGACGCTCTTGGCGCGGCCGATATTGGAGGAGCCGTAGTTGCCGATCGGGATGGTCTCGTCGGCCGGCAGGTAACAGGGCATGCTGGACGCCCACATCATCTCGCCGCCCAGGCTGTGCACCACCGCCTGGTGGATCTCCGTCAGCTCGGCCAGGCATTGCTCGGCCGAGGCATGCACGCCGGTGATCAGCTCCAGCTGCGATTCGCTGAAGTCGGTGGTGATGTGCGGGTGCTTGAGCGCAGAGCCCAGCGCCGCGGGGTGCGGGGTCAGGGCCAGCGAGCCGTCGGCATTGGCACGCAGGCTTTCCTTCTCCACGCCGCGACGCATGGCTTGCAGTCGGTCGGGGTCTAGCGCTTCCAGGCGCTGCAGCCAATTGTTCACTCGGTGCTCCTCGGGCAGGTCTCGTTGTTCTGGGCGAGCAAGTTAACAGATGTGCATGAACTCCGCTTGCCACAGGTTAGTGGCTTCTGTGTTAGCGCAATTCGAGCTTACGGCGGGTGCGCCGCAACTGCTGGTCGGAGCTGAAGCCGGCCTCCAGCGCCGCCTGCTGCAGCGAGGCGCCGCGCGCCTGGGCGCGCCGGGCGCGTTCCATGCGGATCGCCTGCAGATAGGCCAGCGGCGTGGTGTGGGTGTGGGCCGCGAACAGCCGGCTCAGGTGGCGCGGGGTCACATGGGCCACCTCGGCCATGCGCTCCAGGCTCCAGTCGCGCGCCGGATCGGCGCAGACGGCGTCCTGGGTGCGGTGCAGGGCCGGGTGCAGATGGTTGCGGTGCGCCAGCAGCGGCGAGAGCTCGGGGTCCAGCGGGCTGCGGCGCAGATAGACCACCATGGTCTGGGCCACCGCGGCACCGATGGCGTCGCCGCAATGCTGGGCGATCAGGTGCAGGCAGAGGTCGATGCCGGCGGTGATGCCGGCGCTGCAGGCCACCTGGCCGTCGATCACGAAGACGCGGTTGTCCACCACCTCGCTGCGCGGCGCCTGGCGGCGCAGCTCGTCCAGCAGCTCGTGATGGGTGGTGCAGCGGCGCCCCTCCAGCAGCCCCGCACGCGCCGCCAGCAGGGCGCCCGAGCAGATGCTCAGCAGCCGGCCCGCGGGGCGGCTCAGCAAGGCCTGGCCGCGCGCATGCAGCCAGTTCTGGGTGCGCAGCTGGTCGGCCAGCTCGGCGCTGCCGGGGGGCGCTTCGCCGGGCTGGGCATGGCGGCAGCCCACCAGCATCAGCCAGGCATCGGGCGGCAGCGTGTCGGGCAGGGGGGCCAGGCCGCCCAGCTGCAGGCCCACCGAGCTGCTGCAGCTCGGCTGCGCCGCGACAAAGCGCAGCCGGAAGGCGGGCGCCTCGCCGCGCCGCTGCAGGGCCTGGTTGGCGAGCCGGAAGGCTTCCGCCGGCCCGGCCAGGTCCAGCAGCAGCGAGCGCGGCTCGACCAGCATCACGACATCAATTTGAGACATGGCCCGAGTATCGCCCCAAGGGCGCGCTCACAGCCTTGCGGTGGCGGCCCGATCGAGCGCCTGCTCGACCGTGCAGACCTGCGCGAAGCGGTCCTGCAGCACGGTCTCGGTGCGCAGCTTGAGTTCGGCGGGCGAGAGCGTGACACCGCTGGCGTGGCGCATGGCAAAGGTCAGCGTGGCCTCGGTCACGTAGTCCACCAGCCAGCCCTCGTCGCTGGCGTTGCGGGTGGTGGTCTCGCAGCATTGCTCGGTGCGGATGCCGCTGACGATGAGGCGCTGGATGCCCTGCTGGCGCAGCCAGATGCCCAGGCCGGTGCCGGCCAGGGCGCTGTGGCGCTGCTTCACCACCTCGAAGGCGGGCGCATAGTCGCGCAGGCCGGCCAGCGGACGCACCTGGCCCGATGCCTTCGAGAAGGGGTTGTCCGGCGTTTCCGGGCCCTCGCTGTGGAACACCCGCACGATGGGCAGGCCGAGTTGCTCGGCGCCCGCGATCAGCGCATTGCTGCGGGCGAGGAAGTCGGGCAGATCCTGCTCGCTCCAGTAGGGGCGCAGGCGGAAGGATTCCTGGACGTCGATGACGAGCAATGCGGTTTTCATGGGGTGGGCCTCGGTTCGTGTTGAAGAGGTCTCCACTGTGCCCGGCGCGGGCCCGGCCGTCGCGCCGCTTGCGGACCGGCATCGATCAAATCAGGACATCACTCCCGGGTCTTCAGTCCGAGCGCCTTCCAGCCCTCGATGCCGAGCTTGTCGAGGGTCTCGAGGTTGGCCTCGTAGATCGCGTCGGTGTCGGCCATGGTGGCGACGGCGCGCTCGATGCTGCTCTCGCGCAAGAGGTGCAGGGTCGGGTAGGGCGAGCGGTTGCTGTAGTTGCTGATGTCCTCGGGCGCGGTGCCGGCGAACTGGTAGTCGGGATGGAAGCTGGCGATCTGCAGTTCGCCGTCCAGCTCCAGGTCTTCCACCAGCGCGTCCGCGGCACCCAGGAAGTCGTTGAAGTCCAGGAAGTCGGTCAGCACCTTGGGGTGGATCAGCAGCGTGGTCTCGATCTCGTCCGGATCGGCGCGGCGCAGCGCCAGCAGTTCGCGCGCCAGCTCCTTGAGCAGCTCTTCGGGCGTGGCCGCCTCGCTCACCACATAGCGCAGCCGCTGGTTGACATGCACGCTCTTGGCGAAGGGGCAGAGGTTGAGGCCGATCACGGCCTTCTCCAGCCAGTACTGGGTCTCTTGCTGGATGGTCTGGAGTTCGTCTGGGGTCATGTCTTGCTGCGGCCTTGCAGGGCCGAGGTGTTGGCCAGCCCTTGCAGGGCCTGGTGTGCGGCATCGAAGGCCTGGGCGAGGATGCTGGCCTTCCAACCCTCCTCGTCGACATAGAAGGCGTCGCGGATCTGGCGCTTGATGGCCTGCGCCTGGGCCGGCGCGGCCTCCGGATGGGCCTCCAGCCAATGATCGGCGCGCAGCGCCAAGATCATCGCCTCCAGCGGCAGGGTGCCGTATTCCAGCGCGATGCCGGTGTAGCTGGCCTGCGGGCATTCCTCGAGGGCGGCATTCCACATCAGGCCCTGCAGCGGCGCCGAGCTGGAGCTGCCCTCGGTGATGGCGGTGACCTCGGGGCCCCACCAGGCGCGCGCGCGCGCCAAGGCGGCCGGGTCATCGTGGCCGGCAAAGATGCGCTCGCCATGGCCGCTGGGGCCCAAGCCGGTGTGCAGGTCGATCCAGGCCAGGCGCGCGCAGCGCTGGCCATGGGCCTGCAGCACATGGCGCAGGGTCTGGTGGCTCCAGGTGGGCGCGCGGCCGCCATAGAACAGGCCCAGCTCATGCGCGTACTGGCCGCCGGTGATGGCGGCCTGCAGGGCGCGCTCGCCGTGGCGCTCGGCATAGGCCCTCAGATGGCGCTCGTCCTCGGCGGTGGGCGGCCAATGCGGCGGCACCAGGAAGCCGGCCAGCTCGTCATAGCCGGGGTTGGCCGGCAGTGGCGCGTGGAAATCGTGGAAATTGCGGTTCAGGTCCACGCCCTCCTGGGTGACGCGGCGCCACCAGGAGAAGCCATGCGGGTTGAGCGCATGGATGTAGAGCACCGCCAGCCCGCTGGCCGCCACCGCGGCGCGCCAGCCATCGTCCTGCAGCAGGGCCACTTGCACGCCGGAGCCGCAAAAGCCCTCCACGCCATGGCAGGCGCTGCTGATGATCAGCAGGCCGGCTGCGTCGGCCGGGCCCTGCAGCACCACGTCCATCGCCAGGCGTTCGCCATCGCGGCCCAGCAGCGGGTGCAGATGGGCCTCGTTGTCCAGCCCCGCGGCGTCGACGGCGGCCAGGAACTTGTCGCGCGCCTCGGCGTAGCTCTGCGCGAAGCACGAGGAAGAAGAGCGGGCGGCGGCGCTCATGGCCTCGGGTTGTTGAGCCAGGCCTCGGCCATGCGCACCCACAGGCTGCCGCCCAGCGGGATCAGCTCGTCATTGAAGTCGTAGCTGGGGTTGTGCAGCATGCAGGGGCCCAGGCCATGGCCGCCGATGCGGTGCTTGCCGTCGCCGTTGCCGATCAGGAAATAGCAGCCGGGCTTTTCCAGCAGGTAGTAGCTGAAGTCCTCGGCGCCCATGGTGGGCTCGAACTCCTGCACATTCTCCGCGCCCACCAGGTCTTCCAGCACGCCGCGCGCGAAGGCAGTTTCCTTGGGGTGGTTGATGGTGGGCGGGTAGTTGCGCCTGAACTCGAACTCCACCTGGGTCTCGAAGGCTTCGCCGATGGCGCGCGCCACCTGCTGCATGCGCTGCTCGATCAGGTCCAGCACCTCCAGCGTGAAGGTGCGCACCGTGCCCTGGATCTCGCAGCTGTCGGGGATCACATTGGTGGCCTCGCCGGCATGGATCATGGTCACCGAGATCACGCCCGCATCGATGGGCCGCTTGTTGCGCGTGATGATGGTCTGGAAGCCCTGCACCATCTGGCAGGCCACCGGCACTGGGTCCACGCCCAGGTGCGGCATCGCGCCATGGCCGCCCTTGCCGCGGATGGTGATCTTGAACTCGTTGCTGGAGGCGAACACCGGGCCCGACTTGATGGCGAACTGGCCGGCCGCCATGCCCGGCCAGTTGTGCGCGCCGAACATGGCCTCCATCGGGAACTTCTCGAACAGGCCGTCCTTGATCATCTCGCGCGCACCGCCGCCGCCTTCCTCGGCGGGCTGAAACACCAGGTAGACGGTGCCGTCGAAATTGCGATGGGTGGCCAGGTGCTTGGCGGCGGCCAGCAGCATCGCGGTATGGCCGTCATGGCCGCAGGCGTGCATCTTGCCGTGGTAGACGCTGGCATGCTCGAACTGGTTGTGCTCGGTCATGGGCAGGGCGTCGATGTCGGCGCGCAGGCCCACGGCGCGCGTGCTCGTGCCGTTCTTGACGATGCCCACCACGCCGGTCTTGCCCAGGCCGCGATGCACCGGGATGCCCCACGCGGTAAGCGTGTCGGCGATCAGGTCCGAGGTGCGCTCTTCCTTGAAGCAGAGTTCGGGATGGGCATGGATGTCTCGTCGCAGTTTGACGATGGCCGGCGCGTCAGCCAGGATGGGGTCGATGAGCTTCATGGCGGGCACTCCAAATGGGTCGGCGCGCCAGCCATGCTTGCATGGGCTGGGCGCGCCTGGTGCGAACGAGTTTACCGCTCAGCGCTTGACCTTGCCGTCGCCGGTGAGCATGGAGAGCTCGACGAAATTCGAGGCCACATGCTTGCCCGGCGCGAACTTCAGCGTGAAGCCGCCCGGGTTGTAGTTCTGCAGGCCCTCCAGCGCCGCCACCAGGCTGTCGCGGCTCAGCCGGCCCATGCGGCGCAGGCCCTCGCACATCACCTTGGCGGCCAGGTAGCCCTCCATGCCGGTGTAGTTGGGGCGCATGCCGCCGCCGGCGCGCTGCACCGCGGCCTGGTACTCGGCCACCAGGCCTGTGGCCGGGCCGAAGGGGTAGGGCACGACCTGGCTCACCACCACGCCGGCGGCGTCCTTGCCCAGCTCATCCGAGAGTGCCTGGGTGCCGACGAAGGAAACGTTGTAGAACAGGCCGCCGAAGCCGGCCCTGCGGGCCTCGCGGATGAAGGCGGCGCAGCTCTTGTAGGCGCTCACCAGCACGATGGCCTCGGGCTCGGTGGCGGCCAGCTCGCGCGCCGCCTTGGCCACGTCCACGCTGTTGCG
Source organism: Roseateles sp. FW301-B2 (assembly GCF_058788955.1). Lineage (NCBI taxonomy): Bacteria > Pseudomonadati > Pseudomonadota > Betaproteobacteria > Burkholderiales > Sphaerotilaceae > Roseateles > Roseateles sp. FW301-B2. The sequence goes on from NZ_JBYTBE010000005.1 coordinate 86,690, forward strand.
TTCCACCGTGGCGATGCCCACCGGCAACAAGGCATGGCCCTTGAGCGCCCGCTGCACCCCCTCCAGCCCGGCGCGGCCATAGGCGTCGTTCTGGTGGAACACCGCCAGCTTGTTCATGCCCAGCTGGATGAACTGCCTGACGATCAGCGCGGTCTCGTCGAAGTAGGAGGCGCGCAAATGGAACACCCAGCGGCTGGCCGGCTCGCGCAGGGCCTCGGCACCGGAGAGCGGGGCGAAGAACGGGATCTTGTGCTGGTTCACCAGCGGCAGGGCCGCCAGCGCGGTGGGCGTGCCCACATAGCCGAACAGCGCAAACACCTCCTCCTCGATGAACTTCTCGGTATTGGCCTTGCAGCGCTCGGGCTCGTAGCCATCGTCCAGGGTCTTGAGCTCGACGGCCATGCCGTTGATGCCGCCCGCCGCGTTGATGGCGTCGAACTGCAGCCTGGCGCCGGCCTGCATCTGCAGGCCCAGCTGGGCGGCGGCGCCCGTCAGCGGGGCCGACTGGCCCAGCACGATGCGGCGGCGCTCCTGCGCGCGTAAGCAGGCAGGGCTGCCCAATGCGGCCAGGGCGGCCAGACCGGTGAGGCAATGGCGTCGATGCAAGAAGGGCTCCGGGTGTGGTGCTTGGAGCGGGCAAGGGTAGCCGCAGATCCCTGGGGCGCGCCCGGCTGTTGGGGTGTCGCAAGGCAGGCGGGCCGGCACTGTGCAATAGTTCGCGGATGAATTCCGTCATCGCTGTCACCCCCTTGCCACAGAGCGGCGTCGTCAAGGGCGCCTGCCCGCACGATTGCCCCGATACCTGTGCCTTGCGCATCACCGTGGAAGACGGCCGCGTCACCAAGGTGCAGGGCCAGGCCGAGCATGGCTCCACCCATGGCGCGCTGTGCACCAAGGTCTCGCGCTACGCGGAGCGCAGCTACCACCCCGAGCGCGTGCTGCACCCGCTCAAGCGCGTCAGCGGCAAGCAGGAGGCGCCGCGGTTCGTGCGCGTCGGCTGGGCCGAGGCGCTGCGCGACATCGCCGCGCGGCTCAAGGCCATCGCGGACCCGCAGGCCATCCTGCCCTACAGCTATGCCGGCACCATGGGCCTGTTGCAGGGCGAAAGCATCGCGGCGCGTTTCTTCAACAAGCTGGGCGCCTCGCAGCTGGAGCGCACCATCTGCGCCTCCGCCGGCGGCGCGGCGCTGGCGGCCACCTATGGGCACAAGGTGGGCATGCATCTGCGCTTCTTCGCCGAGAGCCGGCTGATCCTGATCTGGGGCAGCAATTCGATCGCCTCCAATCTGCACTTCTGGACCTTTGCCAACCAGGCCAAGCGCGCCGGCGCCAAGCTGATCTGCATCGACCCGCGCAAGACCGAGACGGCCGACAAATGCCATCAGCACATCGCCCTGCTGCCGGGCACCGACGGGGCGCTGGCGCTGGGCCTGATGCACGAGCTGATCGCGCATGACTGGCTGGACCACGACTACCTGGCCCGCCATGTGGACGGCTGGCAGGAGTTGCGCGAGCGCGCCCTGCAATGGCCGCCCGAGCGGGTGGCCGAGGTCTGCGGCATCACGGCCGCGGAGGTGCGCGGGCTGGCGCGCGACTACGGCACCATCGCGCCGGCCGCGATCCGCCTCAACTACGGCATGCAGCGCGTGCGCGGCGGCGGCAATGCGGTGCGCTTGATCGCGCTGCTGCCCTGCTTGACAGGCGCCTGGCGCCAGCGCGCCGGCGGCCTGCTGCTCTCCAGCTCGGGTTGGTTCGCGCCGCACAAGAATGTCGATGCGCTGGAGCTGCCCCAGCTGCGCGCCGGCCAGCCGTCGCGGCTGATCAATATGAGCACCATCGGCGACGCGCTGCTGCGCGAGGCTGGGCCGGAGTTTGGCCCCAAGGTCGAGGCGCTGATCGTCTACAACAGCAACCCGGTGGCGGTGGCGCCCGAATCGCCCAAGGTCGTGCAGGGCTTCCAGCGCGCCGACCTGTTCACCGTGGTGCTGGAGCATTTCATGACCGACACGGCCGACCTGGCCGACTATGTGCTGCCCGCCACCACCCAGCTGGAGCACCTGGACCTGCACACCAGCTATGGCCACACCGATGTACTGATCAACGAGCCGGCGATCGCGCCGTTGGGCGAGGCCAAGTCCAACACCCAGATCTTCCGCGAGCTGGCCGCCGCCATGGGCTTCAGCGACGCCTGCTTTGCCGATACCGATGAGCAGCTGGCGCGCCAGGCCTTCCGCGACAGCGTCGACTTCGAGGCCCTGCGCGCCCAGGGCTGGTGGAGCCTGCCGCTGGCCGAGGCGCCTTTCGCCGAGGGGCAGTTCTTGACCCCCAACGGCCGGGCCCAGGCCACCGGGGCGGATTTCGTGCCCAACTACGAGAGTGCGCGCTCGGCGCCGGCGCTGGCGGCGCGCTATCCGCTGGCGATGATCTCGCCGCCGGCGCGCAACTTCCTCAATTCCAGCTTCGTGAACGTGAAGAGCCTGCGCGACATCGAGGGCGAGCCGCTGCTGGAGATGCATGCCGACGACGCGGCGGCGCGCGGCCTGGCCGATGGCACCATGGTGCGCGCCTTCAACGACCGCGGCAGCTACCTGTGCCGGCTGGCGGTGAGCGCGCGCGCACGCCCCGGCGTGGTCAACGGCCTGGGCGTGTGGTGGCGCAAGCTGGGTGCGGGCGGCAGCAATGTCAACGAGGTGACGCACCAGGGCCTGACCGATATGGGCCATGCTCCGGTGTTCTACGACTGCCTGGTCGAGGTGGCCGCCGCGTGAGGCGCGGGCTGCTGGCGCTGGCCGCCGCGGCCGCGATGGCGCTGCTGAGCGGCTGCGCCGAGCTGGGCTATCTGAGCCATTCGGTGGCGGGCCACCTGCGCCTGGTCAATGCCGCCAGGCCGGTGGACGAATGGCTGGCCCAACCCGAGCTCCAGCCCGCGCTGCGCGAGCGCATGCGCTTGAGCCAGCGCATGCGCGAGTTCTCGGTGCGCGAGCTCAAGCTGCCCGACAACAACAGCTACCGCCGCTATGCGGAGCTGGGCCGCAGCGCCGCGGTCTGGAATGTGGTGGCCACGCCCGAGTTCAGCCTCAACCTGCAGACCTGGTGTTTTCCCCTCATGGGCTGCGTGGGCTATCGCGGCTATTTCGAGCAGGCCGAGGCCGAGGCCTTTGCGGCGCCGCTGCGCACCCAAGGCCTGGAGGTCAGCGTGTACGGCGTGCCGGCCTATTCGACCCTGGGCTGGAGCAGCTGGCTGGGCGGCGATCCCCTGCTGAACACCTTCATCGCCTATGCCGAGGGCGAGCTGGCGCGCATGATCTTCCATGAGCTGGCGCACCAGGTGGCCTATGCCAAGGACGACACGGTCTTCAACGAGAGCTTTGCCGGCGCGGTGGAGCGCCTGGGCGCCGAGGCCTGGCTGCGCCAGCAGGGCTCGGCGGCGGCCTTGCAGATCTATCGCCAGGGCGATGCAAGGCGGCGCGACTTTCTGGCGCTGAACCTGCGCTACCGCGAGCGGCTGGCCCAGCTCTATGCCGGCGCGCAGGATGACGCGGCCAAGCGCGCCGCCAAGCAGGCCCTGTTCGCCGCGCTGCGCGCCGACTACGAGCAGCTCAAGCGCGAGGCCTGGGGCGGCTATGCGGGCTACGACGGCTGGTATGCGCGCGCCAACAACGCCAGCCTGGCGGTGCTGGGCGCCTACAACGAGCTCACGCCGCAGTTCGAGCGCCTGCATGCCCGGCTGGACGGCGACTGGTCGCGCTTCTATGCCGAGGTGCGACGCCTGGCGGCGCTGCCCAAGCCGCAGCGTCGCTTAGAGTTGCAGGCATTGTCAGAACAAGGAGCCACCGATGGCCGACATCCGCATTCACCGTGAACATGCCCTGGGCCTGAAGAAGGCGCGCGAAATTGCCTGGGCCTGGGCCGAGCAGGTGGAGGACAAGTTCGACATGGAATGCACGGTGCTGGAGGGCGAGACCAGCGACACGGTGGAGTTCACGCGCTCGGGCGTGAAGGGCGAGCTGATCGTGGCGGCCGATCATTTCGATCTGCATGCCAGGCTGGGCCTGCTGCTGGGCGCCTTCAAGTCCACCATCGAGGGCGAGATCCAGAAGGAGCTGGACCAGTTGCTGGCCAGTGCCGCTGCCAAGAAGGCGGCGGGCAAGAAAAAGCCGGCCTGAGCAGGCCGGCCTGGCGCGTACAGCGCGGCTTTACTGCAGCGATTCGATCAGGTCGATGTACTGCTGCTTGGCCTCGTCGGCCGCGGTGCCCTTGAGGGCGGCCCAGGCGTCGTACTTGGCGCGGCCCACCATGTCGGTGAAGCCGGGGCGCGAGCCCTCCACGTCGCCGCTGCTGCCCTGCTTGTAGAGCGCGTAGAGCTTCAGCAGGGTCATGTTGTCGGGGCGCTCGGGCAGTTGTTTGGATGCTGCAACAGCGGCTTCGAATTGCTCATTCAGGCTCATCATGGCTCCTCAGTACTGGTGACAATCGGTATGGACGCAGCGGATGTTAACCAGCATGGTCTGGTGCGCAAACTCTAGAAGCAAGAAGCAACAGGAGAACAAATTGGCACTGGCCGCACAACGCATGTCCAAGGTGGACACCGCCTGGTTGCGCATGGACACCGAGGCGAATCTGATGATGATCGTCGGCGTGTGGTTCATCCGCCCCGGCATCACGCTGGAAGCCCTGCGCCAGCGCGTGGAGGAGCGCCTGCTGCAGTACACCCGCTTCCGCCAGAAGGTGGTGGAAGACACGCTCGGCGCCCAATGGGTGGACGACGAAGACTTCGACATCCGCCAGCATGTGCTGACCACCACCCTCACGCCCGCCAAGGGGCAGACACGGCAGGCGGCGCTGCAGGAGCGCGTGGGCGAGCTGGCGGCCGAGCCGCTGGATCACCGCCGGCCGCTGTGGCAGTTCCAGCTGGTCGAGGACATGGACGGCGGCAGCGCCCTGATCGCGCGCATCCACCATTGCATCGCCGACGGCATCGCCTTGATTGCCGTCATGCTCTCGATCACCGATGGCGGCAAGCCGCCGCCCAAGCGCAAGCAGCAGCCGCGCGACGACCAGGACTGGCTCACCGACGCCCTGCTCAAGCCCATCAGCGACCTGACCATCAAGGCCATCGGCGTGGCCGGCGCTGGCATGGCCAAGTCGGTGGACATGGTGATGCAGCAGGAGCATCCGCTCGACAGCTCGCTGCATGCCGCCCGCATGGGCTACCAGGCGGTCAGCGATGTGGCGGCCTTTGCGCTCATGAGCGACGACTCGCACACCCGTCTCAAGGGCAAGCCCGGCACGCACAAGCGCGTGGCCTGGGACGACGCCCTGCCGCTGGACGCGGTGAAGGCGGTGGGCAAGGCGCTCAATTGCTCGATCAACGATGTGCTCTTGTCCTGCGTGGCGGGCGCGATCGGCCGCTACCTGATCGACAAGGGCGACGATGTGGCCGGGCAGGAGATCCGCGCCATGGTGCCGGTGAATCTGCGGCCACTGGAGAAGGCCTACCAGCTGGGCAACCGCTTCGGCCTGGTGCCGCTGGTGCTGCCGATCGGTATCGAGAATCCGGTGGAGCGGCTCTACGCGGTGCGCACGCGCATGCAGGAACTGAAGGGCAGCTTCCAGCCCATCATGGCCTTCGGCCTCTTGAGCGTGGCCGGCCTGCTGATCAAGCCAGTGCAGCATGCGATGCTGAACATCTTTGCCAAGAAGGCCACCGCGGTGATGACCAATGTGCCCGGCCCGGCCGAGGCGCTGAAGTTCTGCGGCTCGACGGTGGAGCGGGTGATGTTCTGGGTGCCGCAGTCGGGCGACATCGGCATGGGCGTCAGCATCCTCACCTATGCCGGCCATGTGCAGTTCGGCCTCATCACCGACAGCAAGCTCTGCCCCGACCCCGAGGCCATCATCGAGCGCTTTGCGCCCGAGTTCAACAAGCTGCTACTCCTCGCCCTGATGCTGCCCTGGGGCGAGGAGGGCTGAGCTTCTTACTTGCCGTTCTTGGCCGCTTCGGCGGCCAGGTTGGGCTTGATATTGGGCTTGATATTCGGGCGGCCGGCGGCGGTCGGGTTGGCCGACATCACGCGCGCCGGGTCCGCGCTGGCCAGGTAGGTGTTGTATTGCGAGTCCGAGCAGCCCACGACCTTGCCGTTGTGCTTCTCGCCGCGGTAATCGCCCTTCTTGTAGACGAACTGATACTCGTTCGATGCCGTGGCCTCGGCCACCGGGCTGTACTTGGCGGCGCACTCGGCGCGCAGGGCGTTGGCTTCCTGGTTGCTGGCCCAGGAGGCAGCGGCCAGGGGAGCCAGGATCAGGGCAATCAGGGTGCGCTTCATATTCAACCTTGTCTCGCGGTGAGTGAACGGGATGCCGTTGCATTGAGGCCCGGCACATGGCGCGTAGCTTAGCCCCGCAGCCAGCGGATTGCCATCCGTGACTGCGGGGGTGGATCGCGAGATCAGTCGGGTGAAAACGTGAATTAATGCGCTTGCGTCAAACGCCCGCTTGCGGCAGTTCAGAGCGGCGTCTTCATGGGCAGGCCCATTTCCAGGTCCGCCCAATTCAGTTCGCCGGCCTGGCGCGCGCGCTGCAGTTCGCGGATCACCAGGGCGCGCTCCTGGGCTGGGCTGCTGCGGCCCGCGGCCGACGGCGATTCGCGCAACATGCGGGCCGGGTCGAACATGCTCTTGTACTCGCTGTACTCGGCATCGCTGCAGGGCGAGTATTCGTAGTTCGGGTTGTCGTAGTCGGTGGCTTCGGTATTCATATAGCCGCGCGGCCTGGGGGCATCGGGCCGGGTGCCGGCGTGCTTGCTGATCGCGCAATCGACCCGTTGCCTGGCCTCGATGGCGGCGTCGGAACTGGTGCTGCTGCCTGTGCCGGTCTGTGCCATGGCGCTGCCGGCCAGCAAGATCATGAGAACGATGGGCTTCATTTGCGGCTCCCCGTACTGCTGGAGGGTGGGTCCGCAAGCGCCGCTCAGGGCGCCGGCAAAGAGCGAGGGGGCTCAGGGATTGCTGCCTGGCTCGATCGAGCTGTGCGTGCCCTGTGGGCCAGCAGCCCCGGGTAAGGGTCGCATGGCGTTACAAGCGCTTGAGGGTGATCAAGGTTAGCGCCGCGCCCGGCCAATTGCTACGGGGCCGCCCTCGTCCGGGATCTTCAGACTAGGGACTGGCCCTCGCTCAGTCCTCCAGCTCCTCGCGCGCCAGTTCCACATCCAGGCATTCCATCGCATCCATGGGGGTGCAGGCGGCGGCGTCGGCATAGAGGGCCTCGGCCTGCTTCATGCGCTTGTCGCCCTCCAGCATGATGAGGCCGTTGGCGCGCTCGATCATCGCAATCGCGCTGCTCGGGTTGAGCTTGAGGGCCTGCTCGAACATCTTCAGGCCGGTGGCGGTATCGGCGCCCTGGGTCCTACCCAGCAGCTTGCCCACCTTGTCGATCACCTCGGCATGGAAGGCGCCGAGGGCGATGTGCGCGTCGGCGTGCTTGGGTTGCAGCTCGATGGCCTTCTCCAGCGCGTTCTTGACCTTGCTGCCCAGGCCCTGCGCCAGCGCCTTGGCCACGCTGATGCCCTGGCCATAGCGGCCGATGGCATAGGCCTGCCAGTAATAGGCATTCGGGTTCTTGGGCTCGGTGCCCTGCTGGATGTCGGCGCGCTCGGCCACTTCCAGGAACATCTCGAGCTTGGTCTTTTCCTTCTTCTCCAGATAGTTGGCGTAGATGGCCTGGGCCTTGTTGGCCACGGTGATGCCGGCACCTTCCGCAGCAATGCCGGCCTCATAGGCCTTCTGGAATTCGCCTGCGTGGAAGTGGATCCAGGCCTGCACCACGGCCGCGTCCTTGGGCCAGGGCTCGGCATCGCCGGCATGCAGGCGTGCCCAATGCTTCTTCAGCGATGCCGCGTCGTAGATGAAGGCGGCGTTGTCGTAGGGAAATGCAGTCCACTTGGCCATGGGTCGTCTCCTTCAGGATTGTTGGTATGAGTCGGCGAGTGCAAACAGATGCTCGCGTGAGGCCGGCTCCAGATAGGGCAGCAGCAGGCTCAGCACATGGAAGGCGCCGCGCATCAGCGCCGCGCCGGCACGCTCGGGTTCCAGCGCATGGCGCGGGTCGCGCACATATTCGTAGCTGAGCCAGTAGCTCAGCAGCACCACCATGGAGTTGGCGGCGGGGCCGGCCTCGCGCGCATCCATGCGCAGCGCGCCGCCATGCTGCAGGCCGGCCAGCACGGTGCGCATGGCCTGACCCTTGTGCTGCAGCACGCTCTGGAAATGCGTTTCCAGCTTGCGGTTCTTGGAGAGCAGGTCGTTGAGGTCGCGGTAGAGGAAGCGGTGCTTCCAGATCAGCTCGATCAACATGTGGAAGAACAGCCAGGCGTCTTCCACATTGCGCACGTTGTCGGCGGCGCTCAGCAACTCCTCCAGTTCGCGCTCGTAGCGCATGAAGAGCGCATTGATGAGCTCGTCCTTGGCCGGGTAGTGGTAGTAGAGATTGCCCGGGCTGATGTTGAGCTCGGCCGAGATCAGCGTGGTGGATACATTGGGTTCACCGAAGCGGTTGAACAGGTCCAGCGTGACTTCGAGGATGCGTTCCGCGGTGCGGCGCGGCTTCTTGGTGGCCATGGGCGGGTGATCTCCTGCGCCGATTCTGGCATCAGTTCAGCCGCGCTCTCCAGGGATTTGGCCAAGGCCCAGCAGGAAAAGAGCGGCCTCCCTACAATCGCCGCCCATGCATGCCAGCCCCCCAGCCCTGCCCGCGGGCATTCCCGCGATCCGTTTTGACCAGGTCAGCAAGACCTACCGAGGGGGCCAGGTCCGCGCCCTGGACAGCGTCTCCTTCGACATCCAGCAGGGCGAGTTCTTCGGCCTGCTGGGCCCGAACGGCGCCGGCAAGACCAGCCTGATCAGCATCCTGGCCGGGCTCTCGCAGGCCAGCGGCGGCAGCGTCTCGGTGCATGGCCACGACGTGGTGCGCAACTACGCCGAGGCGCGCATGTCGCTGGGCATCGTGCCGCAGGAGCTGGTGTTCGACCCCTTCTTCTCGGTGCGCGAGGCGCTGGAGATCCAGAGCGGCTACTTCGGCGTGCGCAACAACGGCGCCTGGATCACCGAACTGCTGGAGTGCCTGGGCCTGGCCGACAAGGCAAAAGCCAATATGCGCCAGCTCTCGGGCGGCATGAAGCGCCGCGTGCTGGTGGCCCAGGCCCTGGTGCACCGCCCGCCGGTGATCGTGCTGGACGAGCCCACCGCCGGCGTGGACGTGGAGCTGCGCCAGACCCTCTGGCAGTTCATCGCGCGCCTGAACCGCGAGGGCCACACGGTGCTGCTCACCACCCATTATCTGGAGGAGGCCGAGGCGCTGTGCCAGCGCATCGCCATGCTCAAGCTGGGCCGTATCGTGGCGCTGGACCGCACCTCCGACCTGCTGGCCGGCCGCGCCTCCACCATGTTGCGCTTCAAGACCGACGCGGCCCTGCCGCCGCAACTGGCTGCCCAGGCGCGTGTGACCGGGCGTATCGCCCAGATCAAGGCGCACGACGCGGCCGAGGTCGAGACCATCCTGGCCACCCTGCGCGCCGCGAACTGCCCGGTGGAAGACCTGGAGATCGGCCGGGCCGATCTGGAAGACGTGTTCCTGGAAATCATGCAAGGAGCTCAGGCATGAGCGCGATTCGACTGCAAGGCGCTCGCACGCTGTTCTACAAGGAGATCCTGCGCTTCTGGAAGGTCAGCTTCCAGACCGTGGCGGCGCCGGTGCTCACCGCCGTGCTGTACCTGCTGATCTTCGGCCATGTGCTGGAGAACCATGTCAAGGTCTACGGCTCGGTGGGCTACACCAGCTTTCTGATCCCCGGCCTGGTGATGATGAGCGTGTTGCAGAACAGCTTTGCCAACAGCAGCTCCAGCCTGATACAGAGCAAGATCACCGGCAATCTGGTGTTCCTCCTGGTCACGCCGCTGTCGCACTGGGCCTGGTTCGTGGCCTATGTCGGTGCCTCGGTGGTGCGCGGCCTGACGGTGGGGACGGGCGTGTTCATGGTGACGGTGTGGTTCGGCCCGCCCAGCTTTGCCGAGCCCTGGTGGATCCTGGTGTTCGCGGCGCTGGGCGCGGGCATGCTGGGCGCGCTGGGCCTGATTGCCGGGCTCTGGGCCGAAAAGTTCGACCAGATGGCGGGCTTCCAGAACTTCATCATCATGCCCATGACCTTTCTCTCGGGCGTGTTCTATTCGGTGCACAGCCTGCCGGCCTTCTGGCAGGGCATCAGCCACCTGAATCCCTTCTTCTACATGATCGACGGCTTCCGGCGCGGCTTTTTCGGCGTCAGCGATGTCTCGCCCTGGATCTCGCTGGCCATCGTGGCCACCAGCTTTGTGGTGGTGTCAGGTATTGCCCTGGAGCTGCTGCGCCGGGGCTACAAAATCAGGGGTTAACCCAGGGCCCTTAGAATCCTCCCACCATGGCCGATCCCACCCCCGCCGAAGTTCAGCAATACATCGCCAACGGACTTGACTGCCAAGTGCTGCAAGTCGAGGGCGATGGCCGCCATTTCTTTGCCACCATCGTCTCCACCGAGTTCGAGGGGCTGAACCGGGTGCGCCGCCACCAGCGCGTCTACCAGGCGCTGGGCGAGCGCATGCGCGAGCAGATCCATGCGCTGTCGATGAAGACGCTCACGCCCGCCGAGCATGCGGCCGCGGCCGCCGAGCCGCAGCACCACCATCACTGAACACCCCATCCGCTGTTGAGGGCGGGTGGCTGTTGGTGCCACGTCTGTGAACCCGCTGCCGTCCGCTGAACCGAATTCAGATTCAAAGGACGACGCATCATGATCACGCTGGCACTCTCCAAGGGCCGCATCTTCGAAGAGACCCTGCCGCTGCTGAAGGCCGCCGGTATCGAGGTGCTGGAAGACCCGGAAACCTCGCGCAGGCTCATCCTCAGCACCAACCGGGCGGATGTGCGCGTGGTGCTGGTGCGTGCCACCGACGTGCCCACCTATGTGCAGTACGGCGGCGCCGATATCGGCGTGGCCGGCCGCGACGTGCTGATCGAGCATGGCGGCGCGGGCATGTACCAGCCGCTGGACCTGAACATCGCGCGCTGCCGCATGAGCGTGGCCACGCGCGACGATTTCGACTACGCCGCCGCGGTGAAGCAGGGTTCGCGCATCCGCGTGGCCACCAAGTACACCGAGATCGCGCGCCAGCACTTCGCCGACAAGGGCGTGCACGTGGACCTGATCAAGCTCTATGGTTCGATGGAGCTGGCGCCGCTGACCGGCCTGGCCGATGCCATCGTCGACCTGGTCTCCACCGGCAACACCCTGAAGGCGAACCGCCTGGTGGAGGTCGAGCACATCATGGACATCTCCTCGCGCCTGGTGGTGAACCAGGCCGCGCTCAAGCTCAAGCGCGAGCCGCTGCGCCAGATGATCGACGCCTTTGCCTCCGCCATCCCGGCCTGATCATCATGACGCTCAAGCTTCGCCAACTCAACACCGCGGCCACCGACTTCGAGGCCGAGTTCCAGCGCGTGCTGCACTGGTCGGCCGAGACCGATGCCGCCATCGAGACCCGCGTGGCCGAGATCCTGGCCGATGTGCGCGCCCGTGGCGATGCCGCGGTGCTGGACTACACCGCCCGCTTCGACCAGCTGAGCGCCGACAGCCTGAACGCGCTGGAGCTCACGCGCGATGAATTGAAGGCCGCCTTCGACGCCATCAGCCCGGCCCAGCGCGCGGCCCTGACGGCCGCCGCCGCCCGGGTGCGCAGCTACCACGAGCGCCAGCTGGAGGCCTGCGGCCGCAGCTGGAGCTATCGCGACGAGGACGGCACCCTGCTGGGGCAAAAAGTGACCCCGCTGGACCGCGTGGGCATCTATGTGCCCGGCGGCAAGGCCGCCTATCCGAGCAGCGTGCTGATGAATGCCATTCCCGCCCAGGTGGCGGGCGTGCCCGAGATCGTCATGGTGGTGCCCACGCCCAGGGGCGAGAAGAACCCGCTGGTGCTGGCCGCCGCCTATGTGGCCGGCGTGCACCGCGCCTTCACCATCGGCGGCGCACAGGCAGTGGCGGCGCTGGCCTATGGCACGGCCACGGTGCCGCGCGTGGACAAGATCACTGGCCCCGGCAATGCCTATGTGGCCAGCGCCAAGAAGCATGTGTTCGGCCAGGTCGGCATCGACATGATCGCCGGCCCCAGCGAGATCCTGGTGCTGGCCGACGGCACGACCCCGCCCGACTGGGTGGCGATGGACCTGTTCAGCCAGGCCGAGCATGACGAGCTGGCACAGAGCATCCTGCTCTGCCCCGACGCGGCCTATATCGAGCAGGTGCGGGCATCGATCGAACGACTCCTGCCGACCATGCCGCGCGCAGCCGTGATCCGCGCCTCGCTGGAAGGCCGCGGCGCGCTGATACAGACCCGCTCGATGGACGAGGCCTGCTCTTTATCAAACCGCATCGCACCCGAACACTTGGAGGTCAGCAGCGCCGAGCCGCATCGCTGGGAGCCGCTGCTGCGCCACGCCGGCGCGATCTTCCTGGGTGCCTACACCAGCGAAAGCCTGGGCGACTACTGCGCCGGCCCGAATCACGTGCTGCCCACCTCGGGCACGGCGCGCTTTTCCTCGCCGCTGGGCGTCTACGACTTCCAAAAGCGGTCGAGCCTGATCGAGGTGAGCGAAAAGGGCGCGCAGAAGCTTGGGCCCATCGCGGCCGAGCTGGCCTATGGCGAGGGTCTGCAAGGCCATGCCCGGGCCGCCGAAATGCGATTGAAGCGCTAAGCATGAAATCACACGAAGTTCGTGCTGCACGAACTTCGTGTACCATCGCGCTCATGAAGAACGTCACCGTCACCATGGAAGACAGCGTGGCCGAATGGGCCCGGCTCGAAGCCGCGCGGCGCAATACCAGCGTGTCGCGCCTGGTGGGTGAGCTGCTGGCCGAGAAGATGCGGCACGACGACGCCTACGAGCGCGCCATGCAGGACTGGCTGCACCGCGAGCGCAGCTGGGCCTCGGCGGGCAAGACCTATCCCAAGCGGGGCGCGAAGTGAGCCCGGTATTCGTGGACACCTCGGTGCTGATCCTGAGCGAGGACGGCGCCCATGAGGCCAAGCGCGAGCAGGTCATGGCCTGGCTCAAGCTGCTGTGGCAGCAGCGCCTGGGGCGTGTGTCGACCCAGGTGCTGAACGATTTCTACCGCCTCGTCACCACCCGCATCGAGCCGCCCATGCCCAACGGCGACGCGCGTGCCGAGGTGCGCCGCTACCAGCGCTGGCATCCCTGGGCGGTGGACCATGCGACGGTGGAGAGCGCCTGGTCGATCGAAAGCCGCTTCGGCCTGGCCTATCTGGACGCCCTGGTCGTGGCCGCCGCCAAGGCCCAGGGCTGCGAGTGGCTGCTGAGCCTGGAGCTGCCGCACGAGGCGCAGTTCGACAGCGTGCGCGTCATCAACCCCCTGCAATGCGGCCCCGAGCTGCTCACGGCCTGAACCCCATGGACGAACTCGACACTGCCCTGAACTGCCTGCGCGAGGACCTGCGCGCCACCAAGGCCTACCCGGTGCAGAGCGCCGCCGGGCTGGTGAAGCTGGACGTGATGGAGAACCCCTACCGCCTGTCCGAGGCCTTGCAGGCCGAGCTGGGCCGGCGCCTGGGCGCGGTGGCCATCAACCGCTACCCGGCCGAGCGCACGCGCGACCTGGCCGCCGCGCTGGCGGCGCATGCCGGCATGCCCGCGGGCTGCGCCATCACGCTGGGCAATGGCTCGGACGAGCTGATCGGCCTGCTCAGCATGGCGGTGAGCCGCCCCGGCGCGGTGGTGCTCGCGCCCCTGCCCAGCTTCGTGATGTACGAGATCTCGGCGCGCTACCAGGGCCTGAAGTTCGTCGGTGTGCCGCTGCACGCCGACTTCGAACTCGACGAGGCCGCGATGCTGGCCGCCATTGCCGAGCACCGGCCGGCGCTGATCTACCTGGCCTATCCCAACAACCCCACCGGCAACCAATGGGACGAGGGCGCGATCCGCCGCATCATCGCCGCCGCGCCCGGCCTGGTGGTGCTGGACGAGGCCTACCAGCCCTTCGCCGAGCGCGACGGCATGGCCCTGCTGCGCGAACACCCCAAGGTGCTGGTGATGCGCACCATGAGCAAGTTCGGCCTGGCCGGCGTGCGCATCGGTTACCTGATCGGCGCCGCGGCGCTGGTGAACGAGATCGAGAAGCTGCGCCCGCCCTTCAATGTGAGCGTACTGAACGCCGAGGCCGGGCTGTTCGCGCTGGAGCATGCCGAGGTCTATGCCGAGCAGGCACGGGCCTTGCGCGCCGAGCGCGAGCGCGTGCTGGCGGCCCTGCAGCAGCTGCCGGGCGTGCGCCCCTTTCCCAGCCAGGGCAATATGGTGCTGGCGCGCGTGGCCGATGCGGCCAAGACCTTCGAGGCCATGAAGGCGCGCGGCGTGCTGATCAAGAACGTGTCGGCCATGCACCCCTTGCTGGCCAACTGCCTGCGCATCACCATCGGTACCCCGGATGAAAATGCGGCCATGCTGGCCGCCCTGAAAGAGAGCCTGTCATGACTCGCGTCGCTGAAGTCACCCGCAACACCAAGGAAACCCAGATCCGCGTGCGCGTCAACCTGGACGGCACGGGCGAGGCCAAGCTCTCCACCGGCATCGGCTTCTTCGACCATATGCTGGACCAGATCGCCCGCCACGGCCTGATCGATCTGGAGGTCGACGCCAAGGGCGACCTGCACATCGACGGCCACCACACGGTGGAAGACGTGGGCATCACCCTGGGCCTGGCCGTGGCCCAGGCGATCGGCGACAAAAAGGGCATCACCCGCTACGGCCACAGCTATGTGCCGCTGGACGAGGCGCTCTCGCGCGTGGTGATCGATTTCTCCGGCCGGCCCGGCCTGGTGATGGACGTCAAGTTCACGGCCGGCGCGATCGGCGCCTTCGACACCCAGCTGACCCATGAATTCTTCCAGGGCTTTGTGAATCACGCGCTGGTGAGCCTGCATGTGGACAACCTCAAGGGCCACAATGCGCATCACCAATGCGAAACCATGTTCAAGGCCTTCGGCCGCGCGCTGCGCATGGCCGCCACGCTGGACCCCCGTTCGGCCGGCGTGATTCCGTCCACCAAGGGAAGCCTCTGAGATGACACGCACTGTGGCCGTCGTCGATTACGGCATGGGCAATCTGCGCTCGGTCTCGCAGGCCGTGCAGCATGTGGCGCAGGACTCCGGCCTGGCCGTGCTGATCACCGCCAATCCCGACGAGGTCTATGCCGCCGAGCGCGTGGTGCTGCCGGGCCAGGGCGCGATGCGCGACTGCATGCGCGAGCTGCAGGACTCCGGCCTCAAGGAGGCGGTGCTGCATGCCGCCGCCAACAAGCCGCTGATGGGCGTGTGCGTGGGCATGCAGATGCTGCTGGACCACAGCGAGGAGCAGAACACGCCGGGCCTGGGCCTGATCCCGGGGCAGGTCAAGCGCTTCCAGCTGGAGGGCCGCCTGCAACCCGACGGCAGCCGCTACAAGGTGCCGCAGATGGGCTGGAACCGCGTGCGCCAGAGCCTGCCGCATCCGATCTGGGCCGGCGTGCCCGACGAGTCCTGGTACTACTTCGTGCACAGCTACTACGCGCAACCGTCGGATGCCCGCCACAGCGCCGGCGAGACCGATTACGGCTTGCGCTTTACCTGCGCGGTGGCCCGGGATAATATTTTTGCCACCCAATTCCATCCCGAGAAAAGTGCCGCGCTGGGGCTTGCCCTGTATCGCAACTTCCTGCACTGGAAGCCTTGAGGACAGCCTCGTCCTCGGCGGCCCGTTTTCTCTTCTCCCCAATCTCCCACCACCACCTGCAACTCGGCCATGCTGCTGATTCCTGCGATTGACCTGAAAGACGGTCGCTGTGTCCGCCTCCAACAGGGCGACATGAATGCCTCCACCACCTTTGGTGAAGACCCCGCCGCGATGGCGCGCCGCTGGCTGGATGCCGGCGCCCGCCGCCTGCATCTGGTGGACCTGAACGGGGCCTTCGCGGGCAAACCGGTCAATGAAGCGGCCATCAAGTCCATCCTGCGCGAAGTGGGCGACGAGATCCCGGTGCAGCTGGGTGGCGGCATCCGCGACCTCGACACCATCGAGCGCTACCTGGACGCGGGCATCTCCTACATCATCATCGGCACCGCCGCGGTGAAGAGCCCGGGCTTTCTGAAGGACGCCTGCTCGGCCTTCGGCGGCCACATCATCGTGGGCCTGGACGCCAAGGACGGCAAGGTGGCCACCGATGGCTGGAGCAAGCTGACCGGCCACGAGGTGGTGGACCTGGCCAAGAAGTTCGAGGACTACGGCGTCGAGGGCGTGATCTATACCGACATCGGCCGCGACGGCATGCTCAGCGGCATCAATATCGACGCCACCGTGAAGCTCGCGCAGGCGCTCAGCATCCCGGTGATCGCCTCGGGCGGGCTCTCCAATATGCAGGACATCGAGGCGCTCTGCGCGGTGGAGAGCTTCGGCGTCGAGGGCGTGATCTGCGGGCGCGCCATCTACACCGGCGATCTGGACCTTGCTGCCGCCCAGGCTCGTGCCGACGCGCTGGCCGCACAGTGATGCTGGCCAAACGCATCATTCCCTGCCTGGACGTCACCGGCGGCCGCGTCGTCAAGGGCGTCAACTTCCTGGAACTGCGTGACGCGGGCGATCCGGTGGAAATCGCCGCGCGCTACAACGAGCAGGGCGCCGACGAGCTCACCTTTCTCGACATCACCGCCACCAGCGACGGGCGCGACCTGATCCTGCACATCATCGAGGCGGTGGCTTCCCAGGTCTTCATCCCGCTGACGGTGGGCGGTGGCGTGCGCGAGGTGGCCGATGTGCGGCGCCTGCTGAATGCCGGCGCCGACAAGGTCAGCTTCAACTCGGCGGCGGTGGCGCGGCCGGCGGTGATACGCGAGGCGAGCGAGAAATACGGCGCGCAGTGCATCGTCGTGGCCATCGACGCCAAGCGCCGCCAGGGCGACGAGATCGCCGCGCGCGGTGAGGGCTGGGATGTCTACACCCATGGCGGGCGCAAGAACATGGGCCTGGACGCGGTGTCCTGGGCGCGCCAGATGGCCGAGTACGGCGCCGGCGAGATCCTGCTCACCAGCATGGACCGCGACGGCACCAAGATCGGCTTCGACCTCGAACTCACCCGCGCCGTCAGCGATGCGGTGAGCGTGCCGGTGATCGCCTCGGGCGGCGTGGGCACGCTGGAGCATCTGGTGGACGGCATCAAGATCGGCGGTGCCGATGCGGTGCTGGCGGCCAGCATTTTTCATTACGGCCAGCACACCGTCGGCGAGGCCAAGGCCTTGATGGCGTCACGCGGCATCGAGGTCCGGCTGTGAGAGCCAAGCACCAACGCATTTTTGATTCCCCCCACGCCGAAGAGCCCCGCCGCAAGCCGGCCAAGCCCGTCACACCCGGCGCGCCGCGCAATGCCCCACGCGAGGTGCGCATCATCGGCGGCGACTGGAAGCGCTCCAAGCTGCCGGTGGCCGACAAGCCCGGCCTGCGCCCCACGCCCGACCGCGTGCGCGAGACCCTGTTCAACTGGCTGGGCCAGGACATGAGTGGCTGGCGCGTGCTGGATGCCTTTGCCGGCAGCGGCGCCTTGGGCTTCGAGGCGGCCTCGCGCGGCGCCGCCGATGTGCTGCTGCTGGAGCGCGATGCCGAGCTGGCCAAGAGCCTCAACGCGAGCCGCGCCCGCCTCAAGGCCGAGGCGCGCCTGCGCGTGGAATGCAGCGATGCGCTGAGCTGGATGGGGCGCTCGGCCCCCGGCCGCTTCGAGCTGGTGCTGCTGGACCCGCCCTTCCAGCAGGGCCTTGGCGAGCCGGCGCTGCGCGCTGCCGCGCCGCTGCTGGTGGCAGGCGGTTTTGTCTATGTCGAGTCGGCCGAGGCCGTCGTCGCGCCGCCCGAGCTGGAACTAGAGCCCTGGCGCGAGGGGCGTGCCGGCGCGGTGCACTACGCGCTCTGGCGTCGCAAGGGATAATCCGCGCCATGACCTCCGTGACCGTCCTCACCGCCGTCTATCCCGGCACCTTCGATCCCATGACCCTGGGCCATGAGGACTTGATGCGCCGCGCCAGCCGGCTGTTCGAGCGGCTCATCATTGCGGTGGCGGCCGGCCATCACAAGCGCACCATGTTCACCATCGAGGAGCGCCTGGAGATCGCCAAGGAGCTGGCGGCCAAGTACCCGAACGTGGAGGTGATCCCCTTCCGCGGCCTGCTGCGCGACTTCGTGGTCCAGCATGGCGGCAAGGTGGTGGTGCGCGGCCTGCGCGCCGTGAGCGACTTCGAATACGAATTCCAGATGGCCGGCATGAACCGCAAGCTCATGCCCGAGGTCGAGACCGTCTTCCTCACGCCCAGCGACCAGTACCAGTTCATCTCCGGTACTTTTGTGCGCGAGATTGCCACCTTGGGCGGTGATGTCTCCCAGTTCGTGTCACCCTCGGTGCGCGAGCGCCTGCAGGAGCGCATCAGCAAGGGCCGACCGGAGTAGCACCATGGCTTTGATGATTACCGACGAGTGCATCAACTGCGATGTCTGCGAGCCGGAATGCCCCAACCATGCGATCTCGATGGGCGAGGAGTTCTACCAGATCGACCCCGACAAGTGCACCGAATGCGTGGGCCATTTCGATGAGCCGCAATGCGTGCAGCTCTGCCCGGTGGCCTGCATCCCGGTGAACCCGGCCCATGTGGAGAGCCGCGAGACCCTGATGCAGAAGTACCTGCGGCTGACGGCCGTCAGCGCATGAAGGCAGGCTGGCTGCTGGGCCTGGCGTGGGTGGGCATGCTGGCTCACGCGCAGGAGCCGCCGGCGGCCCTTCCTTTCAAGCTGGAGCCACTCGCTCCGGGCGTCTATGCCGCCATCGACCAGGGTGGGCGCGCGGGCGCGAATGCCGGCGTCATCATCGGCAGCGAGGCGATCGCCATCGTCGACAGCTTCTACCGCCCCGAGGCCACGCGGGCGCTGCTAGCCGAGGTGCGCAAGCTCAGCCCCTTGCCGCTGCGCTACCTGATCAACACCCATCACCATATCGACCATGTGGCCGGCAATGCCCAGCTGGTGGCCGCCGGTGCCCTCGTCATCGCGCATCGCAATGTGCAGGCCTGGCAGCACGGCGAGAACCTGCGCCTGCTGGGCGGTGAGGAAAAGGCCAGCGCCGCGGCACGTGAGCTGCTCGCCACGCTGCCCCAGCCGCAGCTGAGCTACCAGCAGGCCCTGGAGCTGGAACTGGGCGGCCGCAAGCTGCTGCTGCGCCATTACCCGGGCCACACCGGTGGCGATACCGTGGTGGCCGTGCCGGATGCACAGCTGCTGTTCACTGGCGACCTGTTCTGGCGGCGCTCGATCCCCAATCTGATCGACGCGCGCAGCGGCGACTGGATCGCCACCCTCGAGCGCCTCACGCGCGGCCGCGCCCAGGCGCGCTTCGTGCCCGGCCATGGCGAGGTGGGCGACAGTGCCGATGTGCAGGCCTTCCGCGCCTATCTGACGACCCTGCGCGAACTGGCCGGGCAGGCCTGGGCCCAGGGCCTGCGCGGCGAGGAGGCCCAGGCCCAGGTGCTCAAGGCCCTGGCCGAGCGCTTTGGCGACTGGGCCTATTTCAAGGGCCTGGCGGCGGCCAATGTGCGCGACGCGCTGGCCGAGCAGGCCGGCAGCAAGCGCGTGCCGACGCCCCTCGTCGAGCTCGACTGAACTTCCGGCACTGCGCGCGCCGCGGGCGCCTCGGCATGATGGCAGGCCGGCCGCCCTGGCCGGCTTCCTGGAGTGCCCCGATGCGTGCCCTGCTGCTTGCCCTTGCCCTGACCGCCGCCGCGGCCAGCCATGCCAGCCCCTACGAGGAACTCACGGCCGCGATCCGCGCCGGCGAAGCGGGCCGCGTGGCCGAGCTGCTGGCCGGCGGGGTCTCGGCCCAGGCCACCGACCAGCCGGCCCAGTCGGCGCCGCTGCTGATCGCGGCCTCGCGCGGCAAGCACGAGATTGCCGCGCAGCTGCTCGCGCATGGTGCCGCGCCCGATCCGCGTTATGCGGCTTACTACAACGCCAGCGCGCTGATGCTGGCCGTCAACAACCGCGACCTGCGCATGGCCGAGCTGCTGCTCAAGGGCGGTGCCGAGGTCAATCTGCTCGACAGCTTTGGCGACCCGGCGCTCAACTGGGCGATCTTCTACGGCGATCTGCCGCTGGTGAACCTGCTGCTGGCGCATGGCGCGCGCACCGATCTGGTGGGGCATGGCAATGCCGTCGAGGTGGCGATGCGGCGCGGCCACCAGGCCGTGCTGCTGCGCCTGCTGGAGCACCGCGGTGAGCGCCTGACCCCGAGCCCGGCCATGCAGGCCCTGCTGCGCGCGCTGCAGGACGACGATGCCGCGGCGGTGCGCAAGGCGCTGGCCGCGGGGGCGGACGCGAACGGCCTGGACGAGACCCGCCGGCCCGTGCTGGCGCGCGCCGCGCGCGAAGGGCGCGCGCGGGCGCTGGCGGCCCTGCTGGATGCCGGCGCCGCGGTGGAGGCGCTGGACGGCATCGGCTTCTCGGCGCTGATGGAAGCCACGCGCGAGGGCCATCTCGCGATCGTCCAGGCCCTGCATGCGCGCGGTGCCAGGCTCGACCACCAGGCCAGGCCGCGCGGCCTGGCGATGAGCGCCCTGCACCTGGCGGCCGCGGGCGGCCACCTGGAGCTGATCCGTTGGCTGGCCGCGCAGGGCGCGCCGCTGGAGGCCAAGGACAGCGAGGGCGCCACGCCGCTGGCCTGGTGCCGCGGCGCCGACCAGAAGGCGGCGTTCGAGCTCTTGCTGAGCCTGGGCGCCAAGCCCTTGCCGGCCGCTGGCTAGAGCCGCCAGCAGCGGCCATAGCCGGGCGCCGCCGGCCATGTGGCGGCCTCGGGCAAGACCTGGCCCTGTTGCTGCCGCCAGCGCCGCGCCAGCATCCAGCCGCCATGGCTCACCACCAGGCGGGCCTCGGCGGGCTGCCAGCCGGCGGCGCGCGTCAGCAGCGCCTGCAGCGCTTCGCCGCCGCCCGGCGCGTGCGCGGCGAAGTCGGCGATCCAGGCATCCAGCGCCGCGGCGCCGATCTCGTCCCAGCGCTGCCCCTCCCAGCTGCCGAAGTCCAGCTCCAGCAGGGCGGTGTCGAGCCGGTGCTGCCAGCCCCAGCGGCGCAACCAGCGCCCCACGTCGGCGCAGCGCCGCAGCGGCGAGGTCCAGACCCGATGCGGCAGGCGCTTGCGCCTGGCGAGCGCCTGGATGCGGCGCGCCAGGCGTTTGCTGCGGCGCCAATGCACCGGCAGATCGCTGCCCGCGCCCACGCACAGGCCGGCTGCGCCCTCCGGCCTGGGGTGGCGCCAGACGTGCATGTCACAAGGAAGCGCCGGGCCGCCCCAAGCTTCCTTGACCCCCTCGGGGGGCGGACGACGTACGTCGTCGGCCTGGGGGCGCTTAGAAGACATTCCAGAGCGCCAGGAAGGCCAGCAGGCTCACCAGTTCCACCAGCTGCTGAGTGGCGCCGAGGTTGTCGCCGGTGTAGCCGCCCAGGCGCCGCTCCAGCCAGCTCTGCATCCACAGGCAGGCGGCCACGGCGGCCAGGCAGACCCCGGCCAGCACCGGCACCAGCTCGGGGCTGAGCCAGGCCGCGCCCAGGCTGGCCAGCAGCACCCAGGCCAGGCAGGTGGCAAGACCCGGCCCCGTGATCTGGGTGGCCAGGGGCTTGGCCTTGGCATGCTCGGCGTCGCCGGCATAGGGCAGGGCATGCATCAGCCATACCGGCGCGGCGCGTGAGGCGATATGCGCCCACACCAGCACGATCAGCACGCCGTCGGGCGAGGCATCGGCCAGCGCGATCAGGCAGGCCGCCTTCAGGCCCAGCATCAGGATCAGCCCGAGCGCGCCATAGCTGCCGATGCGCGAGTCCTTCATGATCTGCAGCGCGCGCTCGCGGCTCACCGCACCGCCCAGGCCGTCGCAGCTGTCGGCCCAGCCGTCCTCGTGGAAACCGCCGGTCAGCCAGACGCTCGCGGCCATGCTCAGGCCGACGGCCACGCTGCTGGGCCAGATCCATTGCGCGGCGTAGAGCACCAGCGCGGCAAAGCCGCCCACCACCAGGCCGACGAGGGGGAAGTAGCGCGCGCATTGCTGCAGCCACTGGGGCTCGAAGCCCACCCAGCGCGGGATCGGCACGCGCGTGAAGAACTGCAGGGCGATCAGGAACAGGCGCAATTGATGCAGCATCGTCGGGCGCTGCAAAGGCCTTGTTCAGCTCAGCGCGGGGGAGTTCAGAGGGAGGTCGATGATAAAGCCCAGGCCGGGCCCGGGCGCCTCGTCCAGCCGCACCGAACCGCCCAGGCGCTGGCACAGATTCATCACGATGTTGAGGCCCAGGCCGCGCCCGCCCGAGCCGCGCTGGCCGGTGTAGAAGGGCTCGAACACATGCGCGCGCTGCGCCGGTGCGAGGCCGCGCCCGTTGTCGCGCAGTTGCAGGCACAGGCGCTCGCCCTCGGCCTGCAGATGGATCGCGATGCGGCGCTCGCGCCGACCCTCGAAGGCATGGCTGACCGCATTCAGCAGCAGGATCGAGACCAGCTGCGCCAGCAGGCCCACCGCCATCACCGCCGGCACATGCTCCGGGCCGCTGATGTCGACCTGCACCTGCGCGTTCTTGAGCGCGGGCGCATGGGCGCGCACCAGCCTGCGCAGGTAGTCCGGCAGGTCCACCGCCTGCACCTGCAGATGGCTGCAGTCTTCGGCCAGGGTGCGGAAGTTGCAAAGCAGATCCGAGGCGCGCTGCAGATGGGTGTTGGTGAACTGCGCCGCCTGCAGCAGCTTGCCGGCCAGGGCCTGCAGTTCCTGGCGCGTCGGCCGCTCGCTGTTCAGCTTGCCCTGCAATTCCCGCGCGAATTCCTCCAGGCCGGAGGCCGCCGTCACCGCCACGCCCACCGGCGTGCTGACTTCATGGGCAAAGCCCGCCACCAGGCCGCCCAGGCGGGCCAGGCGCTCCTGCTCGATCAAGCGCGCCTGCAGCAGCAATACCTCCTCGCCGCGCTCCTGCAGCATGCGTGCAAGTTCGGGGCGGTCGGCTTGCGCTGCGCTCATGGGCCACTCAGTTGTCGGGGTAGCGCTCGTAGATGCTGCGCACCTGATCCAGACGGTCCAGCAGCATCTGCACCAGCTTGGGATCGAACTGCTTGCCGGCCTGCTCGCGCACATAGGCCAGGGCCTCGTCGAAATTCCAGGCCTCCTTGTAGCAGCGCTTGCTGACCAGCGCGTCCAGCACATCCGCCAGCGCGACGATGCGGCCCGCCACATTGATCTGTTCGCCCGCCAGGCCGCGCGGATAGCCCAGGCCGTCCCAGCGCTCGTGGTGCTCGTAGGCGATGGTGGCGCCCAGCTGCAGGATGCGCTTGTCGGACTTGCTGAGCAGCTCGAAGCCGATGCGGGCATGGGTCTGCATGACCTCCCATTCCTCGGCGTCGAGCTTGCCGGGCTTGTTGAGCACGCGGTCAGGGATGCCGATCTTGCCCACGTCGTGCAGCGGCGAGGCCTGGCGCATGAATTCGACATCGCCCACCGTCATGCCGACCGCCTCGGCCAGCAGGGCCGAGAGCTCGCCGACGCGCCGCACATGGGCGCCGGTTTCCTTGGAGCGCTTTTCCACCGCCTCGCCGATGATGTAGACGGTGGAGCGCTGGGTGTCCTGGATCTCCTCGCGCAGCAGCAGGCTTTCGTAGGTGATCGCCACATTGGCGCAGAAGATCTCCAGCAGCTCGCGCGCCTGCTCGTCCACCGGCTCGGAGAACACCATATAGAGCAGGCTCTCGTTGCCCGAGCTGGTGCGGTAGTAGCCGACGTAGCAAAGCTCCTCGAAGTAGCTCTGCTGCTCGATCAGGGCCTTGTCGAGCGCCTCGCGCACCTGGGCCGGCAGGCTCTCGACCTCCTGGTCCACCAGCAGGCGCGAATACTCGGAGGTGGCGGCCAGCACCTTGAGGCGGCCGTCCATGTGCGAGGCCGCATAGGCCGAGATGCGGCTGGCGCACAGGCCCTGGGCTTCGTAGCCCAGCAGATGCGCCACCTGCTCCAGCACGGCCGAGGCGAAGCGGCGTAGATTGTGCGAATCGTAGACGCGCGTGATTGCATCGATGGAGCGGCGCAGCGACTGGCGCGACTGCTCGATGATCATGATGTCGCGGTAGGAGCGCAGCGCGGAATAGAACACCGTGATCAGCTTGCGCTTGGTGAGCTCGGTCTTTTCCTTGTAGTCGTTGATGTCATAGGTCTTGATGACATGCTCTTCCGGCGCCTGGCCGGGCTGGCCGGTGCGCAGGACGATGCGCACAAAGCTGTTGCCCAGCTCTTCGCGGATATAGCGCGCCAGGTCCAGGCCGGCATGCTCGGACTCCATCACCACATCCAGCAGGATCAGCGCGATGTCGCCGCGCGACTGCAGGATCTCGCGGCCCTCGGCGGCGCTGTAGGCATCGAGGAACTGCAGGCGGCGGCCCGAGAACTCGAAATCCGCCATCACCAGCTGCGTGACCTGGTGCACGGCGGGATCGTCGTCGACGATCATCACCACCCAGGGATCGATGGGCTTGACTCTGCCGGTGGTCGCCTCTTCGGGCAGTTCATCGGCAAACACCAAGTCGGTCATTACGTGCCTCACTTTGCAGAGCCAGGCCCGATTATGGCCAGGGACCGGCCGAAGTAAACAGCAAGAACTGACAGGTAGGCGCGGCCCAGTTTGGCGCTCGCGCCGGCCCGGTTTTCAGGCCTGGCTGACCCCGGCCGAGGCAAAGCTGGCCATCTCGGCCAGCAGTTGGCAGGCCGACACCAGCAGGGGCCAGGCCAGCGCGGCGCCGGAGCCCTCGCCCAGGCGCAGGCCCAGGTCCAGCAGCGGTTCGGCCTGCAGGGCCTGCAGCATCAGCCGATGGCCGCTCTCGTTGGAGCAGTGCGAGAACACGCAGCGCTCCAGCACGGCGGGCGCCAGGCGCGCCGCCACCAGCACCGCGGCGCTGGCGATGAAGCCATCCACGACGATGACGCGGCGCTCCAGTGCCGCCTGCAGCACCGCGCCCACCATCATGGCGATCTCGAAGCCGCCGAAGGCGGCGAGGGCGGCGAGTGGCTCGCTGGCCTGCGCGTGGCGCTCCAGCACCTGGCCCAGCAGGGCGGTCTTGTGCGCCAGCTGGCCATCGTCAAGACCTGTCCCCCGGCCCACGCAGGCGCCGATCGGCTGGCCGGCCAGGCGCGCCAGCAGCAGGGCCGCGGCCGAGGTGTTGCCGATGCCCATCTCGCCCAGCAGCAGCGCATTGCCGGGGCGCTGGCGCAGGAGGTTCTTGCCGGCGGCGATGGCGGTGGCGCATTGGTCCGCGCTCATCGCCGGCCCCATCAGCGCATCGGCCGTGCCGGCAGCGATCTTGGCGACCACCAGGCCCGGGCGGGGCGCGAACTCATGGCGCACGCCGGCGTCCACCACCGTCAGCGCCAGCCCATGCTGGCGCGCCAGCACGCTCACCGCCGCGCCGCCGGCGAGGAAGTTCTCCACCATCTGCCAGGTCACGTCGGAGGGGTAGGCCGAGACCCCGCGCGCCGCCAGGCCATGGTCGGCGGCGAACACCATCAGCTGCGGCTCCAGCAGCGCGGGCGTCTCGCTGCCCAGGATCAGGCCCAGCCGCAGCATCAGCGCTTCCAGCCGGCCCAGAGCGCCCAGCGGCTTGGTCTTTTGATCGATGCGGGTCTGCAGGCGCAGGGCCAGCGCGGCGTCGGCGAGGCTGGGAAGTTGCGGGATCAGGTCGCTCATGCGGATGGGACTCCAACAGTGGTTTGAATGGCCGCCAGCACCTGGGCCGCGCCGCGCTCGATGGCGGTGGGCCCGGGGCTGAGGATGTCGGCCGATTTGATTTCGATGAGCCGCGCGTTGAGCGCGGCAAAGCCGGGGCGGGCCAGCACGCGGTCGGGCGCGAAGCGCTTGCCGCACCAGGAACCGAGGATGAGCTGAGGCGCTTGCGCCAGCACCTCCGCGTGCGTGACGATGCGCTGCCGGGCGAAACCGGCCTTGGCGCGCTCGGCAAACACATCGACGCCGCCGGCCAGCTGGATGATCTCGCTCACCCAGCCAATGCCGCAGATGAGCGGCTCGTCCCACTCTTCGAAGAACACGCGTGGCCGCCAGGGCAGGGCGGCGGCGGCCGCGGCGATGCGCGCCTGCGCCTGCTGCAGCGCCGCCACCAGCTGCTCGGCCTGCGCCTCGCGCCGCACCAGCGCGCCCAGGCTAAGCACCATGGCGTGGATGCCGGCCAGATCGCGCTGGTCGAAGCACAGCGTGGCCAGGCCGGCCGCCGCGCATTCGTCCAGCAGGGGTTTCTGCAGGTCCGAGAAGCCGATCACCAGATCGGGCCGCACCGCCAGGATCTTCTCGATCTTCATGCTGGAAAAGCCGCTGATCTTGGGCTTTTGCGCGCGCGCCTCGGGCGGGTAGACGGTATAGCCCGAGATGCCGGCGATGTGGTCCTGCGCGCCCAGGCGGTAAAACGTGTCCACCGCTTCGGTGGAGAGGCAGGCAATGCGTTGGGGGATGGTCATGCGGGTGGGGGCTGCAGCAGCTGCATCAGATAGTCGGGCTGGAAATGCCGGTCGATGAAATCGGCCAGGCCATCGAACACCGCGTCCAGCGTCTGCACCTCGGTGCCGAACAGCGCGCGCAGCAGGGCCGGCTGCTCGAACAGGCCATGGGCGTACAGGCCCAGCACGCTGCCCTGCTGCCAGCCCACCGCCGCGCCAGCGTCATCGCGTAGCGCCACCTGGGCCGGCGCCATGCTGGGGTGCTGCGCGGTGCGGCCATGGTGGATCTCGTAGCCTTGCACCGCCACGCCGTGCAGCGCCGCCCAGGGGCCCTGCAGATCGGCGGCGAACTGCAGCTGGGCCGGGCGCAGCAGCTTCTCGCGCTCGAACTGGGTCACCAGGGGCAAGAGGCCCAGGCCGGGCGCGTTGCCGTCGATCTGGTAGGGGTCCAAGAGGCTTTCGCCCAGCATCTGCAGGCCGCCGCAAATGCCCAGCAGGGGTTTGCCGGCGGCGGCATGGCGGGCGATCGCCTGGTCGAGCTGTTGCGCGCGCAACCAAGCCAGGTCGGCCGCCACCGCCTTGGAGCCGGGCAGGATGATCCAGTCCGCCGCCTCCAGCTGCGCCGGCTCGCGCGCCCAGCTCAGGCGCACGCCGGGCAGGCTGCGCAGGGCCTGGAACTCGTCCAGGTTGGACAGGCGCGGATAGGCCACCACGGCGATCTTCAGCCCGCTGCCGCTGGCGACGTCATCGAACACGCCGTCTTCCTCGGGCAGGCCATGGCCGCGCCACATCGGCAGCACCGCCACCGTGGGCACGCCGGTGAGGGCCTGCAGCTGCGCCGGGCCGGGCGCCAGCAGGCGGGCATCGCCGCGGAAGCGGTTCAGCACAAAGCCGCGTATCAGCGCGCGTTCATGCGCGGGCAGCAGCTGGTGCGTGCCGTAGAGATGGGCAAAGGCGCCGCCGCGGTCGATGTCGGTCACCAGCAGGCAGGCAGCGTTCACCTCCAGCGCGGTGCGCATATTGACGTAATCGCTGCTGTGCAGATTGATCTCGGCCGGCGAACCCGCGCCCTCGATCACCACCACATCGTTCTCGGCCATCAGCTCGTGCAGGGGCGGGCGCGCGCGCAGCCAGAGTTGCTCGCTGCGTTCGCGCCAGGGCATGTCGGTGAGCTGCCGGTCCACCTCGCCCAGCACGATCACCTGCGAGGCGGTGTCCTTCTCGGGCTTCAGCAGCACCGGGTTCATGCGCACCTCGGGCAGGCAGCGCGCGGCCAGGGCCTGGAAGTACTGGGCGCTGCCGATCTCGCCCATCGCCCCGTTCAGGCCGGGCACGACGCGGGCGTTGTTGCTCATGTTCTGTGCCTTGTAGGGCGCGACTCTGAGCCCCTGGCGCGCATACCAGCGGCACAGCGCGGTGGCGAGCCAGCTCTTGCCGGCATTGCTGGTGGTGCCCAGCACCATCACGGCCTTGGCGGTCATGGCATCAACTCCTTCAGGGCGAGGCGCAGCGCCTGCTGCGCCGCGGGGGATTGGGTGGAGACGCGCAGCCAGCCGGTCAGGCCGAAGCTGCCGGCATCGCGCAGCTTGATGCCGCGCGCGCGCAGCGCTGGCAGGGGCAGCTCGGCGGGTGGCAGGGTGAGCCAGAAATTGCTGCAGCTGGGGCGTTGCCGCCAGCCCAGCTCGGCCAGCAGCTCGCGTTGCACGGCCCGCCATGCCAGCAGGCGCGCCCTGGCGTCGCGCAGATAGGCCTGCGCGGCGGGGCTGTGCCAATGGCTCAGGAGGGCGCAGCCCTCGCCGGAGAGCACCCAGCTGGGGGCCAGGTCTTGCATTGCGGCCAGCCAGCGGCCGCTGGCCGGTGCCAGCAGATAGCCCGCGCGCACCCCCGTCAGGCCCAGGGCCTTGTTGGGGCCCTGCAGGCGCCAGGCCTGCTCGGCCAGCGCCGGCGGCAGGCTCGTCTGCCCCTCCAGGCGCAGCGGCTCGTAGGCCTGGTCGATGGCCAGCTGCGCGGCCGAGGCCCGCAGGGCGGCGCCCAGCTGGGTCCAGTCATGCGTGTCCAGGCTGGCGCCGGTGGGGTTGCAGGGCTCGCAGACCCAGACCAGCGCCGGCCCGCTCAGGCCCGCCGCCAGCTCGGCCACCGAGGCATAGCCGCGCACCTGCAGGCCCAGGGCCAGGGCGGCGGCGGCATAGTCGCCATAACCGGGCTGCGGCACCCAGACCTGTTGCAGGCCGGCCAGCTGCGCCGCCAGGCTGAGCCGGCGTATCGCCTCGCTGCCGCCGGCGCTGGGTAGCACGCGCTCGGGCGCGAGGCCATGGGCGGCCGCCAGGGTCTCGCGCAGCGCCAGGTAATGCGGGTCGGGATAGCGGCCGCGCTCGGCGCCCAGCAGCGCGTCCAGCAGGGCCGGCGGCGGGCCCAGCGGGCTGGCATTGCTGGAGAAATCGTGCGGGATGGGCGGGCCGGAGTCGCTGCCGCCATGCATGGTTTTTTCTTGCATCAGTGGATAAGACCTCCGCGCAGGGCGGCGGCGCCCAGCATCAGCAGCAGGGCGGATCGCAGCATGCCGCGCAGGGTCAGGTCTTGCCCGCGCGCCATGTCGGCGGCCACGGGCGTGGCGCCGCCTGCGTTCAGGGCATAGACACCCGGCTTGGCCAGGCGCAGGTTCAATCGCAGCGCCAGCGCCGCCATCGGCCAGCCGCTGTTGGGCGAGGGCGTGCGCGCGGCCTCGCGCGCCAGCCTGGGCAGCAGGCGCCAGTGCCAGGCCAGCATGGCCAGGGCGCTCAGGCGGGCCGGCAGCCAGGAGAGCGCATCGTCGGCGCGCGCCGCCCATTTGCCGGCCCATTCCCAGCGGCCGCGATAGCCCCACATGGCATCGGCGGTATTGGCGAAGCGGTAGACCGCGGCGCCCGGCAGGCCGGCGATGGCAAACCAGAACAGCGGCGCCACCACCGAGTCGTTGAGGTTCTCGGCCAGGGATTCGAGGGCCGCTTCACGAACTTCGGCGGCGCTGAGCGCTAGCGTGTCGCGGCTCACCAGCCGGGCCAGGCGCGCGCGCCCCTCGGGCAGCGAGCGCTGCAGCGCCGCCTCCACCGCGTCGACCTCCTGGCTCAGCATGGACCAGGCCAGCAGGGGCTTGAGCAGCAGCGCCAGCGCGCCGGCGCAGGCCAGCAGGGCCAGCGGCGAGCGCCAGGGCTGCAGCAGGCCGATCAGCCAGCCCTCTAGCGCGGCCGCCAGCAGGCCGACCACCAGCGCGCCGAGGCACCAGGCCAGCGCGCCCCCGATGAAGGCGGGCGCGGGCCGCAGGGCCGGCAGGCGCTGCGAAAAGAGGCCCAGATAACGGCCCATGCCGACCACCGGATGCGCCCAGGCGGGCGGCTCGCCGAACAGGCGATCGACCAGCAGGGCGAGCAGCATCGCGAGCGGCAGGAGCAGGGCCATCTGCATCGAACAATCAGTCTTCGATGCCGCGCTGCGCCGGCACGCCGGCCTTGAAGTGATGCTTGACCAGGGCCATCTCGGTGACGGTGTCGGCCAGGGCGATCAGCTCCTCGGGCGCGTTGCGCCCGGTCAGCAGCACATGCACATGGGCGGGGCGCTCGCGCAGGGCTTGCAGCACCGGCTCCAGCGGCAGCCAGCCATAGCGCAGCGGGTACATGATCTCGTCCAGCACGACGAGGAAATGCTCGCCCGCGCGTATCGTGCTTTCGGCGCGTGCCCAGCCGTCGCGTGCGAGTTGGGCCGAATGCTCGAGGTCCTTGCTCTTCCAGCTGAAGCCGTCGCCCAGGCCCTCGATGGGCAGGCCCAGCTGCTCGAACATGCGGTGCTCGCCGAAGCGCGCGCTGGGAACCTTCATGAACTGGTAGATCTTCACCGCCTTGCCGCGGCCATGGGCGCGCAGCGCCAGGCCGAAGGCGGCCGTGCTCTTGCCCTTGCCGTCGCCGGTGTGGACGATGACGAGGCCGCGGCGCTCCGCGCTGGGCTGGACGCGCTGGTAATCGACGGGTGGGGTTTCAATCTGCATGATGGCCGGCGGAGATAAAGAAGCGCGCGAGCGCCTCCGGGTTGGATGGGAAGTAATGGTGCACATAGCTGGCGCGCAGGCTGCCTTGGGCATACAGCGCCTCGGCCGTGCGGCCGCCATTGGGATTGCTGGCGCGCGCCAGCGGCAGCAGCGGCGTGTCCAGCGTCGAGTAATGGAAGCTGTGGCCGCGCAGCGTGCCTTCGGGCCAGTCCAGCGCCTGCAGGCCCAGTGCGGCCAGGCGGGTCTGCATCTGCGCCCGGCCCGGCAGCAGGCCGGCCATGGGCTGGGCCCGGCCCTCGGCATCGCACAGCTCGTCCAGCAGGCACAGCATGCCGCCGCATTCGGCCAGCAGCGGCTTGCCGAGGGTCAGGTGTTGCGCCAGGCTGGCAAAGAAACCGGGTTGGGCGCGCAGCGCGGCGGCGTGCAGCTCGGGGTAGCCGCCCGGCAGCCAGAGCGCATCGCAGTCCGGCAGGGCCTCGCCGGCCAGCGGCGAGAAGGGCCGGAGCTCGGCGCCGAGCGCGCGCAGGCAATCGAGGTTGGCCGGGTAGATGAAGGAGAAGCAGGCGTCCTGTGCCAGCGCGATGCGGCGGCCGGCCAGCAGGGGCGGTAATGGTTCAGCGGACCGACCCGCAAACTCGACGCGAGGGAACTCGAAGCCGTCCACCAGGCCGGCCTCCCAGGCGTCGGCCCAGGCATCGAGCTGCGCATCCAGCCCGGGCAGCTCCAGCGCCTGCACCAGGCCCAGATGGCGTTCCGGCAGGGTCAGGTCTTGCTGGCGCGCGATCGCGGCCACCAGGGGCAGGGTGGGCGGCAGGCCCTCGGCCACCATGGCGCCATGGGCGGCGCTGCCGACGCGGTTGGCCACCACGCCGCAGAGCCGGATATCGCTGCGAAAGCCCTGCAGGCCCAGCGCCAGGGCCGCGAAGGTCTGGGCCATGGCGCTGGCATCCAGCACCGCCAGCACCGGCAGGCCGAAGGCGGCCGCCAGGTCGGCGCTGCTGGGCTTGCCGTCGAACAGGCCCATCACGCCCTCGACCAGGATCAGGTCGGCCTCCTCGGCGGCCTCGGCCAGCAGCTGCTGGCAATGGGCCAGCCCGCCCATGAAGAGATCGAGCTGGTAGACGGCATGGCCGCTGGCGCGCGCCAGCACCATCGGGTCCAGGTAGTCGGGGCCGGTCTTGAAGACGCGCACCTTGAGGCCGCGCCGGGCATGGGCGCGCGCGATCGCGGCGCTGACGCTGGTCTTGCCCGATCCCGAGGCCGGGGCGCTGACCATCAGCGCGGCGCAGGGGCGGCTCATCGCGTTGCCCTCTGAGACCCGCGCAGCGGCAGGATCTGCGCGCCGCCCTCGGCCGGCGGCCTGGGCGCGGGATCGAAGGGCAGGGCCAGCCAATGGCCGTCCAGTTGCACCAGGTGCAGGCGTTGTTCAAAGGCGGCCTGCAGGGCCTGGTGGCAGGCGGGCGTGCCGGGCGGGCCGAGGTGGCGCAGGCGCCCGCCCTGCATCACCGCCAGCTGATCGGCCTGCAGCGCCATATTGAGTTCGTGCAGCACGCTCAGCACCGCCACGCCCTGGCGCGCCAGCTCGCGCACGATCTGCAGCCAGTCGGCCTGGTGCGGCGGGTCCAGATGCGCCAGCGGCTCGTCCATCAGCAGCACCTGGGCCTCGACGGCGAGCGCGCGCGCCAGCAGCACGCGCTGGCGCTCGCCGCCCGAGAGGCGCGCCAGCGGGCGCTCGCGCCAATCCCAGCACTGCGTGCGGTGCATGGCGCGGGCCACGGCCTCATGATCCTGCGCGCTGGGCGGGGCCAGCCAGGCCTGGTGCGGCAGGCGGCCCAGCATCACCACCTCGTAGGCGCTGAGTTCGTCGGCGCTGGCCTCGTTCTGGCCCAGCCAGGCGAGGGCGCGCGCGCGCGCCCGGGGCTCCCAGCGCTGCAGCTCGCGGCCCAGCAGATCGATGCGGGCCCGCGCCGGCAGCAGGCCGGCCAGCGCGCGCAGCAGGGTCGACTTGCCGGCGCCATTGGGCCCCACCACGGCCATCCAGCAGGCCGCGGGCAGGGCCAGCTCGATGTCGCGCAGGATCTCGGCGTCCTGCAGGCGCAGGCTCTGCAAGGCGGCGTTGAGGGCCATATTCGTCGTCATTTCAGCTCCCCGACCTTGCCGCGATGCATCAGCAGCAGCAGATAGGCACCGCCCAGCATGGAGGTGACCACGCCCACCGGCAACTCCTGCGGCGCGATCAGCCAGCGCGCTGCGATGTCGGCGGCCAGCAGCAGGGCGCCGCCGGTGAGGGCCGACAGCAGCAGCAGCCAGCCATGCGTGCTGTGGGTGCGGCTGCGCACCAGGTGCGGCGCCACCAGGCCCACGAAGGCGATCAGCCCGGCCTGGGCCACGGCCGCGCCGGTGGCCAGCGCCAGGGTGGCGATCAGGCTCAGCCGCACCAGCGGCAGGCGCACGCCCAGCGAGCGCGCGGTGGCCTCGCCCAGGGTCAGCGCGTCGAGCGCACGGCTGGCGCCCAGCGCCACCAGCAGGCAGCCGAGCAGCACCGGCAGCAGGATCCACACCGAGGCCCAGCTGAGGAAGCCGGTGGTGCCCAGCATGAAGGCCTGCATGGGGCGCATGATGTCGGGCGTCATGATGGTGAGCAGGGCGGTGGCCGAGCCCAGCACCACGCCGACGATCACGCCGGCCAGCAGCAGGCGCATGGTCTGCTGCACACCGCGCGCCAGCGTCAGCGTCAGCAGCACGGCGGCCACGGCGCCCAGAAAGGCCGCGCCGGTGAGGCCCAGCTTCATCGACCAGGCCGCCGTCGCCGGCGAGAGGCCCAGCAGCACCAGCAGCACCGCCACGCCCAGGCCGGCGCCCGCGGAGGCGCCGAGCAGATAGGGGTCGGCCAGCGGGTTGCGGAACAGGCCCTGCGCCACCGCGCCGGCCAGGCCCAGCAGGGCGCCCGCGGCCCAGGCGCCGGCCGAGCGCGGAAAGCGGATCTGCCACAGGATTTGTTGACTTATCTGCTGCTGCATCGCGTCGCCGCCCTGCTGCAGCATCTCCAGCGAGAAACCCGTGCTGCCCACCGCCACGCCCAGCAGGCTCAGCGCGCAGCTCAGCAGCAGCAGGCCCAGCAGCAGGTGCAGCGGCTTGGTGGCGTTCATTTGGGGGCGACCTCGCGCAGGCAGCGCGCCATGAACTTGGCGGCCTCGCCCATCCGGGGGCCAGGTCTTGCCATCAGCTCGGACTCCTGCGGCGGGAACACGCACAGGCGCTTGTCCTTCAGTGCGCGGATCTGGTTCCAGCCCGGGCGCTCAGCCAGCTTCACCGCATTGCGTTGCGCCACCATGATGAGCTGCGGATCGGCGCGCACCACGAACTCGGGGTTGAGCTTGGGGAAGGGCCCGAGCTCCTTGCCGACGATGTTGCGCGGCCCCAGGCGCGCCAGGGTCTCGCCGATGAAGGAGCTCTCGCCGGCGGCAAAGGGCGAGCTGTCGACCTCGTAGTAAACCGTCAGGCCGCGTGCGCTGGCCGGCACGCTGGCGGCTGCCTCAGCCATCTGGGCCTCGATCTGCTGCCAGACCTTCAGGGGCTCGGGCACCGCGAGCAGCTGCCCGACGCTTTGCAGCACGCGCTTCACGTCGGCATGGCTGCGCGTTTCCAGCACCACCACCTTGAGGCCCAGCGCGGCCAGGCGGTCCTGCACGCGCGAGCTGGGCGCCACCAGCACCACATCGGGCCGCAGCGCCACGATGCTCTCCACCTGGGTGTCATCCAGGCCGCCGAGCTTGGGCAGCTTGTCCACCGCGGCGGGGTAGTTGGAATAGCGGTCCACGCCTACCAGGCGCTCGCAGGCACCCAGCGCGCAGACGGTCTCGGTGAGCGAGGGCAGCAGGCTGACGATGCGCTGCGGCGGCGCGGGCCATTGCTGCAGCAGGCCGCGATCGTCCTTCACGCTCACCGGCGCGGCGCCGGCCTGGGCGGCCAGCGCGAGCAGCCAGACATGGAGCCAGGGCTTCATCTTCTTGATCATCAGGGCAACTCCGCTTCGACCGGCCGGCTCCAGGCCTGGCCGGCCACCATCAGGGTGAGGTCCGCGCAGCGCGCGGCAATGGCCTGGTTCAGCCGCCCCAGCTCGTCCACATAGTGGCGCACCGCGCTGGACAGCGGGCTGACGCCCCAGCCGACCTCGTTGGAGACGAACAGCACCGGCCCCTGCAGGCGCGGCAGCAGGGCCAGCAGGGCGGCCTGCTCGCGCTGCCAGCCCGGCAGGTCGGGCTCGGCCTCGAAGGGCATCAGCCAGTTGGTGAGCCACAGCGTCAGGCAGTCCACCACCACCAGATGGCCGGGCGCGTCGGCCACGGCCAGCGCCCGGCTGAGGTGGCGCTGCTCCTCCAGCGTGGCGAAGCCGGCCGGCCGATCCGCGCGGTGGCGGGCGATGCGTGAGCGCATCTCCTCGTCATGCGCGGCGGCGGTGGCGAGCACGCTGACGCGGTGCGTGGCCGCGGCGCGCAGCCAGCGCAGCGCCAGGGCCTCGGCGTGGCGCGATTTGCCACTGCGCTGGCCGCCGACGATGAGCTGGTGCGCGGCCATCGTCGCTGCTTACAGCGTGGGGCTGTAGCGCAGGCCCACGAACAGGGTGCGCGGCGCCTGGGCAAAGCCACCCGCGGTCTGGTAGGCGCGGTTGAAGGCGTTGTCCAGATTCAGCTGCAGGCGCAGCTCGTTGCTGAGCTTGTATTGCGCGTCCAGATTGATCAGGCCATAGCCCGCCAGCGGCTTGGTGTTGGCGGCGTCGTCGTAACGCTTGCCCGAGGCCTGCACGGCCGCGCCCAGCGCCCAGGCGCCCAGCGTCGTATCGGCACGCAGGGTGCCGTACTCGCGGGCCCGGCGTGCCAGCAGCTTGTCGGTGCTCTTGTCCTTGGGCGCCTGCAGGTCCAGCGTGCCGGAGAGGCGCACTGGGCCGAGCTGCGTGCCCGCCGCCAGGCTGACGCCCTGCAGGCGCGCCTTGCTGACATTGGCATAGCAGCCGAAGGCGCTCTGGCAGCTGCCGGCGGCGCCGAACACGATCAGGTCCTTGACGTGGTTGCGGTAGGCGGTGATGGAGGCCTCGTTCAGGCCTTCGTTGTACTTGAGGCCGAACTCGATATTGCGGCCATGCTCGGCCTCCAGCGGCTTGACGCCGGGCTTGCCGAGGTCGGGGCCGTAGACGCTGCCGCGCTGGTACAGCGAGGGCGCGCGGAAGGCCGTGCCGGCCGAGCCGACGACGCGCAGCGTGGGCGCGAGCAGCCAGCCCAGCGCCAGCGTGCCGGTGTTGACGCCGCCGAACTGGCTGTCCTGGTCGTGGCGGGCATGGGCTTGCAGGCTGAACGCGCCTTCGCTCATCAGCCAGCCGAGCGCCGCGGCGTTCTGATGACGCTGATCCTCGCCGTGCAGGCTGGCCACCAGGCCGGTGTTTTCAAGCCGGTCTTCGCGACGCTCGAGGATGAAGTTGAGCTGGCGGTTCTTGGCGAACTCGTAGCTGCCGTTCAGCGCCAGATTGCGGATGCGCGTCTTGGTCAGGTAGGGCGAGGGCTTGGTCTCGTAGCGCTCGCTCGATTCGCCCAGGCTGGTCTGGGTCTGCAGGGCCGGCAGCCATTGCGCGCTCCAGCTCAGCTGCTTGGCCTCGGTGTCCTGGATGCTGTGGTCGTCGTTGAGGGGCTTGGACTTGGAGCTGTCGTACTGCGCATCGGCATGACTCTTCAGGGCGATGGCTTCGAGGCGATGCTCGGCGTTCAGCTGCGCGCCGACGCGGAACTTCACGTTGTGGCTGCGCCAGCCGTCGCGGTCGGGCACATAGCTGAAGCTGCCGGGCAGATCCAGGGTGGCGTTGAAGCCATCGCTGCGCTCGACGGCACCGCTGAGCGCGTAGTCGATGATGCCGGCCGTGCCGGTGATGCCGGCATCGGCCTTGCGCGTGCCGAGGCTGCCGAAGCCCAAACCCAGATCGGCCTGGGTCTTGCTGCCGCCCTTGCGGGTGATGATCTGCACCACGCCGCCGACGGCATCGGAGCCGTAGATCGCGCTGGCCGGGCCCTTCAGCACTTCCACACGCTCGACCTGCGAGATCGGGATCGCAAGCCAGCTGGTGCCGCTGCTGGCTTGCGAGTCGACGCGCACGCCGTCGATCAGCACCACGGTGTGGCGCGTATCGGCGCCGCGCAGGAACAGCGAGGTGTTCAGCGCCGGGCCGCCGTTGCGCACCATCTCCACGCAACCGGCGTTGCGCAGCAGGTCGCCGATGCCGCCAAAGGCCTGGCGCTCGATGTCTTCACGCGTGATGACGGTGAAATCGGCCAGCACCTCGCTGAGCTTCATCGGCGAGCGGGTGGCGGTGACCACCACGGTGCCCAGCTTGTTGGGGCCGGCGCCGCCTTGGGCGAGCGCGGCGTGGGGGAGGATGGCCAGCGTGGCAGCGGCCAGGGCCAGCAGGGTACGGGCGTGGGTAGGCGCAGGCAGGGAAGCCGCGTGTGCGAGGGAAAAGCTCATGGAATCCAGACAGCAAACAGCCAGGTGCCAGCTTCCCCGCAGGCCCCTGTGAATCGACGCATCGCGTCGCGATGCATCACCTGTTGGCCGGTATCCGGGCTGGTGGATTCAAGCGCCGCATCCTTCCCAGCGCAATTGCGCCAGTGGATTGCTGTACGGGCCTTGGAGCACTGAGGGCTCCATCCACTTACCGTTGCGGGGACAGCTCAGGTTGGGTTTGCCTCGGCGAGACGCGCCCTTCTGATTCCCGTTTAACTGCCCAGACATGAATGGCTGGGCGAGCACCAACGAGCGGCATTCTAGCCGGGCTTGTGCAGCGCGGCATTTGAGCCAACTCAGTTGCTCGGCTCGGGCGCCTTGGGCAGCTTGGGTGCTTTGGGTTTCTTGGGCGGCTTGGGCTTGGACGGCTGCTGCGCTGCGGCGGCGCTGGCGGCGCGTGCCGGCTTGTCGCTGGTTTGGCCGCGATGGCCATGGATGCCCGTCGCCGGCGCCGCGTGGCGCTGCTGTTCGGCCTCCTGCTTGAGGCGGGCCTGCTCCATCGCGTTGGCCTGCTTGGCCTCGTGTGCCGCGCGCTGCCTGGCCTCGGCGGTCTGTGCGGCGGAGGGTTGGTCGTAGGGCAGGGTCTGCGCGCTGGCCTTGGCATCCAGCGGGCAGGGGCTGCCGCGCAGCTCGCGTCCATCGGGGCCGCAGCGGTAAATCGTGGTGCTCTGCGGCTGGGTCTGCGCCAACGATCCGTCACTGCCGCAGGCTGCCAGCAGCAGCGCGGTGCTAAACAGGCGGATCGCCTTGCTCATGATGCGACTTCGGTGCCCACCGGCGCTGGCGGCTTGGGTGGCTTGGGCCTTGGCGGCTTGGCGTGGATCTTGGCCAGCGCCTTGTCCATCTCGCCCTTGAGCATCAGCTCCACCGCCTGGTAGGACTTGCCAATGCAATCCTCCACCGCCTGGCGCTCCGCCAGCGGCGGCTTGCGCAGCACATAGTTGGCCACCTCGGCCTTGATGCCGGGATGGCCGATACCCAGGCGCAGGCGCCAGAAATTGGCCGAGCCGAGCTGGGCCTGCATGTCCTTGAGCCCGTTGTGGCCGCCATTGCCGCCGCCCAGCTTCATCTTCATCTCGCCGGGCGCGATGTCGAGTTCGTCATGGATGGCGAGGATCTCCTCGGGCGCGATCTTGAAGAAGCGCGCCAGCGCCGCCACCGATTTGCCGCTGAGGTTCATGAAGGTCATGGGCTGCAGCAGCCAGATCGGGCCGGGTGCACCGGGCGCGTTGTTGACGCGCGCCACCAGGCCGTAATAGCTGCGCTCCACCTGCAGGTGGGCACCCAGGCCGCGCGCCAGGCCGTCTATCCACCAGAAGCCGGCGTTGTGGCGCGTGTCCTCGTATTCCGGCCCGGGATTGCCCAGGCCCACAAAGAGTCGAATCATGGCGAGGATTATCGATGCGAGCGTGCAAGAAAAAAGGCCCTGCAGAGCAGGGCCTTCGTGCCTTTGGATGAGGCTGAAGCAAGAATTACTTCTTGCCCTTCTTCTTGCCCTTGCCGTCGTCGGCAGGAGCGGCGGCGACCACGATGACCTCTTCGGCCACCGGCTCAACCGGCGTGGCGATCACGGGGTTGGGCTTGCCGTGGACCTTGACCTTGATGTGATCGGCCAGCTTGATGTCGTTCACGTGCACCGAATGACCCTTGGTCAGGCCGCTCAGGTCCACTTCGATGAACTCGGGCAGCTGCTGGGCCAGGCAGGTGATTTCCAGCTGCGTCACAACGTGGTTGACGGTGCAGTGGTCCAGCTTGACGGCCGGCGAGTTCTCTTCGCCCACGAAGTGCAGGGGCACCTTCTTGGTGATCTTGGTGGTGCTGTCCACGCGCTGGAAGTCCACGTGCAGGACTTGCGGCTTGTAGGGGTGCATCTGGTAATCACGCAGCAGCACTTGCGAGACGGCGCCGTTCAGTTCCATCTCGAGGATGGAGCTGTGGAAGGCTTCCTTCTTCATGGCGTGGAACAGCGCGTTGTGGTCCAGCTCGATGGTGGCGGGTTCGCCAGCGCCGTACACAATGGCAGGCACCTTGCCCGAGATACGCAGGCGGCGGCTCGCTCCGGTCCCCTGCAGCTTGCGCTCGAAAGCGGTGAATTTCATATGGTTCTCCAAAATGGATAGAGCACCCGCGACCAGGTGCTCAAGGAATGTGATCTTGCGATCACGGCTCATCACGCCACGCCCGTGAGGGCCCGGCGCCAATGTCTTAGAAGTTGTTGTTCTGCTCCGAGAACAAGGAGGTCACCGACTCACCGTCCGAAATGCGGCGGATGGTCTCGGCGAACAGGAAGGCCACCGACAGCTGGCGGATCTTGCCGCAGGCCTTGGCCGCGTCGGACAGGGGAATGGTGTTGCTGATCACCACCTCGTCCAGGTGCGAACCGGAAATGCGCTCGATCGCCGGGCCGGACAGGATGGGGTGGGTGCAATAGGCAAACACGCTCTTGGCGCCGCGGTCCTTCAGCACCTCGGCAGCCTTCACCAGCGTGCCGGCGGTGTCGATCATGTCGTCCATGATGACGCAGTTGCGGCCGTCGATTTCGCCGATCACATGCATCACTTCGGAGACATTGGCCGCGGGGCGGCGCTTGTCGATGATGGCCAGGTCGCAGCCCAGCTGCTTGGCCAGGGCGCGGGCGCGCACCACGCCGCCGACGTCGGGGCTGACCACCACCAGGTTGGAATAGTTGCGGGCCTTCAGGTCCGACAGCAGCACCGGCGAGGCGTAGATGTTGTCGACCGGGATGTCGAAGAAGCCCTGGATCTGGTCGGCGTGCAGGTCCATGGTGAGCACGCGCTCGACGCCCACGGTCTCCAGCAGATTGGCCACCACCTTGGCCGAGATCGGCACGCGCGTGGAGCGCGGGCGGCGGTCTTGGCGGGCGTAGCCGAAGTAGGGGATCACCGCGGTGATGCGGCGTGCGCTGGCACGCTTCAAGGCATCGACCATGATGAGCAGTTCCATCAGGTTCTCGTTGGTCGGCGCGCAGGTCGGCTGGATCACGAACACGTCGCGGGCACGCACGTTCTGCTGGATCTCGACCGTCACCTCGCCATCGGAGAAGCGACCGACCACGGCCTTGCCGAGGTCCACGCCCAGATGGGTGGCAATTTCTTGGGAGAGGACCGGGTTCGCGTTACCGGTGAAGAGGACGGTATTGAGCAGCACAGGCCATCCTTTGAGTCAGTGGCCTTTGGCCAGCCGAGCGGGGCGCCAAGGCCCCGGAGGTGGAAAAGAAA
This sequence comes from Roseateles sp. FW301-B2, assembly GCF_058788955.1. Taxonomy (NCBI): domain Bacteria; kingdom Pseudomonadati; phylum Pseudomonadota; class Betaproteobacteria; order Burkholderiales; family Sphaerotilaceae; genus Roseateles; species Roseateles sp. FW301-B2. The sequence goes on from NZ_JBYTBE010000005.1 coordinate 127,105, forward strand.
TTTGGCAGGGGAAGAAGGATTCGAACCTTCGCATGTCGGAATCAAAATCCGATGCCTTAACCAACTTGGCGACTCCCCTACACAGGACACTGCAGAGCTGCAGCACCCCATAACTTTACTCAGTCTTCAGCCCATTCGCGAAGCGGATGAGCATCCAAACTGCGGCATATTTTTCCGAGCCATCCCGGAGGAAGATCCTCCAGATTTGTCGCCATGGCCTGGTCCGACATGCCTGCGCCTTGCGGCGCTTCGTCTTGCAACGTTTCTCCTGACACTCTGGCAAACACCGCACTGCCCGAGCCCGTCATCCGGCTGTTGCCGAAGCGGTCTTGCAGCAGTCGCAGCGCCTGACTCACTTCGGTACTGTGATGCTCGGCGGCGGCTTGCAAATCGTTGCGACCCCAACCTTGAATCACGCTGGCAAGCCAGTCGGACCTCGTTTTGTCTTCGCTGCTATTGTGTGCAGGAAAGCCCGCTACTATAGCCACGCTTTTTGATCTCTGCAAGAGCGGCGACGAAAATATTTCCTTGGTGCCTATGCTCGTGGCCGGTTTCAGCACCGCCAGGGTCTGGGCGGGCAGCGCGATGGGGTGCAGGATTTCGCCCACGCCTTCGACAAAGGCATTGCTGCCGCCCAGGAAGAAGGGCACATCGGCACCCAGGCTCAGACCGAGCGGAAGCAGGCGTGCGCGCGGCCAGTGCAGGCCCCAGAGCCGGTTCAACGCCAGCAGGGTGGAGGCGGCGTCCGAGGAGCCGCCGCCCATGCCGGCACCGGCGGGCAGGCGCTTCTCGATATGGATGTCGGCGCCCAGCGCGCAGCCGCTCTCGCGCTGCAGGGCGCGCGCGGCGCGCAGGCAGAGGTCGTCGGCGGGCAGGGCGTCGCCCCGGTCATGGCGCAGCAACTGGCCATCGCCGCGCTTCTCGAAGTGCAGGGTGTCGGCCCAGTCGATCAGCGCGAAGACCGATTCGAGCAGGTGATAGCCGTCGGGCCGCTTGCCCACCACATGCAGAAAGAGATTGAGCTTGGCCGGGGCCGGAACGTCGTAGAGCGCTTGCATGGCAGCGTGTCAGGGCTTGGGGTCGAGGCGCACGCGCAGCGTGGCCTCGGGTTCGGTGCTGCGCCTGGCCAGGATCAGACCCTCCTCGTAGCGGCTCAGGTCCACCTCCCAGCCCAGTTGCCGGAAGCCGGCCTCGTCGCCGGGCCTGCGCAGGTGCGCGGCCTGCGGCCAGGGGCGGCCCATCAGCCAGTCGAACATGGCGGCGATGGGAATGGCCTCGCCCAGCAACTCGCGGGTGAGGGCGTCGAGATCGTCGAAGCGGCGTTCATCGCTGGGGGTCTGCAGCAGCACCTCGCTGCCGCTCCAGCGCGCGCGCGCCAGCAGGCTGCCCAGCGGGGTGCTGAGTTCCAGTTGCCCGGCCTTGGCCGAGCCCTGCAGCTCGAAGCCGGCATTGCCGCCCTGGGCGCGGGCGCCGTTGAGTGCCGCCACCTGCACGCTCAGGCGGCCGCTCAGGCGCAGATCCTCGGCCTGGGCCTGATAGGGCTGCGGTTGCGGCGGCACGCTGACGCAGGCCGCCAGGGCCAGGCAGGCGCAAAGCGCGAGCGCACGCCTCATGGCTTGGCTTTGAGGCGCTGCATGGTCTCGCGCAGGGCTTCGTTCTTGGGGTCGCGCTTGCTGCCCTCGGCCCAGATGCGCTTGGCTTCGTCGCGCTGGCCGGCCGCCCACAGCACCTCACCCAGGTGGGCGGCGATCTCGGCGTCGGGGCGCGAGCCATAGGCCTGGCGCAGCAGGCGCTCGGCCTCGTCGAGCTTGCCCATGCGGTACTCCACCCAGCCCATGCTGTCGACGATGAAGGGCTCCTGCGGCGCGAAGCTGAGCGCCTTGGCGATCAGCTCGCGCGCCTCGGGCAGGCGCTCCTTGCGATCAGCGAGCGAATAGCCCAGCGCGTTGTAGGCGTGGTAGTGGCTGGGGCGCAGTTCGATCACCTTGCGCAGCAGCGCTTCCATCTCCGCGGTGCGCCCCAGCTTCTCGGCCATCATCGAGCGCTCGTAGATCAGATCGGCATCGTCCGGGAAGCGCTCGCTGGCCTTGCTCAGCACGTCCAGCGCCGGCGCCCATTCACGTGCATCGCGCAGCAGCTGGGCCTCGGCCAACAGCTTGGCGCGCAGATCCTGTTCGCGCTCGCCGGGCAGGGCCTGGATGAGCTGGCGCGCCTGCGCCAGCTTGCCCTGCCGCGCCAGCAGCGAGGCGCGGCGCAGCTGGGTTTCCATCTGGCGCTGCGGCGCATCCACGCGCAGCAGCCAGGCCTCGGCCGCCTTCAGCTCGCCGCGCATCTCGGCCGCTTGGGCCAGCAGCAGCCAGGCCTGCTGGCGCGCATCCTTGCCGGCATCGCTGAGCTCGGGCTCGGCCGCCTTGTCGCCCTCCAGCCGTTTCAGAAAGCTGCGCAGCGCGCCGTCGGCCGCCTCGGCATGGCCCAGCTCCAGCTCCAGCGAACCCAGCGCCAGCCAGGACGAGGGGTTGTCGGGCATCTGCTCGGTCAGCAGGCGGAACTCGCGTGCGGCATCGGCCGGGCGCTGGGCGCGCGCCAGGGCGCGGCCGTAGGCCTGGCGCAGGCCGTGGTTGTCGGGCTTGGCCTGCAGGGCCGACCTGATCAGCGTCTCGGCCTCGGCGCGCTGCCCCATCAGATCCAGGGCCAGGATCAGCGGCTCCTCGGCGTCTGGGAATTCGCTGGCGGCGCTGCGAATCAGCGCCATGGCGTCGTCGACCTCATCGGCCACCTGCTCCAGCTTGGCCAGCACCAGCATGCCCATCATGCGGGTGTCGGGCTGTTGGGCCGCCTCCTGCAACGTCGGCTTGAGGCCTGCCAGCACCTGCTTGGGCTCGGGCGCGCGCTGGAACAGCTGGGGCAGCGATGCCAGCACCGCGCCGCGCTGCGCGGCCGGCGTCAGGGCCAGCAGCGACTTCAGCGGCGCGGCAGCCTCGGCCGGCTTGTTGAGCAGGGCCAGCAACTGCAGCAGCGATTGATGGGCGTCGACGGAATCGGGCGAGGCATCGCGCCAGGCCTTGGCGGCGATCAGTGCCTGCTCGCCGGCGCGTGCCTGCAGGGCAATGCTCACCACGCGCTTGAACAGGGCCTGGTCCTGGGTGCGGCGCGCCGCGTCCAGCAGCACCTGGTAGGCGGTGCCGGCCTGTCCGGCATTGAGCTCCAGCTCGCCGATCAGCAGCTGGTAGAACAGCGGCGCATCCATCGCCGAATTGCTGATCACGGCCGGTGCGGAGTCGGCCTCGCTGGCGGCCCAGGCCGGAGCGGCGCAGCCCATCAGGACGGACAGGATGGCCGGCGCCCACAGCGGTTTGGCGGGCGGGCGGCGATTCGAGGCGGGCATGCGGGGCTCCTGGAGAACGAATGGGCCAGCCCGTGCGAGCTGGCCCTGCAGTCATTCTAGGCAAGGCGTCGCTCGTATCATGAGTCATGCCTGAATTGCCCGAAGTCGAAGTCACGCGCCGCAGCTTTGCCGACGCCATTGCCGGAGCCCGCGTGCTCGAACTCAGGCTGGGCAAGCCGCTGCGCTGGCCGTTGGGTGTTGCGCCGCAAAGTCTGGTGGGGCGCCGCGTGGGCGAGGTGCGGCGGCGCGGCAAATACCTCTGGCTGCCGCTGGAGCCGGGCGGTCTGCTGCTGCATCTGGGCATGTCGGGCTCGCTGGCCTTCCGGGAGCATGCGCCGCCGGCCGGGCCGCATGACCATTTTGAATTGCTCACCAACCGCGGCAGCCTGCGCCTGACCGATCCGCGCCGCTTCGGTGCGGTGGTCTGGTCGGATGCCCTGGATGCCGACCCGGCCGCCAAGCTGCTGGCCGGCCTGGGGCTGGAGCCCTTCGACGCGCGCTTCGATGGCGCGCATCTGCATGCCGGCCTGAGCGGCCGGCGCGTGGCCATCAAGCAGGCCCTGCTGGCGGGCGACATCGTGGTGGGCGCCGGCAATATCTACGCCTGCGAGGCCCTGTTCCGCGCCGGCATCGATCCGCGCCTGCAGGCGCAGCGCCTGAGCCGGCCGCGTGCCGGCCGCCTGGCCCTGGCGGTGCGCGAGATCCTGGCGCAGGCGGTGGAGGCCGGGGGCACGACGCTGCGCGACTTCAAGGACGCGCATGGCGTGGCCGGCAGCTTCCAGATGCAGGCCCAGGTCTACGGCCGCGAGGGCGAGCCCTGCCTGGTCTGCGGCACGCCGATACGCCGCATCGTGCAGGGGCAGCGCTCGACCTATTACTGCCCGTCCTGCCAAAAGCGCTGACTCAGGCGCTGATTCACGCGTTAGCATGCGCCGCGCATGAGAGAAGAAGAGCCCAACCCCGCCGCGATCCAAGCCCTGTTCGCCCCCACCTTGGTGGCCTGGCAGCGCAGCCATGGGCGCAACGCGCTGCCCTGGCAGAACACACGCGATCCCTACCGCGTCTGGCTGTCCGAGATCATGTTGCAGCAGACCCAGGTGAGCACGGTGCTGGGCTATTACCAGCGCTTTCTCGCCAGCTTCCCGAGCGTGCGCGAGCTGGCCGCGGCGCCGCTGGACGAGGTGCTGACCTTGTGGGCGGGCCTGGGCTATTACAGCCGTGCCCGCAATCTGCACCGCTGCGCCCAGGCCGTCTGCGAGCTGCATGGCGGCGAGTTTCCGCGCAGCGCCGAACTCCTGCAGACCCTGCCCGGCATCGGCCGCTCCACCGCCGCGGCGGTGGCCTCCTTCTGCTTTGGCGAGCGCGTCGCCATCCTGGACGGCAACGTCAAGCGCGTGCTGTCCAGGCTGCTGGCCTTCGACGGCGACCTGGCCAGTGCGGCGCAGGAAAAGCTGCTGTGGCAGCGGGCCGGCGAGCTGCTGCCCGCCAGCGCCGACATGCCCAGCTATACCCAGGGCCTGATGGATCTGGGCGCCAGCCTGTGCAGCGTGCGCACGCCGCAATGCCTGCTGTGCCCGGTGAGCGAGCTGTGCCTGGCGCGCGCCCAGGGCGAGCCGCAGCGCCTGCCCAATAAGACGCGCAAGCTCAAGCGCAGCCGGCGCGAGAACTGGTGGTTGTGGCTGGAGCATGAGGGCCGCATCTGGCTCGAACAGCGCCCGGCCACGGGTGTCTGGGCGGGGCTGTGGACCCTGCCGCTGTTCGACGACGAGGCCGCGCTGCAGCGGCAGTTGGACGGACTTGCCGGCCTGGGCGCCAGCGCCGAGGTGCTGCCGGTGATCCAGCACGCGCTGACGCATCTGGATTGGGTGCTGCATCCGCGCCGCGCCGAGGTGGCGGGGCCTGCTCCCGAGTTGAGCGGCGGCGTCTGGGTGGCGCGCGAGCGCCTGGCCAGTTATGCGCTGCCGGCGCCGCTCAAGCGCCTGCTGGATTGATGGCGGATGGATGGCGTATGCTTGCCCCCCTCGACAGCCGACCCCACACCATGCAAAGCACTGCCAAGCCCGCCGTCAAGAGCGCGATCGAATCGGCCGTGGTGGCGGCCCTCGCGGGCGCCACCTGCCTGTGGTTTCTGATCTCGGCGGCCAATATGGACGAGGTCGACGGGGCCAAGGCCACCCTGTGGGGCCTCGGTCTGGCGGTTTGCGTGATCGCCCATATCAGCTTCGTGGGTGTGGCCCTCAAGCATGCCGGCCGCCGCGTGCTGCCCTGGCTGCTGGGCATGGTGATCCTGTTTCCGGTGGTCTCGGTGGTGGCCATGGTCCTGCTGCTGCAGGACGAGCAGGCGGGCTGATTACTTCGCGTCCAGCTCGCGGTGCCGCTTGAGCACCTGGCCGTGATAGGCGAACTGCTTGGACAGCGTTTCCACCAGATAGACCGAGCGGTGCTGGCCGCCGGTGCAGCCGATCGCCACGGTCAGGTAGCTGCGCTGGTCGGCCGCGAAATTGGGCAGCCATTGCGAGATGAAGGCACCGATCTGGCCCAGCATCAGGCGCACCTCGGGCTGGGCCTCCAGATACTCGGCCACCGGCGCATCGCGGCCGGTCAGCGGACGCAGCTCGCGGTCGTAATAGGGGTTGGGTAGCACGCGCACGTCGAAGACGAAATCGGCATCGCTGGGCACGCCATGCTTGAAGGCGAAGGATTCGAACACCAGGGTCAGCGAGGTGCCGCTCACCACCACCAGATCGCGCACCCAGGCGCGCAATTGCGCGGGCCGCAGTTGGCTGGTGTCGATCACCGTTGACTCCACGCGCAGCGCCGCCAGCAGCTCGCGCTCCAGCTCGATCGCGTCCAGCAGGATGCGGTGCGCATCCTCGCCGTCCTGCTGGGCCTGACGCAGCGGATGCGGGCGGCGCGTTTCGGAGAAGCGCCGCATCAGGGTGTCGGTATTGGCGTCCAGGAAGATCGAGCGCAGGCCCACACCCTCGGTGCGCAGTTGCTTGATGAGCGGCAGCAGGTGCGGCAGCGAGCCGGCGCTGCGCACGTCCACCGCGATCGCGACGCGGCGCTTGCCGCGCTGCTTTTCCAGCGTCAGGAATTCCAGCAGCAGCTCGGGCGGCAGGTTGTCCACGCAGAAGAAACCGGCGTCCTCCAGCGCATGCATGGCGATGGACTTGCCGCCGCCCGACACGCCCGTGACCAGCACCACATCGCTTTGCGGCGCTGGCTTGGCCTCGGCCCCCCGCTTGCTATTGCTGCTCATGACCTGGCCTTCTTGCTGCGCGCTGCCGCGCCGGTGTTGGAGAGATCCAGCATCTCCTGCGCGTGGGCAATGCTGGTGGACGAGAGGCGCTCGCCGCCCAGCATGCGGGCGATCTCGGCCACGCGCGCCTCGCCATGCACCGGCTGCACATCGCTGCAGGTGACGCCGGCGCGCAGGGCCTTGGAGACGACGAAATGCTGGTCGGCGCAGGCGGCCACCTGGGGCAGGTGGGTAACGGCCAGCACCTGGCGCTCGCGCCCCAGCTGCTTCATCAGCCGGCCCACGGTCTCGGCCACGGCGCCGCCCACGCCGGCATCGATCTCGTCAAAGATCAGGGTGCCGGCGCCGCTGTCCTGCTGCTGGCAGGTGGTGACGGCGATCGCCAGCGCGATGCGCGAGAGTTCGCCGCCCGAGGCCACCTTGGCCAGCGGCCGCGGCGTGCTGCCGGCGTGTCCCGCCACCAGGAATTCGGCCGACTCCAGGCCGAAGCTCTGCGGTTGTTCCTGCTTGAGCAGGGCGATCTCGAAACTGCCGCCGGCCATGCCCAGCAGCTGCATGGCCTGGGTGACTGCGGCCGCGAGCTGCGGCGCCGCCTTGGCGCGTGCGGCGCTGAGGCGCCGCGCTTCCTGTTCATAGGCCTGGCGCGTCCGCTCCAGCGCGGCCTGCAGGGCGGCCAGATCGCTGGCAGCGTCCAGCGCCGCAAGCTCCTGCTTCCATTCCCGCAGCAGGGCCGGCAGCTCGGCCGGCTGGCGCCGGTAGCGGCGCGCCAGCGCCACCCAGGCGGAGAGGCGTTCGTCCAGCTCCTGCAAGCGCTCGGGCTCCATGTCGGCGCCGTGCAAATAGGCGCTGAGCGTGTGCGTGGCATCCTGCAGCTGCGCCTGCACGCCCTGCAAGGCCTCGACGGCGGGCTGCAGGCGGGCGTCGTAGGCCAGCACGTCCTGCAGATCGTCCAGCGCGCGTTGCGTCAGGCCCTCGGCATTGAGCTCGGCCTCGCTGAGAGCTTCGAGCGCCTTGCGCGCCGCATCCATCAGCGACTGCGCATGCGAGAGCCGCTGGTGTTCACCGTTCAGCTCGTCCCATTCATCGGCGCCGGGCGCCAGGCGATCGAGCTCGCCGATCTGCCAGCTCAGGCGTTCATGCTCGCGCGCCAGCTCGCCCTGGCGCGCCTGCGCCGCCTCCAGGCCCTCGCTGGCCTGCTTCCAGTCGGCGTATGTCTTGGTGACCAGCGCGGTTTCGATGCCGGCATAACCGTCCAGCAGGGCGCGCACCGCGGGCGCGCGGGTCAGGCCTTGCCAGGCATGCTGGCCATGGATGTCGAGCAGGCTGTCGGCCAGCTCGCGCAGCTGCGCCACCGTGGCGGCGCTGCCATTGATCCAGGCGCGGCTCTTGCCCTGCGCATCGATGACACGGCGCAGTAGCAGGCAATCGTCGTCGCCGTCAAAGCCGGCCTCGGTGAGCCAGTCGTGCAGCGAGGCGGGGCGGTCGAACTCGGCCGTGATCTCGGCCCGCGCCGCGCCCTCGCGCACCACCCCGGCATCGCCGCGGCTGCCCAGCGCGAGCTGCAGGGCGTCGATCAGGATGGACTTGCCGGCGCCGGTCTCGCCGGTGAGCACCGCAAAGCCGTTGCTGAAGTCGAGTTCAAGTTCGGGCACGATCACGAAATCGCGCAGGTTCAGGCGCCGCAGCATTCAACTCACCCCTTCGTACCAGCGCAGCTTGCGGCGCAGCGTGGCGTAATAACTCCAGCCGGTCGGATGCAGGAAGCAGACCTTGTGCTTGGAGCGCCGCACGGTGATGCGGTCGCCGTGCAACAGGCTGGCCAGGCTCTGCATGTCGAAATTCACGCTGGCATCGCGGCCGGCCACGATCTCCAGCCGGATCTCGCCCAGGTCGGGCAGCACGATGGGGCGGTTGGAGAGCGTGTGCGAGGCGATCGGCACCAGCACCCAGCCGCCGATGCTGGGGTGCAGGATGGGCCCGCCGGCCGACAGCGAATAGGCGGTGGAGCCGGTGGGCGAGGCGACGATCACGCCGTCGGCGCGCAGATTGGCCACGAACTCGTCGCCCACGTCCACGCGCAGTTCCACCATCGAGGCGGTGGCGCCGCGGCTCACCACCACGTCGTTGAGGGCCAGGCCCTCGAAGATGATGCGCTCATCCCGCCAGACCGCGCCTTCCAGCATGGCGCGCTGCTCTTTTTCGTAGGTGCCGGCCAGGATGGGCTCGAGCGCCTCGCGAAAGCGCTCGATCGAGATGTCGGTGATGAAGCCGAGCCGGCCCTGGTTGATGCCCACCAGCGGGGTGCCATGTCTTGCCATCTCGCGGGCAAAGCCCAGCATGGTGCCGTCGCCACCGACGACGATGGCCAGATCGCACTCGCGGCCTAATTCGTCGTTGGAGAGGGCGTCGAAGGCGGTGATGCCGGTGTTCAGGGCGGTCTCGCGCTCCAGCGAGACTTCCAGGCCGAGGCCGGCCACGAACTCGGCAATCTCCTCAAGCACAGGGCGTATGCCCCTGGCCTGGTGCTTGCCCACTAACGCCACATGACGGAATCGCTTGGCCATGCGCAGAATTACACCACAGGGTTGCGACGACTTGCGGAACATGGCGGGCCTGTCCGTACAATGAAAACCATGCTCGACGAGCGCTCCAAATCACTGCTGAAAACCCTGGTCGAACGCTATATCGCGGACGGTCAGCCCGTGGGTTCGCGCACGCTGTCCAAGGCCTCGGGCCTGGAGCTCTCGCCCGCGACCATACGCAATGTGATGGCCGATCTGGAGGAACTGGGCCTGATCGCCAGCCCGCACACCAGTGCCGGCCGCATTCCCACCGCGCGCGGCTATCGCCTCTTCGTCGACACCATGCTGACGGCGCAGCCGGCCCTGCTGGGTGCGGACGCGCGGCCGATCGAGACGCAGTTGCAGCCCGACCAGCCGCAGCGCGTGATCGCCAGCGCCGCGCATCTGCTGTCCAGCCTGTCGAGCTTTGTCGGCGTGGTCACCGCGCCGCGCAAGCCCAGCGTGTTCCACCACATCGAGTTCCTGCGCCTGGGCGAGCGGCGTGTGCTGGTGATCATGGTCTCGCCCGACGGCGATGTGCAGAACCGCGTGATCTTCACCGCGCAGGATCTCAACCAGGCCGAGCTGGCCGAGGCCAGCAACCGCCTCAACGCCCATTACGCCGGCCTCACCCTGGAGGCGGTGCGCGAGCGCCTGAGGAGCGAAGTGGATGCGCTGAAGGGCGAGATCGGCCTGCTGATGAATACCGCCGTGCAGGTCGGCACCGAGGCACTGGAGCATGAGGAAGAGCGCGTGGTGATCTCTGGCGAGCGCAATCTGCTCACCGTGCAGGACTTCAACAACGACATGGGCAGCCTGCGGCGCCTGTTCGAGATGTTCGAGCAGAAGACCCAGCTGATGCGCCTGCTCGACGTCTCCAGCCGCGCCGAGGGCGTGCGCATCTATATCGGCGGCGAGAGCCAGGTCGTGCCCTTCGAGGAGCTCTCCATCGTCTCCGCGCCCTACGAGGTGGATGGGCAGGTGGTGGGCACCCTGGGCGTGATCGGCCCCACCCGCATGGCCTACGACCGCATGATCCAGATCGTCGACATCACCTCGCGCATGGTCAGCAACGCGCTGTCGCAGAAGTAGGTCGCTGCCAACTGCCCTATACAATCCGCGCTCCTGGCGCCGGCCGGGTCACTCAGGGCCGTTAGCTCAGTTGGTTAGAGCAGAGGACTCATAATCCTTTGGTCGCAGGTTCAAGTCCTGCACGGCCTACCAATATCCATCGGGGTTCTCTCGATTTTCGGATGATCCCGAGCCCAGTGAAAACCGCAGACGTAGACGCCACGTAGACGCTGCGCCTGGGTTTCTGCTTTCCTGCCGGCCTTGGCTAAGCCGTCCTACGCCATGCTTGCACAGACAGGTCCTTTGGCGTGGTTGTGCGGCAGCGCTGGGGGCCAGCGCCACAAGGCACCGACCTGGCGACGCGAGTCCTCTACCTGTTCCGGTGGTGGACACCGCACCTAGTCTGTGGGGAGTCCCCGGAGAGTCCCTGGGGACACCTGAGGGACATGGCGAGGTCATGAAGTGGGTTGCCGTCAATTGCTCGGCTGTTGCTCTCGGTGCATGTGGCCTGACGCTGATCGCGTGTGGCGAGGCCCAAGCTGCTCGACTGACCACGATATTCGGCCCGCTAGATGCCTATGCTCTGTCATAGGGTTTGGTCTCGAAGTGCATCTGTTGGGGGGAGCGTGTAGGCGGGCGCAGGCCTAGTGACGCCTGTTGAGTTTCGAGTCTCTGACTCCTGCGGACAAGGCTTACCCCTATTGTTCGAAATAGTGCCTAATGCCGCCCAGCGCACTGACCAATGCGTACTTTGAGCAATTGATGAATAGCCCATACGTGATCCTCCCGCTGGACCAAGAGTTCCGCGCCACGCTGCCGACCAACATGGCGGCGCAACATCTCAACCGTTCACCCCAGACGTTGCGTCTGTGGGCCTGCAAGCAGAACGGCCCGCTGCAACCGTCGCGTATTAACGGGCGGCTAGCTTGGTCCGTTGCGTCCATCCGCAAGTTGGTGGGGGTGAGCGCATGCTGATCTGGCAGGGTGAAATGACCGGCGAGGCCGCCCCAGCTTTGTTGTTTGACTCATCCATGGGGCCCCGTTCGATTGCACAGTTCCGTGCACTGGTTGCATTGAGCGTTGGGGGTATCAATCGCGAGGAGCTTGATGAACTCGCAGCGGTTTCCAATGGACCGGCGCTGATCCAAAGCCTTGATTCGCAAGGCTACCGTGTGGGCAGCCGACGGAGGCCGGCTGCTTGGCCACTCATCTGGAGCGGACGTCATTGGCGTGGCTCAAGCGATGCTGGCTACCGGCAGCATCAGTGTTACCAATATGCGCTAACACCTTTGGGAGTTAGGGTGATGGAAGAACTTATGCGGCCGGACCGATTTTTCAGGCACCGCTGGTTTGGATACGTGAGTTACTACCACGCGCTGTGTGATCACGGGCAACTGTTCGCGCACGCCTCGAAGTTGTTCCGAAATCTGCTTCGCCGAAATGGACACTGGGCGTTCCTCGGAGGTGAAGCATGAGCTGCGTCGTTTTGCGCCTCAAGAAGCTCAAGGGATCCGGCATCGTCTGCATCGCGGCGAAGCACAATCTGCGCCGCATCGAGGCTGAGCAGGCTCCTGGTGGTCACATCGATGCCACTCGGAGTGGGCTCAATGCCGTGCTGCGCGGCGCCGACACGCCTGAGGGGGTCGCATCGCACGCGCTCTTGATGATGGCGGGTGCCGGCATAACCAAGCTGCGTAAGGATGCGGTCCGCGCGGTGGAGATTGTGGTGAGCCTGCCCAGCGGCCGCCCCGTCAATGAGACGGAGTTCTTCGAGGCAAGCTGTGCGTGGATCTGCAAGCGCTTTGGTGGAAGCGACAACATGCTCAGTGCAGTTGTGCACCGCGACGAGTCTGCAGTGCATATGCATGCTCTGGTGCTGCCGCTCCTGAACGGGCGAATGACTGGCAGCGATGCGGTCGGCGCCGGGCCACGCTTCCTCGCTATGCGGCGCGACTTCTGCAAAGAAGTTGCGGTGCCCTTCGGCTTTGATGCGTACCCTGACCGGCTGCTGGGTGTTGACAAGCAGCGCATGGCGAAGGCTGTGATCAAGGAACTGAACAGCCGCAACGACACCAGTCTGAAGAGCCTGGTGTGGCCTGCGGTTCGTGACTTGATTGAGCGACACCCCGTGGCTTTTGTCCATGCGCTCGGGCTGGCGACGCCACCGGAGCGCAAGCAGCGCCTGCGCTCCAGCACGTCGATCTTCATCAGCAAGGGCAAGGGCAGCCAGCGCCGGGAGTCGCTGGCTGCCTGATGGATCCAAGTTGACGCGGTTTCCATCGGCCCAGTTGATTTCGTATTCATAGGACGCTGACCATGAGCCGAGGCGGAAGCCGCCCGGGTGCAGGACGCCCGGCTAGAAGGGCGAGAGCGGAGGACTTCCGTCGCTTGGACGTCCGAATGCTCGCCCGCGCCGGCATGTTGCGCGGTGGATCGTGGCAGTGCCGATGGGTGGAGTCAGGGACCGACAGGACCCTGGCCACCTTGCGCATTGAAGCGCTTGGTGATCGGCTGGCGCTGAACTACGGTGTCGCGACAAACTCTACGACGAGCGCGGTGCCCGTTCTTGAGACTGCTTGCAACTTCGGCGGATCTCGCCCGTGGTTCTCGTGCCCGGGTTGCGAGCGCCGCGTGGCCGTCCTGCTGCTTGGCCGTTCTCGCATTGCCTGCAGCAAGTGCAGGGTGGTCAGCTACCGCAGTCAGCGTATCGACTTCTGCGGGCGCATGTGGCTGAAGCAACGCAAGCTCGAGGCACGGCTAGGGCCAAGGATGGCTTGCCCATCCAAGATGTCAATGGAAACCTACTCGCAGATCATCAGTGACATCCGGCGCTGTCAGCTGCGTAGGGATGCGTGGTTGACCGCGGCGCTCCGCGGCGTCCATGACGACCTCAGTGCACTGCGCGCTCAAATGCGTGCGGATAGCTCGGCATTCACTCTGGCACGCTAGCTAAGCTGGCTTGCTGGGGCACTTGTCTTACATTGAGGCTAGTCTTCATCTAGTACTGCCTCTCAATCTCGACCATGAATGGGTCCGTCGGAGTTGCAAACTGATCCTCGATGTCGTCCCACTCGCAAGAGTTGAACGCTGCCTTGAAGGCGCGCCGAAACTTCGTATCAATTTCAAAGGGAGGGGGTGGTCCATCGGACAAGGGGCGCAACTGGATCGCCGTCCATGTCCCTCGGATTTTCCGAATCAAATCGATGCGCATCCACTTGATGCTGCGTGTCGTCCCGATTTGGTCGCCTTCATCCAGCTTGAACTGAAGAACGAAGTCGCCTTCCTGGAATAAGCCTTCATCAACATCGTTGTCATTCACCCACTTGTTGCCACCGGTTTGCTGGAGTACGACCTCCTTAATGGCATTGCTGTCAGTTCGTAGTTCCCACCAGGGGAGCAGCTTCCATCGTCTAGGTAACGCCAGTCGCCGTGCTTCCAAGTAGGACAGTGTGGTGCTTTGCTCAAAATCGGCGTCGGGCTCTCTAGACCGCGCCTTGGCATGTTCAATATCGAGCGCGGCGAGTCGGTCTTCGGTTACGGGTTGGTAAACAAGATCCCGAAGTACTTTGTCCAAAGGGAGTACCGGGTTCGAAGTAAACACGCCGCATTCATGCTGTAGGCCTGTGGATAGCGCGTTGGCTGATAGATTTGCAGACCCAACGATCTGCCCGCGGCCTTTGGACCAATAGATCTTGCTGTGTAGCCCCTCACAGAAATAGACCGCTATGCCCGCTTGAAGGAGCCTTCGCACGCCGTCTGGGTGGGTCGCCCCTGCCTTGGGCCAGCAGACCACACTGAGATTCTTGATTCCCTTGGGAAGCTGATCGAGCGCGCCGTGCCCTACAAACGCCACGATGGCCCATTTCTCTTGGTCACCGGAAAAGATGTCAGCGATGCGATTCTTGATGGCAGCAGAGTTGAGAAGATATTCCATGACGACTATTCAGTTGGGCAATCAAGCTGCACCACAGCAGCGACGCCTAAGGAAATTCTTGCGGGCATATGTTTCGGCTCGAGGCCCTAGGCCCAACTCTCCCCCAACGCCTGCGCCTGCTGCAACACCAGCTCCACCGCCGCCTCCTGCATGTCCGGCGGGTACTTGTACTTGCGCAGGATGCGCTTGACCATCAGGCGCAGGCTGGCGCGCACGCTCTCCCGCTCTGACCAGTCCACGCTGAGGTTCTTGCGAAGGTTGTCGGTCAGCTCGTGGGCGATCTTCTTGAGGGTCTCGTCGGTGAGTTCCTTCACCGCGGACTCGTTGTTGGCCAGGGCATCGTAGAAGCGCACCTCATCGTCAGACAGACCCAGGGCCTCGCCCCTTGATGCAGCCTCCTTGAACTTCTTGGCCATCTCCACCAGCTCTTCCATCACCTGCGCGGTCTCGATGGAGCGGTTCTGGTAGCGGGTGATGACGTTGCCCAGCAGCTCGGAGAACTTCTTCTGCTGCACGATGTTGGTGGCGAATTTGGACTTGATCTCGCCCTCCAGCAGGCGCTCCAGCAGCTCCACAGCCAGGTTGCGCTCGGGCAGGTTCTTCACCTGCGCCAGGAAGTCGTCATCCAACAGGCCGATGTTGGGCTTCTCCAGGCCAACGGCGTCGAAGATGTCCACCACGCTCTCGGAGACCACCGCCTGGCTGATGATCTGGCGGATGGCGAGGTCGCGCTGTTCGTCGGTGCGCTTCTGCGCCACGATGTCCCGCTTGGTCAGGATCACCTTCACCGCCTGCATGAAGGCCACCTCCTCGCGCACGGCCTTCGCCTCATCCAGCGTGCAGCAGAGCGAGAAGGCCTTGCTCATGGCCAGGGCGGTGTCTGCAAAGCGCTTCTTGCCGCTCAGACCCGCCTCAAGGGGCAGACCCAGCACATGGTTGGCCGCGCCGGCCAGGACCTTGTGGCCGCCCGCGAGGAAGCCGCTCCAGTCATAGCCATGCAGCAAGGTGCGCAGCACATCCAGCTTCTCTGCCAGCACCGAGTAGGCCTCGTTCGCGTCCACCGTGGGGCGGCCACGGCCTTGGGCTGCGGTGTACTCCTTCATCGCGGCCCTCAGCTCATTGCCGATGCCGATGTAGTCCACGACAAGGCCGCCCTGCTTGTCCCGGAACACACGATTCACGCGCGCGATGGCCTGCATGAGGTTGTGGCCCTTCATGGGCTTGTCCACGTACATCGTGTGCACGCAGGGCGCGTCAAAGCCCGTGAGCCACATGTCCCGCACGATGACCAGTTTCAAGGGGTCGAGCGGGTCCTTGAAGCGCTTCTCCAGGCGTTTCTTGACCTGGCTGTTATAGATGTGGGGCCGCAGCAGGGCCTTGTCGCTGGCGGAGCCGGTCATGATGATCTTGACGGCGCCCTTTTCGGGGTCCTCGTCATGCCAGTCCGGGCGCAGCTTCACGATCTCGTTGTAGAGGTGCACGCAGATGTCCCGGCTCATGGTCACCGCCATGGCCTTGCCGGGCTGCGCCGCCAGTCTCGCCTCGAAATGCGCTACCAGGTCGGCCGCGATAGCCGCCACGCGAGGCTCTGCCCCCACCACCTTCTCCAGCGCCGCCCAGCGGCTCTTGAGCTTGGCCTGGGCGTCTTCCTCTTCGTCCTCGGCGAGCTCGTCGACCTCGGCATCGACCTGGGGCAGCTCGTCTTCTTTCAGTCGCAGCTTGGCCAAGCGGCTCTCGTAGTAGATGGCCACGGTGGCGCCATCCTCCTTGGCCTGCTGCATGTCGTAGACATGGATGTAGTCCCCGAAGACGGCGCGGGTGTCGCGGTCTGCGGCTGATACCGGGGTGCCCGTGAAGGCGACGAAGGTCGCGTTGGGCAGCGCGTCGCGCAGGTGCTGCGCGTAGCCCACCTGGTACTTGGTGACGGTGTAGCTGGCGCCCGGATCGAAATGCGCCGTAGAGGGTTCAATGGCAGTTGCCTCGCCATCTGAAGAGGCCAGCACTTGCGGCTTGGCTGATGAGAACTTGACCTCCTTCAGCTTGGCTTCGAATCCGTACTGGGTGCGGTGCGCTTCGTCGGCGATGACGACGATGTTGCGGCGATCCGAGAGCATGGGGAACAGGTCTTCGTCCTCGCCCGGCATGAACTTCTGAATGGTCGCGAAGACGATGCCGCCAGACGGCCGGTTGGCCAAGAGGGCCCGCACCTCCTGCCGTGTTGTGGCCTGGGCGGGCTGTTCTCGCAGCAGGTCCTGCGAGAGGCTGAACACACCGAAGAGCTGCCCGTCCAGGTCATTGCGGTCGGTGATGACCACGATGGTCGGGTTCTCCATCTGCGGCTCCTGCATCACCCGCGCCGCGAAGCAGGTCATCGTGATGCTCTTGCCGCTGCCCTGGGTGTGCCAGACCACCCCGCCCTTGCCGCGCGTGCCGGTGCCGTTGTCAGCGCGCGAGGCTGCGACGACCTGCTGGATGGCCGCCTGTACCGCATGGAACTGGTGATAGCCGGCAATCTTCTTCACCAGCTGCCCGTCGTCCTCGAAGAGCACGAAGAAGCGCAGGTACTCCAGCAGCCGGGCAGGTGCGAGCGCGCCACGCACCAGGGTCTCCAGCTCGTTGAACTCGCCCAGCGGGTCCAGCTGCACCCCATCGATGGTGCGCCATTGCAAGAAGCGCTCGGCGTTGGCCGAGAGTGAGCCCATGCGGGCCTCGCTGCCATCCGAGATGACCAGTAGCTCGTTGTACTGGAAGACGTCCGGGATCTGGGCCTTGTAGGTTTGGATCTGGTCGTAGGCCTTCCAGATATCCGCCTGCTCGTCAGCCGGGTTCTTGAGCTCGACAAGCACCAGGGGCAGGCCGTTGATGAAGAGCACGATGTCCGGGCGGCGGGTGTGGTGCGGCCCCTTGATGGTGAACTGGTTGACTGCCCACCATTCGTTGAGGGTCACGTCTTGCCAGTCGATCAGGCGAGCGAAGTCACCGCGCGTCTCGCCTTCTGTCTGGTACTGCACCGGCACGCCGTTGACCAGCAGCTTATGGAAGGCACGGTTGGCCGAGAGCTGGGCCGGGATCCCCAGGTTGAGGACCTGCTGCAGGGCATCGTCACGAGCGACCGTTGGCAGGTGAGGGTTCAGGCGCGCGATGGCAGCAGACAGGCGCTCCTTCAGCAGCACCTGGCGGTAGTCCGAGCGCTGGGCGTTATCGCCATCCGGGGCGATGGTCTGGCCGTGGTGGTGGGCCCATCCCAGCTTGGTGAGCCATCCCAAGGCTTCTTGTTCGAGTTGATCTTCAGTCATGACAGTTCCGATTGAACATTAGTCATCCTCCGTGGCCGCACGCTATCGCCACAAGGGGCAAGCCGCGATAGGGCCGCTTGCAGCGTTCCAGGCAACTAGGCTGGGGCACCCTCTGCCCGCTTGGCCGTAGCCCCTTCTTCTCCGGATCCACTGTCATCTTTGCCGTTTGCGGGCTGCTTTCCAGCGTAGAGCCTGGGGCGCTTCGAGAAATCTCGTTCAAGTTGATTGGCTCGAGACCACATGAACAGGTTGGGAGTCATCCACATGGCGGTGAGCATCAGGACCGTGAGGACTAGCCCTTCTCCCATGATTCTCGAAGGCGCGGCGCCGCTGATGCTCTGACCTCTGCCGACATAGGCCTCGATGCAGAAGACGATAAAGGCAGAGAAGCAGAGTTCCAGCAGCACGATGAACGTAGCGTTGGAGTGCTCTCGAAGGTGGGTATAGGTCTCGCGAATGTCCTTTGACCCCTCAAGCCGTCGCGCGCGAGTCAGCACTCGGTAGAAGCGATGCACGCAGCGTTCCGTTCGGAAGATGCGAAATAGGGTGAGGTACTGCATGCATCCGACAAACACTGTCGGCAGGGAGAACGCCAGAAGCGCCACTACGGCCGGCCGTCCCTGTAGTCCGAGCAGCTTGGTCGTGACCATGACGATGGCTGTGAGGAGCATTGCCCAGCCGATCGAGCGTTTGGCGTCGAGCTGGGACTCCTCCCGCCGCTGAGCCCGGCGGGACTTAGGGCGGGCGTTCTGTGGGCGTCGTGGGCCTACCCCCAGGGTAGAGCAAACCAAGTAGCTCACAGCAATGATGGCCAGCCCGACCCAGGCGCAGAGGAGATCAGGCGCTGCTGAAAGAACGCCCGAAGCCATCAGTACGTTTAGGCCGATGAGCGTGATGACCCACCCAAGCCAGAAGTAGCGTACGTGCTGCTCCATCTTCGAGCGCCAGTAGCGGCCGAAATGGATGACCGTGATGGGTGCGCTGATGATGTACGAGTACATCAAGCCGCCGGCGATCAGCAGAAAGGCGATGGCGGCCGCTGGTAATGCCTTGTCGTCTAGCGGCTTGGTCGTGTGCTCTCCGCTATACAACCGGAAGTCCAAGTACAGCAAGATGCCGCTGAGGCAAATCGCTCCGACAACCGCTCCCGAGAAGTACCGGACGAGGTAGGACTCCCACCATCGAGTGTTGGGCCCCGAACCTCCTGATTTTTTGTCGTCGCTCATGTCAATCTCCCTGTACACGGCTCAGTGGCCATGTTGCTGACAGTCAGTCCAGTTCCGTACTACGCGGCCAACCCCATCACCTTCGCTCCGAGATGCGACGGCAACCCCAGCCGCTCCAGGCCGCCCATGGACTCGCGGTCCAGGTCAAAGGGCAGCACCTCCAGCTGCAGCCGCTCGTCGAAGGCAAAGGCTGGCAGCGGCGCCCGGAAGCGCTCCGTGGCTGGGTAGACCAGCGCCATCCGCCCCTGGCCTCCCAGGTACTTCTGCCCGTAGGCATAGAGCTGATAAAAGTCCGACTGGCTGAGGCCGTACTTGCGGGCACGGTCGGTGGCGTCGAGCAGCTTCCACTTCGTGTCCAGCACCCAGGCCTGCCCCTGATGCGTCACGAACAGGTCGGGCTGCAGCTGGAAAACGTCCTGCTGCTCGTGCCGGCACAAGGACTGGCTCCGGGCCGGGGTGCGCAGCACGGCCTCTGCCGGTAGCTGCTGGCGCAGCCAGCGGGCCACGTAGCGCTCGAAGAGCTTCTCCATGGGGAAGAGCAGGCTCAGGCCTTGGAATTCGCCGGCCAGGGCCAAGGGCATGTGCTCGCCCAGGATCAGCTCGCACCAGGGCCTGACGGGCCGGTAGTGGGCCAGCAGCCGGTCTTGCCCCCAGGCGCGGAAGTCCTGCGGAATCTGTCGGCTGGCCGGGACCTCGGCGAGGCGGAAGCTCAGCTCTTGAGCCAGCCGCCAGTTGTCCGGGTCCTGCGTGTGCTGGCGCACCCGCTCCAGCGCGCGCTTGAGCAGCCGGTTCTCAGGCCGGTCCGGCAAGTACACCTCATGCCGCACCTGGAAGCGATGTTCCCGGCCAGGCGGCTGTTGGAGCTGCCGCGTTACGTCCAGCTGGCCGCGCAGAAAGGGCAGCTCCTCTTCGACGCGTTGGTACTCGAAGCGCAGCCCGCGACTCACCAGCGCATCGAGGTGCTGCAGGAACTTCCGCATCACCCACTCTGAGAGGGGCGCGTCAAAGAGCTGCAGCGAGGCCGCGCCCACTTCACGCGTCGGCAAGTCCAGCAGGGCCAGCAGGAGCTTGCGCAGCAAGGCTCTCGCCTCGTCCAGGTCACCGCCTTCGGCGTGGTGCTTGGGAACGATCTCGAGGGTCGTGCCGCAGGGTGTTTGAACCACCCCGACGAAGCTGTCCAGCTTCAGGCGCTGCCGCCCCTCGACCTGCAGCAGCCGGGCTCCATTGCGCGAGAAGCGCTCGCTCAGGCGGCACAGGTGGTCGAACGCGGTCACGCTGACCTGCGCGCAATCCAGCGTCGGCTCCACCGCCTCGGTGGTCAGGCAGGCGTACTCGCGCACGCTGATGCGCTGAGGGGCCCGAGGAGATGCCATGGCGCTCATGCGCGGCTCAGTCCTGCTCCGTGGCGCTGAGGTGGTCGATGACGCCCAGGTAGCTCTGCACCTCGCGGAAGGCCGCGTCGTTCACGTACCAGGCCTGCGGGCGGCGCGACACATTGACCTCATCACCGAACAGCGCGGCCGTGTTCACGCCCTGGCTGCGCACAAAGCAGAACTCCTCGGGCTTGCGGTGGTCGTTGAGCACCCACTGGATCCGCTGCCAGTCATCGAAGAAGTACTCCTGCAGCAGCGGCAGCACCTGCTTGCGGAAGATCTGCTCCAGCCGGCTCAGGCGGCGGTTCTCGCGCAGCGGCATGAAGAAGGCATGCCCCAGGCGATGGTCTCGGTCCAGCAGTGCTTCGATGCGCTCGTTCATGACCTCCAGCAAGCGCTGCACCTCGATGCCAGCGACGTTGATGCCCTTCAGCACTTCGGGCCTGGGCGGCATCTCGACGAACTCGAAGCGACGGCGTAGGGCCACGTCCATGCTCGACAAGGAGCGGTCGGCCGTGTTCATGGTGCCGATGAGGTAGACGTTGTCGGGCACGCTGAAGGGCTTCTTCGAGTAGGGCAGCGTGACCTGCAGCGCCTCGCTGCTGCCTGCCCGCTTGGAAGGCTCGATCAGGGTGATCAGTTCGCCAAAGATGCGAGAGATGTTGCCGCGGTTTATTTCGTCAATGATCAGAACCCGTGCCGGTGCAGCTGCCGGATCCGGTGTGAGTAGATCCTGAAGCATGGTGATGTCGAAGTCCTGCGAATCGCTCTCTGCCCTTTGAGGATAGAGCTTGTAGAAATGCCTTCGAGCGAACTCTCCGCGCCCCAAGAATTCCGCGGCGGATAAAGGTGTCGGGTACTTGCGTAGCCACCGCACCTTTCGTGAATGCGAATAGCCCTCGAGGATGGGTTCCTTGTGGAATTCATAGGGGCCGGTCACTTCAGCGATTGCCTTGAACTGGTAGATCCCCGCGTCAATGATCACCAGATCGCCGGCTCGAGCCTCATTCACAAACGGGAGCATGCAGGTAACGGCATAGTCCTTGGCAGGGTTGGTCAGATGGAAGTCCGCTGCCAGATATCTGTCTATCACCTCATCTTTGGACTGGCATCCAGAAAAATCGACGCCAGGCCCATAGTTCAGCAGGATGCAGTCGTTTTCTAAGCTGGTCCAGTAAGCCTCGCTGTCGGTGTCATTGCTGATCCCCAGCGTGAGCTTCCAAACTTGGCGCCCCCTAACCGTGACGGCGCCCGCAGGCTGCCATGCCTGTAACGCCGTCACTTCACTGCAAATCTCCTTGAATACCCCATCTTCAATGCGGTATCTCAGCGCGCCATCCTCGTGGTCGGTGGCGGCCCGAATGCCTTCCACAAAGTCCTCGTAGCTGAAGCTCTGATGGAAGGTCACAAAGCGCACGCGGCGTTCACGCACCAGCGTGTCGAAGCGCGCCTTGCGCTCTGCGCGCTGAGTGGGATGAGGATGTGCCCCCTTGAAGGCCGGATCCAGGATCTCCAGCGCGGCGTCGATGGTGCTGTAGGTCTTGCCGGTGCCCGGCGGGCCGTACAGGATCTGGTTCAGGGGCGGGCGGGGCGCGGCCAGGTCTGTAGCCTCGCTGGGGCCCTCGGGCGGCTGGATGCCGGTGCCATTGCTGGGGTGATCGTGGAACACGGGTGGCACTTCCCCGGTGTAAGCCTCCAACAGCTCCAGCAGGCGCTCGCGGCTGGGGATGCTGAAGGACACCGCAGGGTTCGGGGCGGCCAAGGTGGGGGCGTTGGCGGCCAGGCCATGGCTGCGGGTGTCGTCCGCTCCCTTGGGCGTGGCGCCTTGCGTGGCCTCCGTGAGCTCATGCGTCCAGGGCCCGGGCTGGAAGTAGACGACCGGCGTTTGCCGCGCACGCATGAGACACAGCTCACGCCCATCCGGCAGCCGGAAGCCGGCGTGCTTCTTGGTGGGCGGCTTGATGGCCGTGAGCGCGGGATGGGCCTGCAAGTAGCTCAGCGCCTCGTCCGTGCTGATGGCCCCGGCCAGCACCTCGCCGGCCTGCTGCCAGAGCGCCGTGCCGTACTCCAGCACCCCCTGCTCAGCGGGCTTTGCGGCCATCAGCTGCTGATAGACCTGCCCGGTGCTGGTCTTGGCATTCACACCCGGCAGCGCGTCCAGCATGGCGCGCTTGAACACGGGGGCGATCACGGGGTGAGCACGGTCCTGGTAGAGGAAGGCGATCTTCCACTTGGTGGCGTGGCCCAGGTCTGCGGCCTCGATGGCGTCCAGGCGGCCTTCTCGAGCGGCCTGGGCGATGTCGGCAATCAGGCCTCGCACACGCTCGAAGGCCTCATTGACCGTCGTGCCGTACTTGCTCAGCCAGCCGTGCGTCGAACCAAAGCTCAGGCCGCTGGAGGCTTGCCCCGACTTGTCGCTCTGGTCCTTGCGCGAATAGACGCCGAACTTGAAGGCCGAGCCACCCCAGATCGAGCCCAGGTCCTCTGTGCGGCTTTCCAGCCAGTTGGTGAAGCAGTCCTTGCTGCCGGCCTGTGAGTACTCCTCCAGGCTCATGCTGCGCAGGCTCTCCATGGGCCAGCGGGCCAGGAACTCGTCCCAGAGTGCGTTGAGGGCGGTGAAGTGCGTGCTAGTGGGGCTCATGGGCTGGTGGCGAGGGCGTGGTCGACGGCCTCGGTGGCCTCGGGCAGGCGGAGCTGGCCGGAGATGAGGCGGGGGAGGAGGGTGTCGCGGAGCCTTTTCAATGTCAGCGAGTGCTGCTCATTCGAAAACACCTTCTCCTGGATTGGTCCTACGGTTCGAGCGAACAGCTGGACTACCGGTGCAGCAGGTTTTGCGATCAATAGTCGTCTCATGTCGGCCACGGTGACATGCCCAAGGCCCGTGGTCTGCTTGTTCCTGGCAAGCTCCGCAAAGACTGGCCTAAGGTGGCGAAGTAGCTGCAGCAAGTAAGTTCGCTCAAAGGGCTCTACTGGAAGCACGCGGAAGATGTGTTGGTTCAACCATGCGGGCTCATGCACCCATACAAACGTGTCGATCGAGGTGTCGGGGTTACCTGACCAAGAGAACAATATGTCGCCGGTAGCGATGAGGTACTTCGCTGGCATCTCCACATCTGAATACGCCGTCTGCGCAGTCACGCCAGCTTTCAACTCTGCGATTTTTATGATTGGTCG
This sequence comes from Roseateles sp. FW301-B2, assembly GCF_058788955.1. Taxonomy (NCBI): domain Bacteria; kingdom Pseudomonadati; phylum Pseudomonadota; class Betaproteobacteria; order Burkholderiales; family Sphaerotilaceae; genus Roseateles; species Roseateles sp. FW301-B2. Next base: position 150,387 of record NZ_JBYTBE010000005.1, read on the forward strand.
GCCGCGACGTTCTGCGTTCGGGCTAAACGACTTGTAAGCAGCTCCATTTACGTAGGTGGCCATGTCGTACACCGAGCACTGAGGCCACCCCCTCGGCACCTCCCCCAACTCCGAGTCCTCGAAGCTGTCAGGGAAGAGCGCGGCTGTGGCCTCATCCATGCCTTCGGGGGCGCGGCCGGCCATATTGGCGCGCACGGGGTCGAAGTCCACGAACCAGGACTTGAACAGCGCCTGGGCGATGGCTTCTAGCGTGGTGTTGGTTTCGCGGAGGAGGGTGATGCGGTCGTCCAGAGCGTCAAAAAGCTCGGCTATCCGCACCTGGGTACCAATCGGTGGCAGGGCAATGGCCATCTGCCGGAGGTGAGATGGTCCGAAGTGCTTGATGACGCTGCCAGTCGCCATGCGCTCAGCCTGCTCGACGAAGCTCCTTGACGACAAGAAGGCACGAAGGTACTCGTGATGCAGTCGTGGGCTACTACTCCTAAACCTGATGATTCCCGTGTATGCAATAGCTCCGGCTGAATTGCCGTCAACGACGCTCACGCGACCGAGTGAGGCACTGGTGCTGATGAGAAGGTCGCCAGGCGCTAGAGCGAAGTGCTTCCATTTCGCGTCAACTTTGGCAGGTGCTAAGTAGTTGCACCCATCGAGTCGGACGTTTGGCCCCTCGATGTTGCGAAGTCGTAGAAGGGGTACACCGGATTCGGCGAAGTCCTTCGCCAGTATTCCCGGACCCTCCTGAAAATCCGTCACCTCGGCGAGTAGCGCCACCTCCCAATCCGCGGGGGTCTTCGCTCGCAACTCAGCCCAAGCTGGGGAATCAAAACTCATACCCCAGCCCCCCCAGCTTCCCCCGGATCACCGCATCCAGCTCCGCCCCCTTCGCCATCTGCTCCCCCAGCTGCTCCGTCAGCCGCGTCATCTTCTCGGCAAAGGCCTCGTCGTCGTCCTCGACTTCTTCGGCGCCCACATAACGCCCCGGCGTCAGTACATGGCCGTGCTGGGCGATCTCAGAGAGCTCCACGCTGCGGCAGAAGCCCGGCACATCGGCGTACTCACCCATCGCCTCGCCCGGCGCAGTCTCACCGCGCCAGGCCGCCACCATAGCGGCGATGCGGGCGATATCTTCATCCGCCAGTTCACGCTGCACCCGGCTGATCATGCGGCCCAGCTTGCGCGCATCGATGAACAAGACCTGACCCTGGCGCGCCGCGGGCTTCTTCTTGGCCAGGAACCACAGGCAAGCCGGGATCTGGGTGTTGAAGAAGAGCTGGCCCGGCAGCGCCACCATCACCTCCACCACATCGGCATCGACCATGGCGGCACGGATGACGCCCTCGTTGTTCTGGCTGGAGCTCATCGAGCCATTGGCCAGCACGATGCCGGCCCGACCCGTGTCCTTCAGGTGATGCAGCATGTGCTGCAGCCAGGCGTAGTTGGCGTTGCCCTGCGGCGGGTCACCATAGACCCAGCGCGGGTCGCCCTCCAGGCTGCCATGCCACCAGTCGCTGATGTTGAAAGGCGGGTTGGCCAGGATGTAGTCGGCCCGCAGGTCCGGATGCTGGTTGCGGGTGAAGGTGTCGCCCGGCTCGCGGCCGAGGTTGAAGTCGATGCCGCGGATGGCCAGGTTCATGGCCGCCAGGCGCCAGGTGGTGGGGTTGCTCTCCTGGCCGTAGATGGACACGTCGCCCAGCTTGCCGCCGTGCGCCTCGATGAACTTCTCGCTCTGCACGAACATGCCGCCGGAGCCGCAGCACGGGTCGTAGACCTTGCCGTGGTGCGGGGCCAGCACGGCCACCAAGGTCTGCACGATGGAGGCGGGCGTGTAGAACTGCCCGCCCTTCTTGCCCTCGGCGCTGGCGAACTGGCCCAGGAAGTACTCGTAGACCTGGCCCAGCACATCGCGGGCTGTGTTCGGGTTGTCACCAAAGCCGATAGTGGACACCAGGTCCACCAGCTCACCCAGCTTGCCGTCCGGCAGCTGCGCGCGGCCATAGCGCTTGTCCAGGATGCCCTTGAGTTTGGGGTTCTCGCCCTCGATCAAGGTCAGCGCGTCGTCGATGCTGCGGCCGATGGTGGGCTGCTTGGCCTGGCCGCGCAGGTGCTCCCAGCGCGCCCCTGAAGGCACCCAGAAGACATTGACGGCGGTGTAGTAGTCGCGGTCGTCGGCTTCGGCGGCGAGGTCGTCCTCGCTGGCGTCGCCGTAGTAGTACTCGTCGTCCGGGTTGCGCAGGCGGGCGATGACCTCGGCGCGGCGCGCGGCGAAGGTGTCGGACACGTACTTCAGGAAGATCAGGCCGAGCACCAGGTGCTTGTATTCGGCCGCGTCCATGTTGGCGCGCAGCTTGTCTGCGGCGGCCCAGAGGGTTTTTTTGATGTCGTCGAGCATGAGGGAGCGGTACAGCAGGTATCAGGGGGCAGCGGCTGCAGCTGCCGGTGCGGGAGTGTCTTTCGGGGTGGCGAGCGCGACAGTCCAGTGCCCGCCGGCTTCTTGGCGCAGGGTCAGGAGGTCGTAGGTCTTGAGCATGCCCACCAGGCCCGAGTGGCCGTAGTGCTGGGGGGAGAAGGCGGGGTCCGCGCGGCGCAGGTAGGAGCCCAGGGTGGCGACATGCACGCGGCCATCGGGCGTCTCGGCGGCCATCAGCTTGACGGCATTGACGACCGACTTGGGCCGCTGCTTGGGCTTGGGCGGCGCCGCGGGCTTGGCGGGCTGGGCCGTCGACTCTGCCGTTGCGGCAGGTTCTGCTGGGGCCCACTCGAAGAACTGGTCACTGGCGTTGCGCAGGGCCTCGGGCGTCTTGGCCTCGCCGACGATGTTGACCGTGGCGCCGCGCTCGCGCAGCTTGCGACACAGGCCGGCGAAGTCGGAGTCGCTGGTGACGAGGCAGAAGGTGTCGGCCCGGCCATCGAACATCGCCTCAATGGCATCCATGGCCAGGGCGATGTCGGAGGTGTTCTTGCCGGAGGAGTAGGTGTACTGCAAGCAGGGCGTGAAGGCCCGCCTGACGAGGGCTTCCTGCCACTTGTTGGCCAGCGCGTTCTGGTTGCCAAATCCCCGGCGCAGCACCACGCGGCCGAACTGCGCAGCCACTTGCAAGGCGTACTCCAGGACATCCGGAGACGCGTTCTCGCAATCCACCAACACTGCCACTTTGGCGTCTGTTCCGAGCTCTGTTGGCCCCATTCGATATCCCCTGATTGCGGCGGGGATGATATGCGGCGCAGCGTCAGCACAGCTACGGGGCTGGCCCGAATGGCTGAACGTTTCGCGACAGGACGGGCGCAGTGCGCCCACCACCGATCAGGCATGCTCACCTCAGAGGGTGACTGACAGCCAATATTGAGAGCCGGTAGCGTGCCGCCATCAGCAGGCAGGCCGCAAGACTCTAGCGTATTGGCACCGCTTGTCCCCCGGGACGCCCCAGGGAGTCCGCCGGGATTCATGGTGGCCGGTCGACTGCGTCATCAAGGGCGCTGCAGTGTTCGGCTGACCCTGTCAGCTCAGGCGAGTTCCGCCTCTAGCAAGGACTTCAAGAGCAGCAGCTCTGCCGGCGACAACATGATGGACAACTTGGCTTGGCGTTCCGGGCGACGCGCTGTTGGCACGTAGCTGACAAAACGCAGTTCGATGCCCAAGGGCGTGCGGCGCGTTTCAGCGCTGAGCTCGTAGGCTGGCGATCTATGAATGACTGCTGTGCTCATGATTGGCTCCTCATTTGGCCCTTGCCCGCCTCGGAAATGGCGACTACTTTGCCTATGGACTACCTGACCTGGCCTCGGCGGGGTGGCCATCCGGGAGGTCTACTCTCGAATGGAGCGAGCAGGGCGCCACGATCCAAAGGCTTGGGTGAACTGGCTTGATGACGAGCCAGAAATCCACGAAAGTGAAGAGTCTCGAACCGGCCTTGCTGCTCGCGAATAGTGAACTCATCGAAGCAGCATTGCTTGGCCTGCATGTGGATCCCGTCAGCGCTCAGCTGCGGACCTTGTTGACGGCCGAGGAGTTGCGTGTCACCCCGATCATGGCGTCGTGCACTCATTCGTGTACTAGCTGCCCCCCCGCCGCTTCTTGGCTGCAGCGCGGTGTCCACAAGGCTTGCACCAGGTTCCACGACTCACGTTGGTCCAGCTAGCCGACCATTCATGCCCACAAGTTCCGCAGGCCCAGTTGTAGTGTTCATGGCTGCCAATGAACTCTGTCGATCGGCAGGTCCCGCCGCGCGCGCTTGCGTGTTCCTGCAAGTCTTGAATTCGAAACCTAGAACGCGAAATTCGCGTCGCGGCCCCCTTCCTTTGCCCACAGGGCTTGCACCAGTGACCATCAAGAATGTTGTACCAATACGCTGACCACTCGTGGCCACAGGTTCCGCATTTCCAGAGATGCATGGTTGTTGACCCCAGGTAGGCGTCCGAGAGGCAGCGCCCACCCCTTTTGGCTGCATGAAGTTGAAGATGAGTGATAGACCAGCTTTCTGTCGGAAGGATCCAGTGGCTTACGTCGATGCCCTGCCATGGAGCTAGAAGTGGTCGTAGACGTGCAATGCGATGAAGTTGCTTATGGATCCAATGAGGCAAAGCTCCCGCATCCAGGCTGCTTGGGACCTCAATCAAGTTGATGCGGCGCGCCTTGCAGGTGTCGCGCTTGTGCTGGTCGCGGCTGCGTACGGATTGCAGATCGTCGACCGTCATTTTGTATACCGCCATGGCGCTGCGGTGATGAGGCCCTTGAAACTCAAAGGCAAGGCGTAGTTCTTCGTTGTACCCGTCGAGTTGCAGCGGACGGTCTGTCAATGGATTGATCAACCACTCGGGATATCGGGAAGGAAACAGATGGCCCGGCAGCAATTCCTCGAAGGCCGCCCGGGTGCGGCGCTCCCCGATTCCTCGGGTGCACTCCGCGCACCATTTCTTGGCGGTCACAGTATTCGCGTAGCTGGCTTCCCATTGATGGCCCGCCGCGCACCTCCAAGACAAGGCCTGACCAGGCACATAAAGCTGGGAATCCAACTGCCCGCCACACGCCGAGGCGTACTTCTGCGCCTTTTCCAGCAAGGCTACCGGGCCGCAGGCTGCGTCTTTGCAGTTTGGACACCAAGAGCCCAAGTGGAGTACGTACCGATAGGGCAGTTCAAATTGGTGGCCGAGCTTGCATTCCCAAAGGTGCGGGGCCTCTTGGCCCAAATAGCGGCCAGTGATGAACGCGCCGCCTTTCGCCTGTGCAGCCTCGTGGCCCCGACGCACAAGATCGCCGGCATCTTTGCGCATCATGCTGCAGCGCTTGCACCAACAGCCCTCATTAACGACCCTACTGTGTCGCGTCGCCCACCTGTGCCCCTCCCTGCATTCCCATTCTGTATAGCTGCAATTCTTAATCTCCGTGCCTGTCGACAGAAAGCGGCCCCCTTGTGCTATGGCAACGCGCTTCGCCTCGTCCACCAAAGCTTGTTGCTTGCAATCCTTGCACCATCGCCGGTGCTTCACGACGCTGTCAAAAAGCGCTGACCACTCATGACCATTTGCGCACTGCCATCGATGCGGGAGTGCTTTCCCGAGGTAGGCACCTTCGACCAAGGCGCCACCATATTCGTTGGCGACAGAGATGGCCAAGGCGACCATCTCCTTTGCAGGTAGCTTATGAGCCATGATGAGTGCGGCACAGTTCAGCAGCCTGCTGAACTTGCTCCGCCATCAGAGGGAGGAATTGGTGCGCGGCACTGGCCAGGCACGTGCAAATGGCTCTAGTAGGTTGCCGTTGCTCCATTGATTGCGCCCCAAATGGTTGCTTGTGATGGCCGGATCATTGGGAACAAACGGGCGCATGTCAAAACGTCTGTGGCCCCAGTTCCACTGTGATTCGGTAGGCTTTGGTAGGGTAGTACAGGCTAGATATGGGACGGTCACGTAACGCGTTATCGGCTGATAGTTTGCAGTTCTGTGCTTTGGGAAGACCCCTCTAAGAGGAACTCCGCGACATATTGAATTTCAGCTGCTAGCGAAGGTCGTCACCCTCGGTGTGCGCGGAGTTGCCGCTACTGGCGGAAGGGGCGGTCACAGCGTTGTGTGCGACCACTCTGCAGCGCGAACGGTCTACCATTTCACAATGGTTTTGAAGCCCGATGCAGCGGTTCAAATTCGCCGTGATCGGCGACTGGCGGCACACGCCCCGCGCTGGCAGCTGTCTAGTCGCGACGAGACGGGGGACGGTTCGCAGGATCTGGCTGCAGCTCCAAGTCGACTTGGATTGTCGATAAGGGCGCTGCAACACACGCTATGTGGTTACCTTTCAGCTCCGCGACCAAAGGCTCCATGTGTGCGACGACCTGTTCAGGTGAGTTGGGCACTTCTGGGAGCTCCCACGATGCAACGGCGCTCGACATGTAGTCGGCTTTGAACGGGGGAGCGGGCACCTAGTTAGATCTGCCCGCATAACGTTCATGTTACATTCTCCTCAGGGGGAAGAAATTGGTATACGTCGACGATGCCGATGTGTCTAAGTACGGTCGTGGCTGGTTCCACCTAACGGCGGACAGCCTTGATGAGCTTCATGCCTTTGCATATCGCATTGGGCTACCCGCCCGCGCCTTTCATCGCGGGGCACGCCATCCCCACTACGACATCACTGATGCTCAGCGGCTGAACGCCCTTCGCAGCGGTGCCCGGCCCGTTAGCCCTCGTGAGGTCGTGCGCATCGCCAGGCAAGTATTCGTACCTGCACCAGTGGTCGCCACGTCGACCAGCGACGCACAGCTTGCTCTTTTCGCCTAGGGCTTTCCGGCACATGTACGTCCGCGCCGATTCCTTAGACGACCTCTTGGCAAAGGTATATCGGCAACTCCTGGCACGTGGCACTCGAATTGAACCCACGAAGGGGCCGGCCCGCGAAATCTATGGTGTCTTGCTGAAGCTGTCGGCACCACGTCTGCGGCTCAGCCGCACCGAGTCACGCGGCATACTCTTTAGCTGCCTTGGCGAACTGCTTTGGATACTGGCCGGGAGTAATGCGCTGGATTTCATCGAGCACTACATTCCCTTGTACACAAAGTCATCTGACGATGAATTGACCATCCATGGCGCGTACGGCCCCAGAATGTTTGGCAAGCGGCCGAACGACCAGTTGGCCCGCGTCATTTCATCGCTGAAGAGCAAGCCGGATTCGCGACAAGCTGTGGTGCAGCTATTTGACCGCCGTGACACGCTGGAGTATCACCGTGACATCCCCTGCACTTGCACTATGCAGTTCGTCATCCGGGACCGACGGCTGCACATGTTGACGTCCATGCGGTCGAATGATGCCTGGATCGGCCTGCCGCACGATGTGTTCGCGTTCACCATGATCCAGGAGCTTGTCGCCAGGTCACTGGGCGTCGAGTTGGGGGAGTACAGGCACTCCGTCGGGAGCCTGCACCTGTACGAACCGGACGACAAGAAGGCCATCCGCTACCTTGAAGAGGGCTGGCAGATCGGGCGTCCGATGCCGCCGATGCCTCAGGGCGACCCATGGGACTCCGTGCGGGCCCTCCTTGATTTCGAAGAGTCGGTGAGGAGCGGCGATCCGAGCGCAATCGATCCGCGGGAGTCTATGGATCCTTACTGGGCGGACCTGGCCACCCTCCTTGCGATCTACAAGGCGGGCAAGACAACCGGCAATCAGAATGAAATCAGGCGGTTGAAGCGGCGGCTGCGCGACGACGTTTACGCCATGTACATCAACAAGCGCTACGGGGTTGTCCCTTCGGTGAAGGACCAAGTGACGATCTTCGATGACAGCAACAACGCATCAAAGGCTGCGGTATGAAGGCGCTCGAAAAGGAACAGCGGGCGCAAGCCCTCGAAGCCCAGCTTCTCGCCTTCCACCAGCAGAACATGCCACTGCTGGGGGTGGCGCCTCCCGAGAATATGCTCGCTTTCGTCGCGCAACTCATCGACAGCATTCAGCGCGTGTCGTATGTGCAGACTGTCCGCGCCCGCGCTATCAGCGCCTCACGTAGCGACCCGCAGAGCCCGTTCTTCGACCCTATAAGGGCGGCTGTGGCTTTTTCTGTGGGAAATGCGGAAGAAGCCTTCTGGCTCGTCTTCCTAGCCACTCACTGCGGCCGCAACATCAAGACAGCTTGGCGCCTTGCTGCTGAGCTTTACGGCGCCTCAGAAGTGGTGCCGTGGACGTGGGCGCGGGTCCTGAGCGATCCACAGTCTTATGCCGACTGGGTCGAGGATCAGCACCTTACCTTCGCGGGTAAATTCGGCAATCACCGCAAGTACGAGTCGCTCAAGCCAGGGCCCAAGGGGACGGGCGCCGTTGTTCGCAGTTACGTCGCCTGGATCGCTGGCTTTGGTTCACATGCGGAGATGATTGCTCAGGCACAGGCCCAAGCAAACGGAAACGCACGGCGCGCCTTCGGTGTGCTCTATGAGCAGATGCGCGCCGTGATGCGCTTCGGCCGCACGGGGCGCTTTGACTACCTCACCATGCTAAGCAAGGTCGGTCTCGCCAACATCGAAGCGGATTCGACATATCTGAATGAGGCCACCGGGCCGAAGCGCGGCGCCAGGCTACTTTTCGACGGCCAGATTGACTCCAACACCGGAGCCCGTGTCTTGGAGGCGCGCGTGGCCGCGCTCGAGCAGCATCTCGGCGTCGGCATGCAGGTCATGGAAGATGCGATGTGCAACTGGCAGAAGAGCCCAAACCTCTATCGGCCGTTCCGCGGGTAGGCCTACTCGGCCCAGGAATACCGCTTCTTTAGGAAATTCAGTCTGTCTTGGCGGAGCAGCCCACGATGCTGAAGCTGCCCGACCACGATGCCGGGCGAGATGGACAGGTTCTTCGCGAACCTCATGATGCTGCGGTACTCATGGGGCAACGCCCGCAAGGCTGCCTCTTCGGATGGAGGTATGAGCAACTGGCCAGCGAACTTGTTCGCTTCGGCCTCCTCACGGCTATCGAGTTCACGCCGGTCGGACCACTCGAGGAAAAGCCGGTCCTCATGGAGTACCAGATGGCTGGCTTCGTGGAAGAAGGTGAACCAGAAGCTGTCATCACGTAGGTACCGAACGCTGAGTTGCAAGATCGCATTACCGTTCTTGACGCGAGTAGCGCCGCTAGCGGGACAGCCCTTCGGCGCGCGCGCGATTACAACTGCGACGCCGCAAGAGGCGCACTGCTCCTGCAAATGTGGGATGAACTCAATGGGCTCTCGAAGACGGGTCAGCGGCTTCAACGATGGCAGCAAGCGCTCAAAGCATTCACGCGACCAGGTACCCACTGACAACTCGGTTGCCGCCAGCTCTCCCTGTCTAAGCCACGCGGCGACCGACGCCGACTGCGCGGCAAAAACGGGCGATGTGCGGTAAGCAGTAAGACCGGCACGCTCCGAAAGCCATGCGTCGCGCCACTCGTCGACGGTACTGACCTCAAAAAAATCCAGCGCGTGCCGGAGCTTTTCGCCCGTCGAAGTTGCTGCCTTCAGCCATCCAAACCGCGCCATTTCCGCAAAGGGTAGGCTTGATACCCACTGCTTGCTGTCGTCCTGCAGCGCCTGAACGTCGCGCCTGTACTGAGCCTCCCGTGCCAGCCAGAAACGCACACTCGCCCCAACAACGCCGGCCAATGCATTAGCGCGAGCAGCCGTGATGGGCAACTCGCCGGTCCAGAGCTGCGAAAGGCCTTCTGGAGGAACCCCTAGCGCCTGAGCCAGGTCGTCGGATCGCAGGTTTTTCTTGGCGGCGAGTTGTCGCACGGTCTCGCCCGGGGGGGATGCCCATGCTGGGATGAACTCAGTGGAGCGCGTCACAGGTCGCCTCCGATGTGGATGATCTTCAGTCTCGTAACCTTGCGCCAGTCAACAACTTCACCGCTCATGGGGACATGGTGGTGATTCACTTCGCAGTAGAGGTGTCGCCCCTCGCTAAGTTCAAACCGTATCAGTCCCACCTTCGACCCGCAATTCTGAAATTCCATCCCCATCTCAAAGAGCTCTGCGACCGTTTCCACGGCCTCCAGATCGGCAAGATATCTACGCAAAGCTGCGGCGGCACCGTCCCCAAGCTCACGCTTGGCCCTCGTGGGGCTCTCACACGTGGACCGTAACTCTTTTGACCGAAAGGCGACCTCAAGCCCCATAAATCTATTGTCTTCGATAACGCAACGCTCGAGGGTTGGGTAGGCAAGGGGAGTGTTAGCCGGCGCGGCGCGCCGACTCCATAGACACTACTTGGACTGTATGGACACCCGGGGGCGATTCATTTTGCCCCTGCATCTAAGGGGAGTGACACCCCGTTTCCTCCCCAGGTCGAGTGCTATCTTTTGCCCCGCATTAAACAGCCCGGAACGGGCAAAGGGAGGGAGCAATGTCTAGGGCATGGATTGCATTTGTAATGACGACGTTGGCTGCGAGCGCGAGTGCTGCACCAAGCTTCACACTGACTGACCTGGGTGTCGCTACTGGCTTCGCTACTGGCTACGGGTTCTCCGTGAACTCGCTGGGCCAGGTTGCGGGAACGTCGGCAGGCGCCATCCGTTCGGCAACGTACTTTGACCATGGGCTGGTCACGACCTTGGGGCCTGGAGGTTATTCCGAGGCTTTTGGCATCAACAGCGCTGGTGTCATTGTTGGCGAGGTCGGCGTTTTCGGATCGACGGCAAGACCGGCCATTTGGACCAATGGAAATCTGACCTACCTTGCTGCTCCGCCTGGGACTGTGCAGGGCGGCGCCGTGGCGATTAATTCTTCAGGTATGGCAGTCGGCTACACCACTACCAGGGGCAACGGCTGGGAACAGGCAACGATATTTTCCAATGGAGGCTACTCCCTGGTGCCCCATTTGCCTGGCGCTGTAGGCAACGAGCAGTCGTTCTCTTACGGAATCAATGATGCAGGCGTTGTGGTGGGCTACGAGGCCGGCAAAGCGACGCGCTACTTCAACGGTGTCATCGAGGAAATACCAGACGCTGGGGCTACTTGGTCCAGAGCCTCGGCCGTCGCAAACAACGGAACGATTGTTGGAACTGGTTCCGGGTTTTCAGGTGTTTTGGCACCTTGGAACGACCATGGTTTCATTTTGCGTGGTGAGCGCATAGATGTTGTCGATATTGGACGCTGGTCAGACCTTCGCAGTGTGAACTCAAGTAACGTCGCCGTCGGTGAGTTCTACCCCGATGTAGGCCCCTCCAGCACTTGGGATGGCAGCCTTTATCGCGCCTTCCTGTGGACACCCGACGAAGGTGCGATTGACCTAAATTCCCTAGTGGTTGGCCGGGGCCAGTGGGTCCTACATGGGGCTTTCGGAATCAGCGAAAACGGCTACATCACCGGGGACATGTTTAAGGAGGACGGCACGCAGCACGCCTTCTTGCTCACTCCGGTTGCTGAACCAGTCCCCGAGCCGACTTCATGCGTGCTGATGTTGAGCGGCCTGACCGCCTTGGGGTGGGTGGCCCGCCGTCGCAAACGGGCCTGACGGCGCCTTGCATCTCTGGGGGTCCGATTCGCCGGGTTCGTTCGCCATTGCGGCTGCGCCAATAATACGCAGGGCGAAAAGTGCGGCGGATCCCGGCCCCGAATCTCTTGAGTTTCGCCACAGCAGAGCCGTGTGCATTTGGGCAGCGGTCCAAGACGTAGCGCCGCCTTTCACTTGGTCCGGGGTAGGCGGCGGTCCATGCCTTTAACGAAAGCACTTACTTGCCGTCTGCCTGCTCCAGGATCCACCCTTCAATCCTCTCGTGATGCACCCGTAGTAAATCCAGCGGACGCCTTTTGTAATGTTTTTCCGCCGTCGCACTCGGCTTGTGCCCCTGGATCTGGGCCACCACGCCCGTCGGCACCTCCAGCCACTCGGTCAGGCTGGCGAACGACCGCCGCAGCCCATGCAAGGTCAGCCCGGGGAGCCCCGCTGCATCGCAGGCCGCGGTGTGCGGCCGGTTGGGTTCCGTGATGTGCCCTGAGGTGCTGGTGTCCACCCACTGCCCCTTCTTGCCGTCCTTGGGTGGCTCCCAGCGCGCGCTGGCGAAGACCCAGTCATTCGCCCGCGGCAGCTTGGTCAGCAGGCTCTCGACGTAGGGCGTGAGCGGAATCTCCCGCGCGCCCTCGACCTTGTCCCGGATGGTGATGCTCTTCCACTTGAAGTCGATGTCCTGCCAGCGCAGGCAGATGACCTCGCCCGGCCTGGCGCCCGTGAGCAGCATGACCTGCAGGGCGGCCGAGATGGTGGTGTTCGACATCTGCCGGACCTGAGCGAACCAGGCCTGCAGTTGGCCCCGCTGCAGCACGTCTGACTTCACGGCCCGCTTGCCGAAAGCCTCACGGGTCCGGGTCGTCTTGGCCGGGTTCTTGGCAGGTAGCAGGGCGGCGTAGCGGGGGTGCTCGCCACACCAGGTGAGAAATACCTTGAGCAGGCGCCAGGCCAAGCTGGCGCTGCTCGGGCGGGTGGCAGCCTCCCGTGCGGCCCAGCTCTCGATGGTCGGCGCATCGAGCTTGGCCAGGGGCAGAGCCATCAGCGGGTAGAGGGGGCCGGGCCGGGTCTTGCCGGTGCCCCGGGTGCCGCGCAGCGCAGGCTTGCCGCCAGGCGACGCCTTGCGTTCGTGATCCCGCTTGTGGAGGTCTCCCCAAAACGGCGTGCGCTCCGCGATGTAGTCAGCCCAGGCTTGCCCCACGGTGACCTTGGCGAGTGCCCGCTTGGCTGCTGCCTCGGCACGCTCCGCCTCACGTTGCCGCTCCTGCTCCCGCGGGTCGGTGCCTTGGTCGCGCAGCACGGCGAGGCGGCGAGCCTCCTTCCGGGCCTCGTCGATGGTCCAGGAGCCCACAGCGCCAATCGCCTTGCGCATGACCTTGCCCTGGACGCGCGCCTCGTACACAAAGGTCTTGGCGCCTTGCGGCGAGACCCGCACCTTGAGGCCCGGCACCTCGGCATCGCGGAGGAAGGCCTGGTCCTTGTCGACGGGGCAGACCAGGCGCTCGATGAGGCCCGCAGTCAGGTTGTGGGGGAGGGCCAGGTCGGGGGTGTCGGACTTGCGGGGGCGTGCCATGCGGTTTCAGACGTAGACGCCACGTAGACACCTAGCCTGAATTTTGTTGAACAAATGTCAACGCATGGTACTGTATAAAAGCCCAATGAAAACGTCTAAGTTGTTGATTTGTATTGATGCAATCAACACTGCGCAACACCAGTGAATGTATGTGTTCCGGGACTCATAATCCTTTGGTCGCAGGTTCAAGTCCTGCACGGCCTACCAAACAATCCCCTCAGCAAAGAAAAAGGGCTTGGCGAATTTGCCAAGCCCTTCTTGCTTGAGAGCGATCGATCAATCGGTCGACCAGCGCGCCGGTGCCGGTGCCGGCGCCCGCGTCACGCGCGTCTTGCCGCCGGTGGTCACCAGCACCACGGCGTCGCCGGGCAGCAGGGTTTCGCCGGCCTTGGCTTGCACCACCGAGCGGCGCTCGCCGTTGCGCAGCTGCAGCAGGATCTCCACCGCTTCTTCGCGGGTGGCGTTGCGTTCCACGGCGTTGCCGATCACGGCACCGGCCACGGCGCCCAGCACGCCGACGATCTGGCCCTCGCGGCGGCCGCCGACGCTGGAGCCGGCCACGGCACCGATCACGCCGCCGGTGACGGCACCGGCGCCGCTCTGGCTGCCGTCCACGGTGACCGGGCGAATCGAGAGAATGGTCGCGTCCTGCACCTGGGACATGCGCTGGGCGTCGCCGCGCTGCACCACGTCGGGGCTGGTGGTCGAGCAGGCGGCCAGGGCTGCCACGGTGGCGGCGACGATCAGTTTCTTGATGGGCATGGTTCCTCCGGATAAGTCGTGGAAGACCAACGTCGCCGTGGGCTGCGGCGTTGACCGGATTACAAGTCTTTACCGGCGGCCATGACCTCGGTCATGCCCGAGCTGATGCTCAGGCATGCAGGCGGCTGGACCTGGGCACGCTGGCGAGCAGGAACTCCATCTGGTCGGCCAGGATGCGGCGCCCGCGCAGAATCATGTCCTCGTGCAGGCTCGGCACATAGGGCAGGTATAGCAGGCTCATGTGGGCCTCTTCGGGCATGCGGTTGCCCTTGCGGCCGTTGCAGCTCTTGCAGGCGGTGATGCAATTCATCCAGGTGTCGTGCCCGCCGCGCGAACTGGGGATGATGTGCTCGCGGGTCAGGTCGTCGGGATGGTGGCTGTGGCCGCAGTAGGCGCAGACATAGCGGTCGCGCGCGAACAGCTTGGGGTTGGAGAGGGCCGGCGCCTGGCGCCAGGCACGCGAGGGCACGGCACCGCGTACCGCGATGATGGGGTGCACTTCGATGCGCGATTGCATGCCGGTGCGGCGCTGCAGGCCGCCGCGCAAGACATGGCAGGGGTCGCCAAGCGTCCAGGCCACACCGTCGCTGGCATAGATCACGGCGGCTTCCTTGGTCGTGATCCAGGCTTGCGGTCTGCCCGAGATATCAAGTTGCAGAACATCCACAGCGTTGACCTCCTGCCCGCAGCGTACTGCATTAGTGCGCGCTAACTCAAGCCTTGCGCGCGGGGGTGGGCGCTTTGTGCCCGGGCCGCGACGCGCCATGGCGGCGCCGGCAAGCGTGCGGTTCTAGGCGGCTTCCCCTAGAAGTTGCGGCAAAACCCGGCTTGTCAGACTTGGCTTTTGGGCAAAAATAGAACGATCGTTCGTTTTATTATGCGGACGCCCCAAAACTCCCAGGACCTGCCTTGACCGCTACGCCAGACCCCAGCGCCCGGACCGCTGCGAAAGCAGTGGCGCCGCGCCGTGCCGTGCGTTCGCTGCAAAAAGGCCAGCAGACGCGCGCCGCGATTCTTGAAGCCGCATTAGGCCTGGCCTCGCACATGGGCCTGGAAGGCCTGTCGATCGGCGCCTTGGCCGACGTCACCAAGATGAGCAAGTCGGGCGTGTTCGCCCATTTCGGCTCGCGCGAGGAACTGCAGATCGCGGTGGTGCGCGAGTATCACGCCAAGTTCGAGGAAGAGGTCTTCTTCACCGCGATCCGCGAGGCCCGCGGCCTGCCGCGCCTGCGCGCGCTCTACGAGCGCTGGGTGCGGCGCGTGTCGGTGGAGATCGATTCGGGCTGCATCTATATCAGCGGCGCGGTCGAGTTCGACGACCGGCCGGGCCCGGTGCGCGACGCCCTGGTCTCGATGGTGAAGGCCTGGCATGCCGCCCTGCACCGCGCCATCGTGCTGGCCAAGGAGGTCGGCCACCTCAAGCCGGACGCCGATGTCGAGCAGATCCTGTTCGAGTTGCACGGCCTGATCCTGTCCCTGCATCACGACGCGCGCTTCATGCGCAGCCCGGGCGCCATCGGGCGCGCCGAGGCGGGCTTCGAGCGCGCCATCCAGTCCTATGCCACGCCGGCCGGCCTCAAGGCCGATCGCGAGCACAGCCCCAAGTCAGCGGCCGCAGCCATCAAGAAGCGGCCCTGATCTCTCATTACTACAAGCCCACCTCAGGAGCTCCACATGCCTCAGTACAACCCGCCCCTGCGCGACATGAAGTTCGTGATGCACGAACTGCTGCACGTCGTCGACGAGTTGAAGCTTTGCCCCAAGCATGCCGACATCGACGAAGACACCATCAACGCGGTGCTGGAAGAGGGCGGCAAGTTCTGCTCCGAGGTCATCACGCCGATCAACCTGAGCGGCGATGCCGAGGGCTGTGTACTCGACAAGACCACCCACGAGGTCACCGCGCCCAAGGGCTTCAAGGAAGCCTATGCCAAGTACGTGGAAGGCGGCTGGCCGGCACTCTCCTGCGACCCCGAGTACGGCGGTCAGGGCCTGCCGGTGATGATCAACCAGTGCATGTACGAGATGATGAACTCGGCCAACCAGGCCTGGACCATGTATCCCGGCCTGAGCCACGGCGCCTACGAGGCCCTGCACGCCCATGGCACGCCCGAGCAGAAGAGCGTCTACCTGCCCAAGCTGACCAGCGGCGAGTGGACCGGCACCATGTGCCTGACCGAGCCGCATTGCGGCACCGACCTGGGCCTGCTGCGCTCCAAGGCCGAACCGCAGGCCGACGGCACTTACAAGATCACCGGCCAGAAGATCTTCATCTCGGCCGGCGAGCATGACCTGGCCGCCAACATCGTGCACCTGGTGCTGGCTCGTCTGCCGGACGCGCCGCAGGGCTCCAAGGGCATCTCGCTCTTCATCGTGCCCAAGTTCAATGTGAACGCCGACGGCTCGCTGGGCTCGCGCAACGGCGTGTACTGCGGCGGCCTGGAGCACAAGATGGGCATCCATGGCAATGCCACCGCGCAGATCGTGCTGGACGGCGCCGTGGGCACCATGGTGGGCCAGCCCAACAAGGGCCTGGCCGCGATGTTCGTGATGATGAATGCGGCGCGCCTGGGCGTGGGCAACCAGTCCCTGGGCCTGACCGAGGTGGCCTACCAGAACGCCGTGGCCTATGCCAAGGACCGCATCCAGATGCGCGCCCTGTCCGGCCCCAAGGCGCTCGACAAGGCCGCCGACCCCATCATCGTGCACCCCGACGTGCGCAAGATGCTGCTGACGGCCCGCGCCTATGCCGAGGGCGGCCGTGCGCTCGCCACCTATGTGGCGCTGCAGCTGGACAAGGCGCTGTCCTCGGACGACGAGGACGAGCGCAAGGAATGCGAAGACGAGGTGGCGCTGCTGACGCCCATCATCAAGGCCTTCCTGACCGACAACGGCTGGATCGCCACCTCGCATTGCATGCAGGTCTTCGGCGGCCATGGCTTCATCCATGAGTGGGGCATGGAGCAGTTCGTGCGCGATGCCCGCATCAACATGATTTACGAGGGCACCAACACCATCCAGTCGCTGGACCTGCTGGGCCGCAAGGTGCTGGGCGACAACGGCAAGAAGCTCAAGGCCTTCGGCAAGAAGATTGCCGCCTTCGTCGAGGAAGAGGGCACCAACGAGGCGATGCAGGAGTTCATCAACCCGTTGGCCGACATCGGCGACAAGGTCACCAAGCTGACCACCGAGATCGGCATGAAGGCCTTCCAGAACCCCGACGAGGTGGGCGCCGCCGCGGTGGACTATCTGCGCGTGGTGGGTCACCTGACCTTTGCCTACTTCTGGGCCCGCATGGCCAAGCTGGCGCTGGAGAAGAAGGACGGCGGCGATCCCTTCTACACCGCCAAGCTCTCGACGGCGCGCTTCTATTTTGCGAAGCTGCTGCCTGAGACCGCCTCGCTGATTCGTACCGCGCGTGCCGGTCTGCAGCCGCTGATGGAGATGGAAGAAGCGCTGTTCTAAGCATCCCGCCCCCCAAGGCCCGCCCGTCAGAGGCGGGCCTCACAACATTCAGGAGACCGACCCCATGAAGAAAGCCTTGTTGACCGTCGCTGCCGCCGCCCTGAGCCTTGCCGCCGGCCTGGCGCAGGCACAGCAGTCCAGCCCGGTGGGCCTGTGGAAGACCATCGACGACGATGGCAAGACCGAGAAGTCCCTGGTGCGCATCAGCGAGACCGGCGGCGTGCTGACCGGCACCATCGAGAAGATCTTCGATGCCAGCAAGGCCGATTCGAAGTGCGACAAGTGCAGCGATGACCGCAAGGACAAGCCCGTGGTGGGCCTGCAGATCATCCGTGGGGTCAAGCAAGACAACGACGACAAGCTGCATTGGGTGGGGGGCGAGATCCTCGACCCCAACAACGGCAAGTCCTACAAGACCCGGCTCAAGCCCATCGACGGTGGCAAGAAGCTGGAGATGCGCGGCTATATCGGCTTCTTCTACCGCACCCAGACCTGGGTGCGCGTCGAGTAAGCGTTAGGCGTAGCCGCCACCAATCCGTACAGATTTTTAGGAGAAGTCCGTGAGTCGATTCCAAGTTCGCAAAGTCGCCGTGCTCGGCGCTGGCGTGATGGGTGCGCAGATCGCTGCCCACCTGGTCAACGTCAAGGTGCCCGTGGTGCTGTTCGATCTGCCGGCCAAGGAAGGCCCCAAGAACGGCATCGTCAGCAAGGCGGTGGACGGCCTGAAGAAGCTCAAGCCCGCACCCCTGGGTGACGCGGCCGATGCGGCCCTGATCGGCCAGGCCAATTACGAGGAACACCTCGAGCAGCTGCGCGATTGCGACCTCATCATCGAGGCCATCGCCGAGCGCATGGACTGGAAGCTGGATCTCTACAAGAAGATCGCCCCCTTCATCGCCCCGCACGCGATCGTGGCCTCGAACACCTCGGGCCTCTCGATCACCAAGCTCAGCGAAGTGCTGCCCGAAGAAATCAAGCCGCGCTTCTGCGGCATCCACTTCTTCAATCCGCCGCGCTATATGTACCTGGTGGAGCTGATCAACACCCCGACCACGCGTCCGGAAGTGATCGACCAGCTGGAAAGCTTTGTCACCACCGCGGTCGGCAAGGGCGTGGTGCGTGCCAACGACACGCCCAACTTCGTCGCCAACCGCGTCGGCATCGCCGGCATGATGGCCACCATGATCGAGGCCGAGAAGTTCGGTCTCTCGGTGGACGTGGTGGACGACCTGACGGGCAAGAAGCTGGGTCGCGCATCCAGCGGCACCTTCCGCACCGCCGACGTGGTGGGCCTGGACACCATGGCTCATGTGGTGAAGACCATGCAGGACAACCTGCAGGACGATCCCTTCTACTCGATCTACGCCACGCCCAAGGTGCTGGCCGGCCTGATCGAGAAGGGCGCGCTGGGCCAGAAGGCCGGCGGCGGTTTCTACAAGAAGGTGGGCAAGGACATCCAGCGCCTGGACTTCGCCACCGGCGAATACGTGGCCGGCGGCAAGAAGGCCGACGAGATCGTGGCCCGCATGCTGAAGAAGCCGGCGGCCGATCGCATCAAGCTGCTGCGTGAATCGAGCAATCCGCAGGCCCAGTTCCTCTGGTCCATCCTGCGCGACAGTTTCCACTACGTGGCCGTGCATCTGGCCAGCGTGGCCGACACCGCGCGCGAGATCGACTTCGCGATGCGCTGGGGCTTCGGCTCGCAACAGGGGCCGTTCGAGCTCTGGCAAGCGGCCGGCTGGAAGCAGGTGGCCGAGTGGATCTCCGCCGACATCGCCGAGGGCAAGACCCTCAGCAACGCCCCGCTGCCCGCCTGGGTGAGCGAAGGCCCGGTGGCCGAGAACGGCGGCGTGCACAGCGTGAACGGTTCCTGGAGCGCCGCGGAGGGCAAGTTCAAGCCGCGCGCCAAGCTGCCGGTGTACGAGCGCCAGGCCTTCCCCGAGGCCCTGGTGGGCGAGGGCGCGGCCGAGCCGCTGAAGGCCGGCACCGAGCTCTTCAAGAACGAGGAAGTGCGCGTCTGGACGCTGGACAACGAGGTCGTGATCGCATCGATCACCGCCAAGCTGCACCTCATCAGCCCGACCGTCACCGAAGGTCTGCTGAAGGCGGTGGAGATTGCCGAAGCCCAGTACAAGGGCCTGGTGATCTGGTCGCCCGATGACGTGTTCTCGGCCGGCGCCAACCTGGAGGCGCTGATGCCGGTCTTCATGACCAAGGGCGCCAAGGGCATCGCGCCGGAAGAGAAGAAGCTGCAGGACATGATGCTGCGCCTGCGTTACGCCAATGTGCCGGTGATCGCCGCGATGCGCGGCCTGGCCCTGGGCGGTGGCGCCGAGCTGGCGGTGCACTGCGCGCGCCGTGTCGCGCACATGGAAAGCTATGTCGGCCTGGTGGAAGTGGGCGTCGGCCTGATCCCCGGCGGTGGCGGCCTGACCTATATCGCACGCCGCGCCGCCGAGATGGCCGCCGCCGGCAATGCCAACGCCGACATCTTCATGTTCCTGAAGGATGGCTTCACCACGGCGGCCACCGCCAAGGTCGCCACCTCGGCACTGGAAGCCAGGAAGAACGGCTTCCTGCTGGACAGCGACGTGATCGTGCCCAACAAGGACGAGCTGCTGCACGTGGCCTCGGCCCAGGCCAAGGCCATGTTCGAGTCGGGCTACCGCCCGCCGCTCAAGGCGTTGTTCCCGGTGGCCGGCCGCTCGGGCATCGCCACTATCAAGGGCCAGCTGGCCAATATGCGCGACGGCGGCTTCATCAGCCAGCACGACTTCCATCTCGCCAGCCTGATCGCCGATGTGGTGTGCGGCGGTGCGGTGGAGGCGGGCTCGCTGGTCAGCGAGGAGTACCTGATGTCGCTGGAACGCCAGCACTTCTGCGCGCTGCTGGAGCATCCCAAGACGCAGGAGCGCATCATGGGCATGCTGCAGACCGGCAAGCCGGTGCGCAACTGAGATCGGCAAGAGCCTCATGAGCGCCACCCCAAACCGACTGGCCCGCACCCTGCAGCGCATCGAGGCGCTGCCGGCCCTGCTGCGCCGGCCGGCGCGCAACCTGGCCCTGCGCCGCGCCGTGCCCTTCACCGGCACGGCCGGCCTGGACTTCGTGGCGCTGACGCCCGCGCGCACCGAGATCGCGGTGCGCAACCGCCGCCCGGTGCAGAACCACATCCAGGGCGTGCATGCCGCCGCCATGGCGCTGCTGGCCGAGACGGCCACCGGCATGGTGGTGGGCATGAATGTGCGCGACGACTGCCTGCCGCTGTGCAAGTCCATGCATGTGGACTTCAAGAAGCGGGCCACCGGCGCGATGCGCGCCGAGGCCAGCCTCAGCGAGCAGCAGCGCGCCAGCATGCGGGCCGAGCCCAAGGGCGAGGTCACGGTGACGGTGGTGGTGACCGATGAGGCCGGCGTGAATCCGGTCGAATGTGAATTTGTCTGGGCTTGGATACCCAAGACCCCCAAGAACTGAAAGGTTGGTTGAACATCATGGCAAAGCAAGTGCAAGAAGCCTATATCTGCGCCGCCACCCGTTTGCCCATCGGCAAGTCGGGCCGCGGTTACTACAAGAACACCCGCCCCGATGAGATGCTGGTGCGTGCCATCCAGGCCGCCCTGGCCCAGGTGCCAGGTCTTGACCCCGCCGCCATCGAAGACGCCATCGTCGGCTGCTCCTTCCCCGAAGGCGAGCAGGGCATGAACATCGCCCGCGTGGCGGCCGTGCTCTCGGGCCTGCCCAATACCGTGGGCGGCGTGACGGTGAACCGTTACTGCGCTTCCGGCATCACCGCGCTGCAGATGGCGGCCGACCGCATCCGCGTCGGCGAGGCAGAGGTCATGATCGCCGCTGGCGTTGAATCGATGAGCATGGTGCCGATGGGCGGCAACAAGCCCTCGCTGTCGCCGCTGATCTTCGAGCGTGACGAGAACATCGGCATCGCCTACGGCATGGGCCTGACGGCCGAGAAGGTGGCCCAGCAATGGAAGGTCAGCCGCGAGGCGCAGGACGCCTTCGCGCTGGAATCGCATCGCCGCGCCCTGGCCGCGATGGAGGCCGGCCACTTCGCCGCCGAGATGACGCCCTTCGAGATCATCGAGCGCTCGCCCAATCTGGCCGACGGTTCGATCAGCGAGCGTCGCCGCGTGGTGAGCCTGGATGAGGGCCCGCGCAAGGACACCTCGATCGAAGGCCTGGGCAAGCTCAAGCCGGTGTTCGCCGCCAAGGGCAGCGTCACCGCCGGCAACAGCTCACAAACGTCTGACGGCGCCGGCGCCCTGATCGTGGCCTCGGAAGCCGCGGTGAAGCGCTTCGGCCTCACGCCGCTGGCCCGCTTCGTTTCCTTCGCGGTGCGCGGCGTGCCGCCCGAGATCATGGGCATCGGTCCGATCGAAGCCATCCCCGCGGCCCTGAAGCTGGCCGGCATCACCGCCGCCGACCTGGACTGGGTGGAGCTGAACGAAGCCTTCGCCGCGCAATCGCTGGCGGTGCTGAACGACCTCGACAGCAAGGGCATCGTGCTGGACCGCAGCAAGGTCAACCCCAACGGCGGCGCGATCGCACTCGGCCACCCGCTGGGTGCCACCGGCGCGATCCGTGCGGCCTCGGTGATCCATGGCCTGCGCCGCACCGGCGGCAAGTACGGCATGGTGACGATGTGCGTGGGCGCCGGCCAAGGCGCCGCCGGCATCATCGAACGCCTCTGAGGTGAGTGCCATGCGCCGCCGTCAGCTTCTCCGATCCGGAACGCTGCTGGCGGCGCCCGCCAGCCTGTCATTGACCGCCTGCCAGGGCGAGCTGCCCAAGCAGTTCGAAAGCTGGCGTGCCGCCCAGGAGGCCGTGCTGGAGCTGCGCTTCAAGGAGCCCAGGCTGCAGGGCAGCCACTGGAATCTGGCGCAGATGCTGCAGCACGCGGCGCAGAGCATCGAGTACTCGATGCAGGGCTTCCCCGAGCCCAAGCCGGCCTGGTTCCAGGCCACGCTGGGCAGCACGGCATTCGCCTTCTTCGATGCGCGCGGCCAGATGAGCCATACGCTGGACGAGCCCATCCCGGGCGCGCCGGCGCTGGACGCCGAGCGCAGCCTCAAGTCCGCGGTGCAACGCCTGCTCGATGCGATGGATGCCTTCGCCGCTTTCAAGGGCGAGCTGAAGCCCCATTTCGCCTATGGCAAACTCGACCGAAACCAGTACCAGCGTGCACACCTGATGCACCTGGCCAACCACTGGCAGCAACTGAGCGCCTGATTTCCCAGGCAGGAGACAAGACCCATGAGCATCAAGACCGCCATCGTGAACGGCGTGGCGACGATTGAAATCGCCCGCCCCGAGAAGAAGAACGCGCTGACCCGCGCCATGTACCAGGCCATGGCCGATGCCCTGGTGGCGGCGAATGGCGACAAGAGCGTGCGCGCGGTGCTGATCCAGGGCCAGCCCGGCATCTTCACCTCGGGCAACGATATCGAAGACTTCATGGGCAGCCCGCCGCGCGATGAAGAAGCGCCGGTGTTCCAGTTCATGCGTGCGCTGGTGGCCTGCGAGAAGCCGGTGATCGCAGCGGTGAACGGTGCTGCCATCGGCATCGGCACCACCATGCTCTTGCACTGCGATTTCGTCTACGTGGCCGACGACGCCCGCCTGGCCATGCCCTTCGTGGGCCTGGGCCTGGTGCCCGAGTTCGCCTCCAGCCTGGTCGTGCCGCGCCTGATGGGCCATGCGAAGGCGGCCGAAAAGCTGCTGCTGGGCGACCCCTTCACCGGCGCCGATGCGGTGGAATGCGGCATTGCCAACGCCGTGCTGCCGGCCGGCGAGGTGGTGAACCAGGCGCGCCGTGTGGCCGAGCGCTTCAACAATCTGGCACCCAGCGCGGTGCGTGAGAGCAAGCGCCTGATGCGCAGCCACAGCAGCGCTCAGGTCCTCGAGACCATCAAGGTCGAGGCCGAGATCTTTGGCGCGCGCCTGCGTTCGCCCGAAGCGTCTGAAGCCTTCCAGGCCTTCTTCCAGAAGCGCGCTCCGGACTTTTCCAAGTTCGAATGAGCGCCGCGGCTTGAAGCTGCTGCTTGCCAAGATCGCGCTGGCGCCGCTGCTGCTGTGGCAGGGCCTGCAGGTCCGCCGCAAGGCCCTGCGCCTGCCCGAGGCGGCGGGCCCGCGCAGCGGCATGGCGGGCGGCGGCGCGCTCCAGTTGCGCCTGCTGATCGTGGGCGACTCCTCGGGCGCCGGCGTCGGTGCCGCCACGCAGGCCGAGGCCCTGGCCGGGCGACTCTCCGCCGCGCTGGCGCAGCGGCTTGGCGGCAGCGTGCATTGGCAGCTGATCGCCAAAACCGGCCATACCACCGCCGATGCCCTGGCGGAGTTCGAAGCCAGCGCAACGCAGGCCGCCGATGTGCTGGTGACGGCGCTGGGCGTCAACGATGTGGTGTCGCAGGTCTCGCCGCGCCGCTGGGCGCATCAGCTGCGACTGCTGCATGAACTGGCGGTGCAACGCGCCGGCGTGCGCTACAGCCTGCACAGCGCCGTGCCACCCATGCATGCCTTTCCCTTGCTGCCGCAGCCGCTGCGCTGGCTGCTGGGCGCCCATGCCCTGCGCATGAATCGCATGCTGGCGCGCAGCCTGCTTGGCGATGCGCGGCGCGGCCTGCAGGCGCTGCCGCCGCATCTGCACGGCGCCGCAGCAGCCGAACTGATGGCGCCGGACGGCTTCCACCCCGGGCCCGCCGGCTACCAGCTCTGGGCCGATGCGCTGGCCGAGCGCATCGTGCGCGAGTGGTCTCAGATCACATTCAGTTCCAGATAGGGCCGGCCGGCGGCGATGCGCTGGGGCGAGAGCGGGCCCAGATCCAGGCTCTCGTAGCGACCATGCGCCAGCAGTTCGGCGACGCCGCGGCCCACGCCGGGGGCATGCTGCAGCCCATGGCCCGAGAAGCCGCAGGCGAGCAGCAGATCGGGACATTCCGCCAGCGCACCGACCAGGCCGTTGTGGTCGAAGCTGTTCATCTCGTAATAGCCGGCCCAGGCGCGCTCGGGCCGCAGCGACTCGAAACCCGGCACGCGCTGCGCCAGCGCGGGCCAGAGCCGCTCCTCGAAGAGATCGGCCTCGGGGTCCAGGGGCAGGTCGTCGCCATCGTCCAGCGGTGTGCCGCCGCAGATGAACTGGCCCTCGCCCTCGGGGCGGAACCAGAGGCCGCTGGGGTCGATCACCAGCGGGCAATCCGGCGCATGCTCCGGACTCTTGAAGACATAGACGCTGCGGCGCTTGGCGCTCACCGGCACCTGCAAGCCGGCCGTGGCGGCAAGCCCGCCCGACCAGGCGCCACAGGCGAGCACATAGCGATCGGCCTGCAGCAGGCCGCTGGCGGTGCGCACGCCGCGCATGGCACCGCCGGCATCGCGCTCCAGGGCCAGGGCCTCGTCGCGCAGGTATTGCACGCCCTGCGCCTGGGCGCGCTGCTTGAAATGCTGCAGCAGACCCCAGCCGTCGAACCAGCCCTCGCCGCTGCGGCCCCAGCTGCCCAGGGTCAGGTCTTGCGTGGCCAGCCAGGGCCAGCGCGCCTGCAGCTGGGCCGGCTCCATCAGCACAATGTCGGCACCCATGCCGCGTTGCAAGGCGTTGAGCTGCCGCAGCGAGTCTGCCCCCGCCGCGGTGGCGAGGTATAGATAGCCCTGCTCGACCAGGCCGGCCTGCGCGCCCAGGCCGCGTATCAGCTCCAGCCCGTACTGGGAGAGAGCGATGTTCAGCGGCGTGCTGAACTGCTGGCGTATCGAGGCGGCGGAAAGCGCCGAGGAGGCGCGTGCATAGCTCGGGTCGCGCTCCAGCACCGTGATCTGCCCCTGCCACGCCGGCGCGGCCGAGAGGTAGGCGGCCACGGCGCTGCCGATCGCGCCGCCACCGATGATGAGCACGCTCACGGCTGGTGGTCGAAGGGCCTGGGCTTGCCCTCGTGGTCGATCGCCACAAAGGTCAGCTGCGCCTCGGTGACCTTCACCACATGGGGGTTGGCCGGGTTGCGTTCGGCGATCACCTCCACATTGACGGTGATGGAGGTGCGGCCGACGCGGGTGATCTGGGCGTAGAAGGACAGCAGGTCGCCGATCGAGACCGGCTGCTTGAAGAGGAACTCCTTCACCGCCACGGTGGCCACGCGGCCGCGCGAGAGGCGCGCCGGCAGCACCGAGCCGGCGATGTCCACCTGGGCCATGATCCAGCCGCCGAACACATCGCCGTTGTGGTTGGCGTCGGCCGGCATGGGCATGACGCGCAGCACCAGCTCGCGAGGCCAGTCAGGGGCGGTGGAAGGGCTTGAAACTTCGCTCATGAGGCATACCTGTGACAATCTTCGAGGCATTCTCCTCCAGTCACACCTCCACAGGCATTCATGCGACGCAGTCCCGAGCCGGCCCCCGCACAGTCTTCGTCCACCGGCGCACGCGCGCGCAGCGACTGGGGCACCATCGCCAAGCTGCTGCCCTATCTGTGGCGCTACCGCTGGCGCGTCGGCCTGGCGCTGGGCTTCATGGTCTGCGCCAAGCTGGCCAATGTGGGCGTGCCGCTGCTGCTCAAGACCCTGATCGACAGCCTCTCCATCAAGCCGGGCAGCACCCAGGCCATGCTGGTGGTGCCGCTGGGCCTGCTGGTGGCCTATGGCGCGCTGCGCCTGTGCACCTCGCTGTTCACCGAGCTGCGCGAGCTGATCTTCGCCAAGGCCACCGAGGGCACGGCGCGCAGCATCTCGCTGCAGGTTTTCCGCCACCTGCACGACCTCAGCCTGCGCTTCCACCTGGAGCGCCAGACCGGCGGCATGACGCGCGACATCGAGCGCGGCACGCGTGCGGTGCATTCGCTGATCTCCTACTCGCTCTACAGCATCGTGCCCACGCTGATCGAGGTGGTGCTGGTGCTGAGCCTGCTGTCGATCAAGTTCGACATCTGGTTTGCCTGGATCACGCTGGCGGCCCTGGTGTTCTACATCAGCTTCACCGTGGTGGTGACCGAATGGCGCACCAAGTTCCGCAAGCTGCTCAATGAGCTGGACTCGGTGGCGCATACCAAGGCGATCGATTCGCTCCTGAACTACGAGACGGTGAAGTACTTCAACAACGAGGACTTCGAGGCCAGGCGCTACGACGAAAGCCTGGAGAAGCTGCGCCGCGCCCAGCTGAAATCGCAGTCCACCCTGTCGCTGCTCAACACCGGCCAGCAACTCATCATCGCGGCGGCCCTGGTGGTGATGCTGTGGCGTGCCACCGAGGGCGTGGTGGCCGGCCATATGAGCCTGGGCGATCTGGTGATGATCAATGCCTTCATGATCCAGCTCTACATCCCGCTCAACTTCCTGGGTGTGATCTACCGCGAGATCAAGCAAAGCCTCACCGACCTGGACAAGATGTTCACCCTGCTGGAGCGCGAGCGCGAGATTGCCGATGCGCCCGATGCCAAGCCGCTGGCGGTGCAGGGCGCCGCGGTGCGCTTCGAGCATGTGAGCTTCGCCTACGACGCGGCGCGGCCGATCCTGCACGACATCAGCTTCGAGATCCCGGCCGGCAAGAAGGTGGCGGTGGTGGGCCCCAGCGGCTCGGGCAAGAGCACCCTGGCGCGCCTGCTCTACCGCTTCTATGACGTGGACGCCGGCAGCATCAGCATCGATGGCCAGGATCTGCGCGGCCTCACCCAGGGCAGCGTGCGCCGCGCGATCGGTATCGTGCCGCAGGACACGGTGCTGTTCAACGACACCGTGGCCTACAACATCGCCTACGGCCAGCCCGGCGCCACGCAGCAGGAGGTGGAGGCGGCGGCCAAGGCGGCACACATCCACAGTTTCATCGCCAGCACGCCCAAGGGCTACGCCACCATGGTGGGCGAGCGCGGGCTCAAGCTCAGCGGTGGCGAGAAGCAGCGCGTGGCGATTGCTCGCACACTCTTGAAGAACCCGCCCGTCCTGATCTTCGACGAGGCCACCTCGGCGCTCGACTCAGGCAATGAGCGCGCCATCCAGGCCGAGCTGGAGGCGGCGGCGCAGAACAAGACCGTGCTGGTGATCGCGCACCGGCTCTCCACCATCGTCGATGCGCACGAGATCCTGGTGATGGAAAAGGGCCGCATCATGGAGCGCGGCCACCATGCTCAGCTGATTGAGCAGGGTGGCCGGTATGCGCAGATGTGGCGGGTGCAGCAGAGCGGCGGGGCCGAACTGCAGAACGCCTGATCAATCAGCGGGGCTGGATGGATCAGGCCTTTTTCGCGCGGCGGCGGCTCAGGCCCAGTCCGCCCAAGGCGGCCAGTGCCAGTGCCAGGCTGGCGGGCTCTGGCACGCTGGGGTTGCCACCGGTGTTGCCCGCGGTGAATTTCAGGTCGTCGATCATCGCGAACGCATCGTCGGTGCCGTAATTGAACACCACCTTGGTGGCCGCGGCCGCCAGGTTGATGGTTTCCAGATGCCAGGTGCAGTAGTTGCCCACCGAGGTCTGGCAGCTGTCGTTGCCGCCGTGATCGCTGCTGGCGCTGTCAATTGGCCGGCCTGCAGCGTCCAGGAATTTGACGGTGAAGTTGCCGCCCTTGGTCGACCACCAGAACTCGAACGAGGTGAAGCCGAACGGCGAGGTGACGACCAATTCATGCGGCGTGCCGTCCACGTCATTGAGGTCCAGTGCCGAGGTCAGGTTCAGAGCGCCGCAGCCGCCGCCCGCATGATTGGCGTCGGGGGCATGCGTGAAGAAGTCCGCCACGCCGCCTTGGCAGCCAGCTTGCGCGTAGGAGGTCAGCCAAGCGCCATTGCCGTTGAAGTTGAAGCCGCCGAAGGAGTTGCCGGCCAGCATCAGGGGCGCTCCCTCGACGGGGGCGCCGGCGTCACCAAGCTCAAAGCTCAGCAAGGCATCGGCGAACGATGGAATCGAGGAGAGGGCCAGTGCACAGGCCAGCAAAGTCTTGGTGAGCCGCATGGAATGCTCCGCTTCTTGGATGTTGGTGGGCTAGCGACACGGAAATCTCTTCGCTCGCATTGAATGTAACCAAGCGATGACGAAATCCGTCGGCGTCT
The DNA here is from genome assembly GCF_058788955.1 of Roseateles sp. FW301-B2. Lineage (NCBI taxonomy): Bacteria > Pseudomonadati > Pseudomonadota > Betaproteobacteria > Burkholderiales > Sphaerotilaceae > Roseateles > Roseateles sp. FW301-B2. Next base: position 178,662 of record NZ_JBYTBE010000005.1, read on the forward strand.
GCCCCTCCATCTAGGGGGGAGCCTACCGCGGATGAGGGGGCGGGCGAGGGGCCGTAGCCTGCCGGCTACACTGCATTGGTGGAAACCAAATGGCTTGAAGACTTCGTCAGCCTGGCCGAGACGCGCAGCTTTTCGCGTTCGGCGCAACTCAGGCATGTGACGCAACCGGCATTCTCGCGGCGCATCCAGGCACTCGAGGCCTGGGCCGGCGTGGATCTGGTGGATCGATCCTCCTACCCGACCCGCCTGACCGCCGCCGGCGAGACCCTGCTGGCCCAGGCCATGGAGGTGCTGGGCGGCTTGCAGTCGGCGCGCAATATGCTGCGCAGCCACCAGTCGGTGGGGCAGGACATGATCGAGTTTGCCGTGCCGCACTCGCTCGCCTTCAGCTTCTTCCCGCATTGGCTGATGGACCTGCGCCAGCGCTTTGGCGCCGTGAAGTGCCGGCTGAATGCGCTCAATGTGCACGACGCGACCCTGCAGCTGAGCGAGGGCAATTGCGACCTGCTGCTGGTCTACCACCACCCCAGCCAGCCGCTGCAGCTGGACCCCGAGCGCTACCAGATGGTCTCGCTGGGCCATGAGACCCTGGCCGCCTATGCCAAGGCCGATGCCCAGGGCCGGCCGCTGTTTCGCCTGCCCGGCCACCCGGGCCAGAAGATCCCCTTCCTCAGCTATGCCTCGGGCGCCTATCTGGGCCGCCTGGTGGAGTTGATCGTGAAGGCCTCGCCCGCGCCGCTGAACCTGGACTCCATCTACGAGACCGACATGGCCGAGGGCCTGAAGGCGATGGCACTGGAGGGGCATGGCCTGGCCTTCCTGCCGGCTAGCTCGGTCAAGAAGGAGCTCAAGTCCAAGCGTCTGGTGCTGGCCTCGGCGGAGGGCGAGTTCGAGCTCAATATGGAACTGCGCATCTACCGCGAGCGCCCCGACACCGCGCGCCGTGCCAAGCCTGCGGCGCTGGCGCTCTGGGATTTTCTGACCAGCAAGCCCTGATGGATCGGGTTTGCCCGGGGGCGACCGGCTGCCGCAGCGGGCCGCAATGGCGTAAAACTCCCCCCTGTGCCGGCGGCCCAGCCATGGTCTGCTCGGCCCCATCCCCGAGAACCCTGAACGAGGAGCTTTTATGAACAAGACTTTTGCGCTGGCCTTGGCCCTCGCAGCCGCCACCGGCGCGGCGCACGCGGAAGACACGCTGAAGAAGATCAAGGACAGTGGCAGCGTCACCATGGGGGTGCGCGAGTCCTCGGGTGCACTCTCCTACACCCTGGGCGACGGCAAGTACGTGGGCTACCACGTCGAGATCTGCCAGCATGTGCTGGCCGATGTGCAGAAGCAGCTGGGCCTGGCCAAGCTGGAGATCAAGTACCAGCCGGTGACCTCGCAGAACCGCATCCCGCTGGTGCAGAACGGCACCGTGGACATCGAGTGCGGCTCCACCACCAACAACCTGACGCGCCAGAAGGACGTGGCCTTTGCCGTCACCACCTTCGTCGAGGAAGTGCGCATCGCGGTGAAGGCCAACTCGGGCATCACCTCGATCGGCCAGCTCAACGGCAAGAACGTCGCCACCACCACCGGCACGACCTCGGTGCAGACCTTGCGCAAGCATGAGCGCGCCACCGGCGTGGACTTCAAGGAGGTGTTCGGCAAGGACCATGCTGACAGCTTCCTGCTGCTGGAATCGGGCCGCGCCGATGCCTTCGTGATGGACGGCGCCATCCTGGCCGGCAATATCGCCAAGAGCAAGAGCCCGGCCGACTACAAGCTGGTGGGCGAGGTGCTGTCGGTGGAGCCGATCGCCATCATGATGCGCAAGGACGACCCGGCCTTCAAGAAGGCGGTGGACGACAGCATCAAGGCGATGATGAAGTCGGGCGAGATCGCCAAGACCTGGCACAAGTGGTTCGAGCAGCCGATCCCGCCGGCCAATACCAAGGTGGGCATGCCGCCCAATGACAACACCAAGGCGGCCTGGGCCAACCCCAACGACAAGCCGATGGAAGACTACGCCAAGAAGTAAGTCGGCTCCCGCTTGGACTGGATATTGGGGCCGCCTTTGCGCGGCCCCGCGTTTTGACAGGAGTGGGCATGGCGAACTGGGACTGGCAGGTGTTCTGCAAGAACACCATCGATGGCGAGGTGATACCGCGCTGCCTGGGCAGCGGCGGTGACATCACCTACCTGGACTGGATGCTCTCGGCCTGGGGCTGGACGCTGAGCGTGGCGCTGCTGGCCCTCGTCGTGGCGCTGCTGCTGGGCTCGCTGATGGGCATTCTGCGCACCGTGCCGCACAAGGGCCTGGTGTTCCTGGGCAATGCCTGGACCGAGCTGTTCCGCAACATCCCGCTGCTGGTGCAGGTGTTCCTCTGGTACCACGTGCTGCCGGCGCTCGTGCCCGTGCTCAAGGGCGTGCCCAGCTTCGTGCTGGTGGTGTTCGCCCTGGGCTTCTTCACCTCGGCGCGCATTGCCGAGCAGGTCAAGGCCGGCATCCAGAGCCTGCCCAAGGGCCAGCGCTACGCCGGCCTGGCAATGGGCTTCACGCTGCCGCAGACCTACCGCTATGTGATCCTGCCGATGGCGTTTCGCATCGTCATCCCGCCGCTCACCAGCGAGAGCATGAACATCATCAAGAACTCCTCGGTGGCGTTTGCAGTGAGCATCGCCGAGCTGACCATGTTCGCGATGCAGGCGCAGGAGGAGACCTCGCGCGGCATCGAGATCTACCTGGCGGTCTCGGGCCTGTACTTCATCTCCGCCTTCAGCATCAACCGCATCGCGCTCTTCATCGAGCAGCGCGTGCAGGTGCCCGGCATGATCGGAGGTAGCAA
>NZ_JBYTBE010000006.1:0-178730 GCF_058788955.1 Roseateles sp. FW301-B2
GCCCCCAGCCCCGCCGAGAGCACCGCCTTCATGCTGGCCAAGCTGCAATACCACGCCGATGCCTGGGACGTGGCCGAGGATCTGCGCGCCGGCCTGGCCGACATCGTGGTGATCGACACGCGTGCCGAGGCCCTGTATGCCGCCGGCCATGTGCCGGGCGCGCTGAGCCTGCCGCATCGCCGGATGGACGCCGCCTCCACCGCGGGCCTGGACCGCACCAAGACCTATGTGACCTATTGCGACGGCATCGGTTGCAACGGCTCGACCAAGGGCGCCTACAAGCTCGCCGCCCTGGGTTTTTCGGTCAAGGAGATGCTGGGCGGCCTGGACTTCTGGCGCCGCGACGGCCACCCGCTGGCCACCGGCAGCGCGCCCGGCTCGATGCGGGACGCGCAGCTGCTCGAGTGTGGCTGTGCCTGAGCGCGGCGCGCGAGCCTACATGCCCGCGCTCAGCGGCAGCCGCAGCTGTTTGGCCAGGGCCATCGCCGCTCCGCCGTAGTGGGCCTGGCGGTAGCCCAGGCGCCGCAGCTGGCCCAGCGCCAGCTCGGCGCGGGCGCCGCTGGCGCAGTAGACGATCAGCGGCGTCTGCGGGTCCGGCGCCAGCTCGTGGATCATGACGTCGAGCTTGGGCAGCGGCAGACAATGCGCGCCCGGCAGATGGCCTTGCATGTACTCGGCATAGGAGCGCACGTCGATCAGCAGGGCCTGCTCGGGCAGGGCGCTGGGCGGCTCCGCGGGGCGTTCGCCCGGCCCCTCCGGCGGGATGTCCATCTGCGCTTCGATGGGTAGCAGTCCGGTGTTCCAGTTCATGGCGGCCTCCTTCGTGGCGACGGTTCCGTTTTACGCCAATTTCGCTCCGACCGCGAGTCGCAGGGCCTTCGGTGCGGCGCTGCTATCCTGACTCCCGTCATGCAGGAACTCGCCGCTTTGTTGTCGCAGCATGGCCTGCTGGCCGTCGCTATCGGGGTCTTTCTCGAACAGATCGGCGCGCCCTTGCCGTCCACGCCCCTGCTCATGCTGGCCGGCGCGCAGGCGGTGGCGAATGCCGGTTTTGCGCTGCAGTCCCTGCTGCTGGCCACGCTGGCGGCGATGCTGGCCAACACGCTGTGGTTTTATGCCGGGCGCCGGCTCGGGCGGCGCGTGCTGTCGACGCTCTGCCGTATCTCGATCTCGCCCGACAGTTGCGTGCGCCAGAACGAGGCGAGCTTTGCGCGGCGCGGCGCGCGCACGCTGCTGATCGCCAAGTTCGTGCCGGGGCTGTCGGTGCTGGCGCCGCCGCTGGCCGGCGCCCTCGGCATGCCCTTGCGCAGCTTCATGCTTTTCAATCTGGCCGGTTCCCTGCTGTGGTCGGCCACGGGCATCGGCGTGGGCTGGCTTTTCAGCCGCCAGATCGAGCGCCTCCTGGCCGGGCTCGGCGAGCTCGGCAGCGCCGCGCTCTGGGGCGTCTTGGCCCTGCTGCTGGCCTACCTGGCCTGGCGGCTCTGGCGGCGCTGGCGCAACCGGCGCGAGCTGCTGCGCTTCGAGCGCATCGACGCGGCCGCGCTGGCGGCCCTGCTGGCGCAAGGGCCCGACATCGTGGTGCTGGACGTGCGTGCCAGCTTGCCCGGCATGCCGGCGCCCGGTCGCATCCCGGGCGCGCGCCCGCTCGATCTGGGCCGGCTGCAGCAAACCGACCTGGCCCAATGGCCGGCGACGGCCGAGTTCTTTACCTACTGCGCCTGCCCTCAGGACGCCTCGGCCGTGCGCGCCGCCGTCTGGCTGCGCCAGCAAGGCCGTCGGGCGCGCGTGCTGCGAGGCGGCATCGAGGCCTGGGTCCGCGACGGGCAGGCGCTCGAAGGCGGCTGAGTCCGCGAGCCCCCTGCCTCGCGGCCTGCTTACATGCTGCGGCGGTACTGCCCGCCCACCTCGAACAGCGCCGAGGTGATCTGGCCCAGCGAGCAGACGCGCACCGCGTCCATCAGCACCTCGAACACGTTCTGGTTCGCGATCACGGCCTGCTGCAGGCGCTGCAGCATCGCGGCGCTGGCGCCGGCATGGCGCTCATGGAAGTCGTGCAGGCGCTGCAGCTGGCTCTGCTTCTCGTCGTCGGTGGAGCGCGCCAGCTCGATGGTCTCGGGCACGGTGTCGCCATGCGGGTTGCGGAAGGTGTTGACGCCGATGATGGGGTACTCGCCGGTGTGCTTGAGCATCTCGTAATGCATGCTCTCTTCCTGGATCTTGCTGCGCTGGAAGCCGGTCTCCATCGCACCCAGCACGCCGCCGCGCTCGGCGATCTTCTCGAACTCGGCCAGCACCGCCTCTTCCACCAGCTCGGTGAGCTCGTCGATGATGAAGGCGCCCTGTGAGGGGTTCTCGTTCTTGGCCAGGCCCCACTCGCGGTTGATGATGAGCTGGATCGCCATGGCGCGGCGCACGCTTTCTTCGGTCGGCGTGGTGATGGCCTCGTCGAAGGCGTTGGTGTGCAGCGAGTTGCAGTTGTCGTACACCGCGATCAGCGCCTGCAGCGTGGTGCGGATGTCGTTGAACTGGATCTCCTGCGCGTGCAGCGAGCGGCCCGAGGTCTGGATGTGGTACTTGAGCTTCTGGCTGCGCTCGTTGGCGCCATAGCGGTCGCGCATCGCCACCGCCCAGATGCGGCGCGCCACGCGGCCCAGCACGGTGTACTCGGGGTCCATGCCGTTGCTGAAGAAGAAGCTGAGGTTGGGCGCGAAGTCGTCGATGTGCATGCCGCGCGCCAGATAGGCTTCCACAAAGGTGAAGCCGTTGGAGAGCGTCAGCGCCAGCTGGCTGATCGGGTTTGCGCCCGCTTCGGCGATGTGATAACCGCTGATCGAGACCGAGTAGAAGTTGCGCACGTTGTGGTGCACGAAGTACTCGGCGATGTCGCCCATCACCTTGAGGCTGAACTCGGTGGAGAAGATGCAGGTGTTCTGGCCCTGGTCTTCCTTCAGGATGTCGGCCTGCACGGTGCCGCGCACATTCGCCAGCACCCAGTCCTTGATCTTGGCGGCCTCGTCGGCGGTGGGCTCGCGGCCGTTGTCGGCCTTGAACTTGGCGAGGTTCTGGTCGATCGCGGTGTTCATGAACATCGCCAGGATCGAGGGCGCGGGCCCGTTGATGGTCATCGACACCGAGGTGCTGGGGCTGCAGAGGTCGAAGCCGTCGTACAGCACCTTCATGTCGTCCAGGGTCGCGATGCTGACGCCGGAGTTGCCCACCTTGCCGTAGATGTCCGGGCGCGGATCGGGGTCGTTGCCATACAGGGTCACCGAGTCGAAGGCGGTGGAGAGGCGCTTGGCCTCCATGCCCTCGCTCACCAGCTTGAAGCGGCGGTTGGTGCGGAAGGCATCGCCCTCGCCGGCGAACATGCGTGTGGGGTCCTCGCCCTCGCGCTTGAAGGCGAACACGCCGGCGGTGTAGGGGAAGCTGCCGGGCACGTTCTCCAGCAGCAGCCACTTCAGCAGCTCGCCATGGTCCTCGTAATGCGGCAGCACCACCTTGCGGATCTTGGTGCCGGACAGGCTGGTGGAGATCAGGCTGGTGCGGATCTCCTTGTCGCGGATCTTCACCACGTACTCGTCGCCGGCATAGGCCTTCTGCATGTCGGGCCACTGGGCCAGCAGCTTGCGCGCCGCGGGGTCGAGCTGGCCCTCGCGTTCCTGCGCCAGCTCGTTCAGCGCGTCGCGGGCGCGGTGCTTGTCGGGGTTGGCTTGCAGCAGCATGCGCGAGCTGCCCCAGAGCTGCTGGATCTCGCGCGCCAGCGTCGCCTGCTGGCGCGCGCGCTTCTTGTAGCCGCGCACCGCATCGGAGATCTCGGCCAGGTAGCGCACGCGCGCGCCCGGCACGATGGGGGTCTGGTTGGTGCTGTGGCGGGTGTGCACCAGCGGCAGGCGGGCCTCGCCAAACTGCAGGCCCAGCTCGGCCAGGCGGCCCTTGAGCGCCTGGTAGAGCGCGGTCACGCCGTCGTCGTTGAAGCGGCTGGCCATGGTGCCGAACACCGGCATCTCATCCGGCTTCTTGCCCCAGGCCTCCTTGTTGCGCTGCACCTGCTTGGCCACGTCGCGCAGCGCATCGGGCGCACCCTTGCGGTCGAACTTGTTGATGGCCACGAACTCGGCGAAGTCCAGCATGTCGATCTTCTCGAGCTGGCTGGCGGCGCCGAACTCGGGCGTCATCACATACATGGGCACGTCCACATGCGGCACGATGGCGGCGTCGCCCTGGCCGATGCCCGAGGTCTCCACCACGATGAGGTCGAAGCCCGCCAGCTTGGCCGCGGCGATCACGTCCGGCAGGGCCTTGGAGATCTCGCTGCCGAAGTCGCGCGTGGCCAGGCTGCGCATGAAGACGCGCTGGCCGTTCTTCCAGGGGCCGATCGCATTCATGCGGATGCGGTCGCCAAGCAGCGCGCCACCGCTCTTGCGGCGCGAGGGGTCGATCGAGATCAGCGCCACGCGCAGCGCGTCGCCCTGGTCCAGGCGCAGGCGGCGGATCAGCTCGTCGGTGAGGCTGGACTTGCCGGCGCCGCCGGTGCCGGTGATGCCCAGCACGGGGGTCTTGATGTCCTTGCTGGCGGCCTGCAGCGCGGCCACCAGGCCGGCCTCGGCCTTGCCGTTCTCCAGCGCGGTGATGAGCTGGGCCAGCGCGCGCCAGGCGGCTTCGTCATGGCCCTGGATGGCTTCCAGTTGCTTGGGCGCGTGCACCGAGAGATCCTGGTCGCAGCGCATCACCATCTCGCCGATCATGCCGGCCAGGCCCATGCGCTGGCCGTCCTCGGGGCTGAAGATGCGCACGCCATGCTCGGCCAGATCGCGGATCTCGGCCGGCACGATCACGCCGCCGCCGCCGCCATAGACCTGGATATGCTCGCCGCCGCGCGCCTTCAGCAGCTCCACCATGTACTTGAAGTACTCGACATGGCCGCCCTGGTAGGAGCTGATGGCGATGCCCTGCGCGTCTTCCTGCAGCGCGGCGGTGACGACCTCGTCCACCGAGCGGTTGTGGCCCAGGTGGATGACCTCGGCGCCCATGCCCTGGAGGATGCGCCGCATGATGTTGATCGCCGCGTCATGGCCATCGAACAGGCTGGCCGCCGTCACGAAACGAACCTTGTGAGTGGGGCGGTAGTCGGCGAGGGCCTTGTACTCGGCGGACAAATCGGTCATGGCGTGTCTCCAGCGGGCAAAGCAGCGGCAATGCCCGGTTCTATCAGCAAAGGTAGGCGGATTCTAGAGGCTGATTGACGTTTACGTAAACGTCAATTGGCGCGATCACGTCAGCCCGGGGCAAGGGCTATGACCTATAGGCGGGCTTTGGGGGCCCACCTAGCATGCGCCGCACCTGAGGAGAAGCCATGCGACCCGATGCCCGATTGAACGCCCCCAAGCCCCTGAACCAGCTGGCCGCCGCCGGCCTGGCCCTGTTGTTGTCGCTGGCGCCGCTGGGCGCCGCGCAGGCCGCCGAGGCCCCCGCCGCCGCCGCGGCGGCCGCGGCCGTGCAAACCACCTCGGCCGGCCATACCTTCACGCCGGCGGATGGCTTCGCGCTCGGCCGCGAGGGTGCCCTGCTGCGCCTCACCGCGCCCGAGGGCGACGCCCAGCTGGCCATCATCGATGTGCCGCAGGCCAACAGCGCCGAGGAGGCGGTGGCCCAGGCCTGGGCCCTGGCCCATCCCGGCTTCAAGCGCACGCTGCGCCTGGCCACGCCGCGCCCGCCGCGCAGTGGCTGGGAGGAGCAGCGCGTGTTTGACTACGAGACCTCGCCCAACGAGCGCCTGTCGGTGCAGGCGATCGCGCGCCGCGCCGGCACGGCCTGGGTGGTGGTGACCCTGGAGGCCGCCGACGCCACGCTGGAAAAGCGCGGCGCCCCGATCGGCAAGATGCTCACCAGCCTGCGCCCCAAGGGCTATGAGCGCGAGAGCTTTGCCGGCCGCAAGCCCAAGCCCCTGGATGCCGAGCGCATTGCCGCGCTGCAGGCCTTCGTCGCCAAGGGCATGCAGCAGCTCGACATCCCGGGCGTGGGCTTCAGCCTGATCGATGGCAGCAAGGTGGTGTTCGAGGGCGGCCTGGGTGTGCGCCAGCTCGGCAAGCCCACGCCGGTGGACGCCCACACCCTCTTCATGGCGGCCTCCAACACCAAGGCCATGACCACCGCCCTGCTGGCCCAGGCGGTGGATGCCGGCAAGCTGCGCTGGGATCAGCCCGCCGCCCAGGCCTACCCGGGCTTCAGGCTGGGCGACGCGGAGGTGACCAAGCAGGTGCTGATCAAGCATCTGGTGTGCGCCTGCACCGGCCTGCCGCGCCAGGACCTGGAATGGCTGTTCGGCGACGGCCGCGCCGCGCCGACCACCAGCTTCGAGCAGCTCAGCGTGATGAAGCCCACCAGCCAGTTCGGCGAGGTGTTCCAGTACAGCAATCTGATGGTGGCGGCGGGCGGCTATATCGCCGCGGCGGCGCTGGCGCCCGGCCAGGAGGTGGGCGCCGCCTACGACCGGCTGATGGCCGAGCGCCTCTTCAAGCCCCTGGGCATGCTGAACACCACCTTCGATTACGCCAAGGCGCTGGGCGGCAACCACGCCGAGCCGCATGGCGACGACCTGCAGGGCCGCACCCAGCCGGCGCGCATGGACCTCAACTACACCATCGTGCCGGCGCGCCCGGCCGGCGCGGTGTGGACCAGCCCGCACGACTTCAGCCGCTATGTGCTGATGGAACTGGGCCGTGGCCGCAGCCCCGAGGGCCAGCAGCTGGTATCCGAGCAGAATCTGCTGGCGCGCTACCAGCCGCAGATCATGGTGGGCGAGGACAACGTCTACGGCATGGGCCTGTTCATCAACAAGCAGGATGGCGTCACCGTGGTGAGCCATGGCGGCGACATGCTGGGCTTCCACAGCAATATGTTCTGGCTGCCCGAGTTCGGCATCGGCGGCACCATCCTCACCAACTCGGACTCCGGCGTGCTGCTGCGCGGTCCCTTCCTGCGCAAGCTGCTCGAGCTGGTGTTCGAGGGCAAGCCCGAGGCCGACGAGCGCCTTCGCCTGGCGGCCGAGAACCGCAAGGCCGAGGCGGCCAAGAATCGCGAGTTGCTCACCATGCCGGTGCCCAAGGCCGTCGCGGCCACGCTGGCGGCGCGTTATGCCAGCCCGGCGCTGGGCAGCATCAAGGTCAGCCAGCAGCGCGGCCAGGTGTTCTTCCAGTTCGACCACTGGAAGAGCGAGGTGGCCCTGCGCAAGGCCGAGGACGGCACCCAGTCCTTCGTCACCATCGATCCCGGCATCGGCGGCATCGAGTTCGTGCGGGGCGATGGCAAGGGCCCGCGCGCGCTGATCCTGCGCGATGCGCAGCATGAGTACCGCTTTGTAGAGGCCGCCGCGGGCAAAAGGATGGCGGCGGCCAAGCCCTAGAGCCGGGCAACGTCGGGCGGCGCGCCGCCGAGCCAGGCGCGCGCAAAGCCCTGGCGCGCCAGGGACTCGGCCTTCGCGTCGCCCTTGCGCTTGTAGACCTCCGCAAGCCCGGCCAGCGCCCAGCCATTGCTGCGCACGCGGGCCAGCGAGTCGCGCAGCGCCTGCTCGGCGGCGTCGAGCTTGCCCTGGCGCAGATAGACCGAGCCCAGCGACTGGCGGATCGGGTAGTACCAGTAGGGCGGCTCCATATAGGCGAGCGCGTCTTCGATCGCGACCGCCTCCTCATAGGCCTTGGCGGCCCCGGGGAGGTCGCCGCGCGCATCCGCGAGGCGCGCGCTCGCAACCAGGCGCGCGGTCTGCACGATCTCCTTGCCCGGCACGCCCCAGTCGGCGTAGGGCTTGAAGTCGGCCCGCTGCTCCAGCGCGGCGATGGCGTCGATCTCGCGCTGGGCGCCGCCCATGTCCTGCTTCGCCGCGAGCGCGAGCGCGCGCGCGTAATGCGCCAGCGCGGCCACCAGCAGCTGCTCCTTCGGCGGCAGCTTCAGGGCGAGGATTACCTCGGGCGCGCTGAAGAGCGCGTGCGCCAGGTAGGGCGCGGCCTTGATGGGTTCCAGCACCGCGAACTGCGCGATCACCGCGTCGGACAGCGACGCATCGAGCTTGGCCGCCGCTTCGATCGCGGTCGGGCCGTCACCTCCCATCTGCGCCGAGACCAGCACGAAGTGGATGTTGTGCGGGTAGTAGGCCGAGCGGTACATCGGGTCCGACGGTGAGCTGCGGAAGTACTGCTCGTCCACGGCCATGGCGCGCTTGTTGATCTCCAGCGATTCCTTGTAAAGGCCGACGCGGTAGTAGATGTGGGCCGGCATGTGCACCACATGACCCGCACCCGGCATCAAGGCGGCCAGCCGGCGCGCATGCGGCAGCGCGCGCTCGGGCCTGGTCGAGGCCTCGACCGCGTGGATGTAGAGATGGATCGCGCCCGCGTGCCTGGGGTTGCGCGCGAGCACCTTCTCCAGCACCGCGAGCAGTTCGCCCGCGCGGCCCTTGGGCTTGGCACCCGCCGCCTCCCAGTAGTCCCAGGGCTGGGTGTCCATGATGGCCTCGGCATAGAGCGTGAGGAGGGTGTCGTCGGCCGGGTACTGCGCGGCCACCGCCTTCATCGCCTCGGCGAAGGCGGCATCGAGCGCGGCGCGCTCGGCCTTCGGGTCGGGCGAGTAGCGCTGCTGCAGCGCCGCGATCAAGGCACGGTCCTTCGGCGGCGCGCCGGGGGCCAGCTCGACCGCCCTGGCAAGCGCGGCCAGGGCCGGCGCCACCGCCTCGGGCATCATCGGCGCGTTGATGTTGGGCCCGAGCACCAGCGCCTCGCCCCACCAGGCCATCGCGAGCTTGGGGTCGGCCTTTTGCGCCGCCTGGAAGGCGCGCTGCGCCTCGGCATGGTTGAAGGCGAAGGCCCAGCGCATGCCCTGGTCGAAATAGGCCTGCGCCTTCGCGTCGCGCGTGCCCACCTTGAGGGATAGCGTGCCCAGGTTGTCGTAGAGCGGCACCTCGCCGCTGGCCGCCTGCATCGGCTGCGGCTTGAAGGGCTTGGTCTCGCTCTTCGTCCCGGCCTGCGCCAGCACGAGCTGTTGAAGCAGCGGCGGGCGTCCGGCCACCGCCGGCGTGCAGAGCAGATTGCCAGGGTCGGAGAGCAGCGGATCGTAGGCACCGCTGCCTGCTGCCAGTTCGGCCGAGCCGAACAGGCTCGCCAGCGCGAAGCTCAGTGCGGTGAACTTCAGATAGGTGGGGCGTGCCGCTGCATCCATCGTCGTCTCCCATCGGCGCTTGAATGAAGGCCGAGTGAGCGATGTTGCGCGTCCTGCGGGCGCAAGTCCATAGCGCTTAGCTTCGAGGAGCGCTACCGCGGACGCGTGCAGCAGCAGATGCCCTGACAGGTCAGACCGTCAGCGGGCTGAGTCCGGCCATGAACAGTCCGGCGGACTGTTCATGGCTGACGAAGGGCCAAGCCATCGGCTTGGCTCGTACCCTTGGGCCCAAGTCCACGTGATCGGAATGGAGAACCGCTGAGCGGCTCGTCTCTGGGTCCGCATGCGCACGGGCATGTAACAAGGCCGTCTGTAGAGCGGCAGTCTGTTCTCTGTTCAGTTATTCAATACACCGGCGTGCACGACGGCCCTTGGCAAGGGTCAGGTCTTGATGAGGAAACTCCAATGCGACGGTGTTGTCGTGGCGGGAAGTCCCTGTAACTGGCTAGACGCCGTTTTCGCGCCTTCGGTGGTTTGAAAGGCATTCGGAGCGCCATACCCAGTAGTCAGAAAGGAGATGGTTCGCTGCAATGATTCTTTCAATGAGCTTTTCGAGGGAGTCAACTGAGAACTGCACATACTCTTGCAGCATTCCCTCTTTGGACCCCTTTAGCCGCACGAACGTGTAGCCCTCTTCGTCGGTACTGCTCCAATCCGCGTGCACGACGAGATTTCTCAATCTTGCGATTTCACCGAGTTCATGAACTAGCTCGAGGAAGAACTTAGGCTGATCTTCAAAGCACAGGTGGAAGTCATCGGAGAAGCGTTTGAACAGGTCCAGCTTGGCACTGAACATAAGCTTTTGGATCACGATGAGGCCAGGAGCATCGGTCCGATCTGAAACGATCTCGCAGATGAAGGAGTCGAGCGACTTCTCCACGGCATTGAAGTACATGACGACCAGGCCAATTAGCGGAAGAGACTCGTCTAGGTACGACTCTGCGCGTTCCTCATCCTCGATCTCATGCGACAAGTGCTGGACGAACTGTTTGGTTTTCGTTTTCATGACTCCGACATAGCCAGCAACGATGCCTAACGTTGAAGCTGCTCCGCGAGCGGCGGCTTTCCAACGCGAGTCGGCTTGAGCGACTGGTTAGGCCTTTCGCGATGCAAGCTTGCGACTACCGGCATTCTCAGCTCCACCAAAGACTCTCTTGTACCAATACATGCGAGGCACCTTGAACCAGTGCTCGTTCTTCGAATTGCAAAATTGCTGCAGCTGGGACATGTCAGCGTCGTAGCGGAAGAGCAGCGCGGCCAGCTCTCGAAGATTCTCGGCTGATATGACCTTCGAGCGGACAAATAGAGTGACTGGATCGAATTTTTCGATACACGGGATTCGCTGCACCCACTCAAAGAATGCGTCTTCGTCTTTGAACGAGTAGAAGACCACCTGAACGTCAATCGCAATCATCCAAAAGGCCTAACGTTGAAGCTGAGCCGCGAGCGGCGGCCTGCCGACGAGAGTCAGCTCGAGCGACTGGTTAGGCCTCTTCATTCGCGGAAATGTTGAATACATCGCGAGCCCTCCCAAGCAACTTATCGAACAACTTTGCGTGGTCATCGAATGCCTCCCTATCAACCGGTCTAAGGCACTCGACCGCAGACCGCAGCAGGAAGATTGTGAACACGGCCGTGAGCCTGAAATTCGCGTCGAAGGTCGTTGCTCCAAAGTGGGGACGCCTATTGATCGAGCCATCGAGGTTTCGCACATGACCCACGGAGTGGTCTGAGAAGCTACCGTGCGAGGAATTCTCATTAAGAAAGTCACGAAGAAACTTGAAGCTGCCGTTGATTCGCATCGCGCGCGCACCTGCGGCGGGGAGCTTGTTCTCCAGGGCTCGCCCCGCCTCGTCAGGAAACTTCTCAAGATAGTTCAAGAGCTCTATGTGCTCGACCAAGAGTCGGAGCAGAACACCACTCTCTTGACCATACCCATCGGTAATCAATCCGAGGGAGCAGACCGCGAAGTTCTTACCCTTGACAAGAGAAATACCACAGGCCGCAGCAAACGGATCTCCCGCTGATTGGCGTTCAAACGCGCCCAAGCAACCATCGATCTGTTCGAAGGCCTGCGAAACCACTCGGAGGCGTGACGGATGCTGCGTGGATAGATGGGCCAGTGCCAGTTCACGATTCGGCCACAGGAAGCTCTGGTGCATAGAGGTTTCAGGGGCCTAACTTGGTTGTAGGGCGCAGTTCTGCTGGATAACACCGGCAGCTGTCTCCCTAGCGTCGGACGTGTGGCCGCGCTGCAGGGCACGCCAGTCCTTGATTTCTTGGTGTTCGACTGTTAATTCGCACAGCATTATCAAGTTGCCAAATCCGACACCTTGTAAGTTTCGCCGCTCAGGCCAATTGCGGCCTAAGGGTATGCGCGTGCCGGAGCCGTTATGGCGAATGGCATGGATTGGAGGTGTGCATGTCTGGCACGTCTATCGCCCCACGGAGGGAAGCGCTCGTTCTGGCTCCGGCGCTGCCGCCACGGCAGCGCAGGCTGCTCATCCAGGGACGCCCGAGGATCCGGCTCCGCCGGTCCTACGGGCGTGCCAAGGCCAGAGGCCTTGGCCGTTGCCAGGCTCAAACAGTCCTCAGAACTGTTTGAGTCCGGGCAACGCCCCCTCGATGGCGCCGGCGCAGCCGGTAGGGGGTGGGCCGCTACCCCCCCTGCGCCAGCAGCGTCGCCACCTCGGCCGCCGAGCGCACGCCCAGCTTGGCGAAGACGCGGGCGCGGTGCACCTCGATCGTGCGCACCGAGACGTGCAGCTCGTCGGCGATCACCTTGTTGAGCTTGCCGGCGGCCACGCGCGCCATCACCTCGTGCTCGCGCTCGGTCAGGCTGGCCAGGCGCGCCTGGCGCTCGGCGGCCTGGGCGCCGTCGGCGCGCATCGCCGCGTCCACCGCCAGCGCCTGCTCGATGCGGTCGGCCAGGGCGTTGTCGCTGTAGGGCTTCTCGAGGAAATCGAAGGCGCCCTTCTTGAGCGCGTCCACCACCATGGGAATGTCGCCATGGCCGGTGAGGAAGAGCACCGGGTTGCGCAGGCCGCGCAGCAGCAGCTCGTCGTGCAGGCGCGTGCCGGCCATCGGCTCCATGCGCACATCGAGCAGGAACACGCCCTGCGGTCGCAGGCCCGCATCCAGCTGCGCCAGCAGCGCCGGCCCGCTGTCATAGGCCTGCACCTGCAGGCCGCGCGAGCGCAGCAGAAAGCTCAGCGCATCGCGCACATCGGCATCGTCGTCAACCAGATAGACCTTGGCTTCAGTCGTCATGAGAGAGCTCCGCGGCCTCGGCATGCAGAGGCAGGCTGAAGGAAAAACGCGCGCCGCCGCCGGGCGCCTCGCCGGCATCCAGCACGCCATGGTGGGCCTCGATGATGGAGCGGCAGATCGCCAGGCCCATGCCCATGCCCTCGCGCTTGGTCGAGTAGAAGGCCGCGCACAGCGTCTCCACGCCCAGGCCGCCGAGGCCGGGGCCGTTGTCCAGCACGTCCACGCGCACGAAGCTGAGCGCCTCGCCGGCGATCAGGCGGCTGTGGATCTCGATGCGGCGCGGCCGCTGCTGCGCATCAAGCGGCTGCGCCTGCAGGGCGTCGGCGGCATTGCGCACCAGGTTGATCACCACCTGCTCCACCAGCACCGCATCGGCCAGCACCGCGGGCAGGGGATCGGCCAGCTGCAGGCTCAGCTGGATCTGGCCGCGCTGCAGCTCCTTGCGCAGCAGCTCCACCGCGGCCGTGATGACATCGTTGAGCGCGCATTCCTCATGCTGGGGCTCGCGCCGGGTGAGGAACTCGCGGATGCGCTGCACCACCCGCCCGGCCTGGGCGGCCTGCTGGCCCAGGCGCTGCAGCGCGCCCAGCACCAGGCCATCGTCCACGCCCAGCTTGGCGAGCGAGTTGATGATGCCGGCGTTGTAGCTGGCGATCGCGGTGAGCGGCTGGTTCAGCTCATGGGCCAGGGTCGAGGCCACCTCGCCCAGCATGGTGAGGCGGGCGTTGTGCGCCAGCGTCTCGACCTGGCGCCGCTCGCGTTCCTCCAGGCGCTTGCGCGCGGTGATGTCGACGATGGAGCCCATCCAGCCGACCTGCCGGCCCGCGGCATCCACCAGCGGCGACTCGAACACCATCACGTCCAGCAGATGGCCGTCGCGGTGGCGCCAGCGCGCCTCGTAGCCCTCGCGCGGCGCGTGGCCG
Organism: Roseateles sp. FW301-B2; assembly: GCF_058788955.1. NCBI lineage: Bacteria > Pseudomonadati > Pseudomonadota > Betaproteobacteria > Burkholderiales > Sphaerotilaceae > Roseateles > Roseateles sp. FW301-B2. The sequence continues at coordinate 13,401 of NZ_JBYTBE010000006.1, forward strand.
GCCAGGTTGCGCTGGTTGCGCTGCATCACCTCGTCGAGGGTGTCGGGCGGCCAGTAGGGCATGGGCGGTGACAACCCCACCAGTTCGTCGGCGCGCAGCCCCACCATGTCGCAGAAGGTGCGGTTCACGTACAGCAGCTTGCCTTGCGCATCGCGCGCGCGCAGCGCCACCAGGGCCGAGTCTTCCATCGCGCGGCGCCAGGCCGCCTCGGTGCGCCAGGCCGCTTCGGCGTGCCGCACCTGCCGCACCTGCCGACGCAGCAGCCAACTGGCCACCGCGATCAGGGGCAGGAAGCCGGCGATCAGCACCCAGGCCAAAGGCTTCAGCGTGATGCTGCCGGGCTCGCGCAGCGTCAGTTCCAGGGCGGCGTCGCTGAGCGCGGCCTCGGTCAGCGGGCCGGCGCGCAGGGGGCCGACGAAGGCGACGCGGTAGCTGAGCCGCGGCCCCTGCGCCATGCGGCCCGGGCCCTCGGCGCTGGAGGCGATCACCTGGTCGGCGCTGTCCACCATCTGTACATCGTATTTGCGTGCCAGCCACCATGGGATGCCGCGCTTGAGCAGCAGCGAGGGGGCGTAGCGCACCACCAGGGTGCCGCCCTCGCCGCGCGCGCCCACCGGTGCCACCAGGTGCAGCGAGAGGCCATCCTCGGCCATCGTCGGCCGCTCGGCGCCGGACTGCGGCACCTGGGCCAGCACGCGGTTGCGGCCGTCCAGCCAGGTGGCCGAGAGCCACAGCCGGCGCAGGCCGGCGTTGACCTCGGGGCGCGCCGCCAGCGCCTCGCTGCCGGGCTGCACCGCCTGCAGCGCGGCGGCCAGCAGATGCACCTGTTGGAGCTCGGCGTCCAGGCGCGCGCGCAGCTGGGCCTCGGCGCTGAGCGCGTCGGAGATCAGGGTGAGGCGTTGCTGCTCGAGCTCCTCGGCGTCGTTGGCGCGCACCCAGGCCAGCACGCCGGCCACGAACAGCAGCGAGAGCGCCAGCGGCAGCGCCCAGAGCGAGGCCCGCCAGGCGCGGCGCAGGCGCGAGGGCGGGGCGGCCGAGGGGGGGGTGGCAAGCATGGCCGCAGTCTACGGACGGCGGCGCCCCAGAACGCGGCGCCGATGCACAAATGTGGAACTCCACAACTACCCGGCGCGGAGCCGGCTTCGCACAATCGCCCCAAAGCGGCTTGCGCATCAGCCTGCCGACCATCCACCAGGAGACTGCCATGACACCACGCTTCACCGCCCTGACCCGCTGCATTTCCCGCCGTTTGCTGTTGGGCGCCGCCCTGGCCCTGCCGCTGGCGGCGTTGGCCCAGGCCCCCATCGTGATCAAGTTCAGCCATGTGGTGGCGCCCGACACGCCCAAGGGCAAGGGCGCGCAGCGCTTCAAGGAGCTGGCCGAGCAGCGCACCGGCGGCAAGGTCAAGGTGGAGCTGTATCCCAACAGCCAGCTCTACAAGGACAAGGAAGAGCTCGAGGCCCTGCAGCTCGGCTCGGTGCAGATGCTGGCGCCCTCGCTGGCCAAGTTCGGCCCGCTGGGCGTGAAGGAGTTCGAGGTCTTCGACCTGCCCTTCGTGTTCAAGGACACCGAGGCCTTCCGTGCCGTCACCGACGGGCCGGTGGGCGCCGAGCTGTTCAAGAAGCTGGAGCCCAAGGGCATCAAGGGCCTGGCCTACTGGGACAACGGCTTCCACATCATGAGCGCCAACAAGCCCCTGCATGCGGTGGCCGACTTCAAGGGCATGAAGATGCGCATCCAGTCCAGCAAGGTGCTGGACGCGCAGATGCGCGCACTCGGCGCGATCCCGCAGGTGATGGCCTTCAGTGAGCTCTACCAGGCGCTGCAGTCGGGCGTGGTGGACGGCACCGAGGGCGTGGCCTCCAACTTCTACACCCAGCGCATCTACGAGGTGCAGAAGCACATCACCCTCTCCAACCACGGCCACCTGGCCTATGCGGTGATCGTCAACAAGAAGTTCTGGGAGGGCCTGCCGGCCGACATCCGCGGCCAGCTGGAAGGCGCGATGAAGGAAGCCAGCACCTATGCCAACGCGATTGCCAGCACCGAGAACGCCTCGGCCCTGACTGCCATCAAGAACAGCGGCAAGTCCACCATCTATCTGCCGTCTGCGGCCGAGCTGAACGAGTGGAAGAAGGCGCTGATGCCGGTGCACAAGGAGATGGAGTCGCGCGTCGGCAAGGCCACCATCGAGGCGGTCTACAAGGCCACCGGCTTCACGGCACCCAAGTAATCACCATCAGCCCGCGCAGACGGAGCCCCGCATCATGCTCAATCGCATCCTCAACCACCTGGAGGAATGGCTGATCGCCTTCCTCATTGGCGCGGCCACGCTGGTGATCTTTGCCGCCGTGGTGCACCGCTATGCCTCCGGCATTCCGGTGATCCAGGACTACACGGTGCAGATCAATATGAGCTGGGCCCAGGAGCTTTGCATCTTCATGTTCGTGTGGATGGCCAAGTTCGGCGCCGCCTATGGCGTGCGCACCGGCATCCATGTGGGCGTGGACGTGGTGCTGCGCAAGCTCAGCGGCAAGCCCTACCGCGCCCTGGTGGTGGTGGGCCTGCTGGCGGGCGCGCTCTTCACCGGCACGGTGGCCACGCTGGGCGGCAACTTCGTCTGGCATATGTCCGAGACCGACCAGACCTCGGCCGACCTCGAGATCCCGATGTGGTGGGTCTATCTGTGCGTGCCGCTGGGTTCGTCGCTGATGTGCTATCGCTTCCTGCAGGTGGCCTGGAGCTTTCTGCGGACCGGCGAGCTGCCGCACCACGACCACAGCCATGTGGACGGCCTTGAAGACGCCGGCCCCGTCTGAGCGGAGACCCAGAACATGAATGCCTCCATCATCTTCGTCTTGCTCATCGTGCTGATGCTGACGGGCATGCCCATCAGCATCTCGCTGGGCCTGACCGTGCTGACCTTCCTCTTCACCATGACCGACGTGCCCGTGCAGTCGGTGGCGCTGAAGCTCTTCACCGGCATCGAGAAGTTCGAGATCATGGCGATCCCCTTCTTCATCCTGGCCGGCAACTTCCTCACCCACGGCGGGGTGGCGCGGCGCATGATCCGTTTCGCCTCATCCATGATCGGCCACTGGCATGGCGGCCTGGGCCTGGCGGGCGTGATGGCCTGCGCGCTGTTTGCCGCGGTGTCGGGCTCCTCGCCCGCCACCGTGGTGGCGATCGGCTCGGTGATCCTGCCGGCGATGGTCAAGCAGGGCTTTCCCAACAAGTTCGGCGCCGGCATCCTCACCACCTCGGGCTCGCTGGGCATCCTGATCCCGCCCTCGATCGCGATGGTGATGTACTCGGTCTCCACCAACACCTCGGTGGGCGCGATGTTCATCGCCGGCGTGGTGCCGGGCCTGATGCTGGCCGCGGCGCTGGGCTTCACCACCTGGCGCATCGCCCGCAAGAACAACTACCCGCGCCTGCCCAAGGCCAGCTGGGGCGAGCGCTGGACCGCCTTCCGCGAAAGCGTCTGGGGCCTGATGCTGATCGTGGTCGTGATGGGCGGCATCTACAGCGGCATCTTCACGCCCACCGAGGCCGCCGCCATGGCCGCCGTCTACGCCTTCGTGGTGGCGGTCTTCATCTACAAGGACTTGGACCTCAAGCGCCTGCCAAAGGTGCTGCTGGACTCGGCCAGCATGAGCGCGATGCTGCTCTACATCATCACCAACGCGGTGCTGTTCAGCTTCCTGATGACCAGCGAGGGCGTGCCCCAGGCCATGGCCGACTGGATGATCAACCAGGGCTTCGGGCCGGTGGCCTTCCTGCTGGTGGTCAACATCCTGCTGCTGCTGGCCGGCAATGTGATGGAGCCCTCGTCCATCATCCTGATCCTGGCGCCCATCCTGTTCCCGGTGGCCATCAAGCTGGGCATCGACCCGATCCACTTCGGCATCCTGATCGTGGTGAACATGGAAGTGGGCATGTGCCATCCGCCGGTGGGCCTGAACCTCTACGTGGCCTCGGGCATCACCAAGATGGGCATCAGCGAGCTGACCGTGGCGGTCTGGCCCTGGCTGCTCACCATGCTGATCTTCCTCGGCGTGGTGACCTATGTGCCCAGCATCTCGCTGTGGCTGCCGCACCTGCTGATGAAGTGAGCCGGCTCGCACGCCCTCACATGAAGGCGTGCAGTTCCAGGAAGATCAGCCTCCGGTGGTCCAGCGCGTTCTGCGGGATGCCCTGGTAGCGGCGCAGCCCGCCGCGCAGCTGCAGGAAGGGCAGGGGCGTGTACTCGTACACCAGGCTGAAGCGGGCCTTCTGGTCCTCGCGCACGTGGCGGTCGGGGTCGTAGCTCTCGGCGCTGAACTTCAGGTTGTGGCCGCGGCGCCAGCCCCAGTTGAGCTCGGCCAGGCCGGCCATCAGGCGGCGCCGGCCCTCCGGGTAGCCGTCGTCGGCGATCAGGTCCAGCTCGCCCAGCAGCACCAGCGGGCCGAGCCGCCAGCCGCCGAAGCCGGCCAGCACGCTGCGGGCGCCGGCCGCCGAGCTGAGCCGCACGCCGCCCAGGCCGATGCGGCCCTCGCTGCCCAGCCAGACCAGCTGGCCGGTCCATTGATGGCCCGCGTCCGTGCCGGCGTTGCCCGGCCCCTTGCTATAGGCCAGCTGGGCCGACCAGCCCGGCCGCTCCAGCCCCAGCTCGACGCCCTTGTCGGGCGTCGTCATGCCGATGCCGCTGACCTCGCGCACCAGGCTGCTGGCGTCCTGCAGGCGCCAGCCCAGCGGCAGGTAGAACTGCCCGGCCTTCAGATAGGCGCCCGCATGGCTGAGCCGCAGATAGGCTTCCTGCCGCTGCGCGGCGCCCGGCGCCAGCTGCTCGTCCAGAGAGACGCTCAGCCAGTCGGGTAGCAACAGCAGGTCGGCATAGAGACGCAACTGATCGAGGCCCTGGCGGCTCTGGCTGGCCTGCCCCGGCACGCTGATGCGCGACCAGCTGTCGCGCAGATCGGCGCCCATCCGCAGGCGCGTGCCGATGCTGCCGCTCCAGTCGGGCCAGCTGTCCGGCAGTTCATGGGCGGCGAGCATCTTCTGGGCGAAGGCATTGCCCAGCGCGTTGCGCAGCCCGCCGCCGGTGGCGTTGACATGGCAGGCGCTGCAGGTCCAGCCCTGCCGCAGCGCCAGATAGGGTTCGGCGCGGGCCGGCCCCTGCAGTGCCGCCAGGGCCAGCAGGGCGAGCAGGGCCAGCGCCCGCAGCAGGATGCGCTTCATCGTCATCATGTTCCCCGTTGGGCACCGTTTGCGATCCATTGCCGCAGCGGCGCCATGGTGTCGGCATCGAGATAGGGCCCACCCAGCGGCATGCGCGCACCCACCGCGGCATGGCCCTCCAGCTTCTGGATCAGATAGCTGTGATCGGGGTCGCCGGGCGCCACCCGCAACACCCCGGGAGACTCGGTGCTGGCCACGCCCACCAGCATGGCGTAGCTGTTGGCGGCGTCCAGGCGCAGGCCCTGCGGTGCCGCGCCACCGGCATGGCAGACGCTGCAGATGGGCGTGAACACATGCTGCTGGATGGCGCCGAAGTCGGCGCTCAGCGGCGCGCCGCTGCCGCCGCCGGGCGCGAGCGGGCGGCCGTTGGCGTCCAGCCCTTCGCCGCTGCCGCCGCATGCCGCCAGCAGGGTCGCCAGCATCGTGGCCAGCGGCAGGGATCCTCTTGGCATGGGCAGCTCCTCGGCGTGATTGGCGGTAAGTGCCAGCGCGGCGGCCCCGGGGTTCAGTGCGCGCGCAAATGTTTTTGTTGCCGCAATGAACCCCGCAGGCGGCTGGCGGCACTTACCGCACCAAACATCATCGGCAGGAGCTCAGCGATGAACCTGAACATGCATGGCTCACTCATCCGGCCGCGGCCCTGGCAAGTACTCGGCCTGCTGCTGGCCTGCGGCCTCGCCGCTTGCGGAGGAGGAGGCGGCGGCGACAGCAGCATGCCGCCCCCACCGCCGCCGCCACCCCCGCCCACGCTGACGTTGGCGGTGCAGCCCGGCAGCATCGTGCTGGGGCAAAGCGCACAGCTCACATGGAAGTCCAGCGACGGCACCTCCTGCACCGCCAGTGGCGGCTGGTCGGGCACGGAGCCGGCCAGCGGCAGCCAGGCGGTCACGCCCAGCAGCGTCGGCGCCGTCGTCTACACGCTGATGTGCGCGGGCGCCGCCTACACCGGCAGCAGCACGCAGTCGGCCACCCTCACGGTGAGCGCGCACAGCGCCTATTCGAACACCCTGCTGGTGGCGAATGCGGCGGGCGGCAACGCGCAGTCCGTCGACAGCCACCTCGTCAACCCCTGGGGCCTGGCGCTGGGGCCCACCTCGCCGATGTGGGTGGCGAATGCCGCCACCGCCAGCTCGACCATTTACGACGGCAATGGCAAGGCCCAACCGGTGGCGACGCCGCGCGTGGTGGCGCTGGCGCCCAGTGCCGGTGGGGCCGCCTTCAGCCCCACCGGCATGGTCTTCAACGGCAGCGCGGACTTCGTCGTCGCGGCCGCCGGCAAGTCGGCGCCGGCCGCCTTCATCTTCGCGGGCGAGGGCGGCATGATCGCCGGCTGGGCCGCGAGCGTGGACGGCACGCATGCGCTGACCATGTTTGCCGACACCGGCGGCGCGGTCTACAAGGGCCTCGCGATCGCCAGCAACGGCAGCGCCAACTACCTCTACGCCGCCGATTTCGCCAAGGCCAAGATCGATGTGTTCGACGCCAGCTACCAGAAGCAGGCGCCCAGCGCGGGCCGCTTTGCCTTCAGCGACGCCAATCTGCCCGCGGGCTATGCGCCCTTCGGCATCCAGGCGATCAAGAACGGCGCCGGCGGCAGCACCCAGCTCTATGTCAGCTATGCCAGGCAGGGCGCGGCCGGCAGCATCGACAACGTCAACGGTGCCGGCCTCGGCCTGGTGAATGTGTTCGATGCCAATGGCGTGTTCGTCAGGCGCCTGGTCGACGTCGGCGGCGCGCTCAATTCGCCCTGGGGCATGGCGCTGGCGCCGGCCGACTTCGGCACGCTCAGCAACGCCCTGCTGGTGGGCAATTTCGGTGATGGCCGCATCCATGCCTACGACCCCGCCAGCGGCACCTTCGTCGGCACCCTGGGCGACGCCGCGGGCGTGGCCTTTGCCCTGCCCGGGCTGTGGGGCCTCACGTTCGGCAACGATGCCAGCAACCAGCCGCACAACACGCTGTTCTATGCCGCCGGCGTGAACGACGAGAGCGGCGGCGCCTATGGCCGCATCGACCTGGGCGCCACGCCGCCGGTGCTCAATGTGCCGCCGGTGGTGAGCCTGACGGTGCCCACCGGCAGCCTCGCCGGCACGGTGACGCTCAGTGCCACGGTGCAGGATGCGCTGCGCATCAGCAAGGTGGAGTTCTTCGCCAATGGCAGCCAATCGCTGGGCGTGGCCACCAGCTCGCCCTACACGATCAGCTGGGACACCACCCTGATCGCCGATGGCAGCGCCGCCATCACCGCCACCGCCACCAATGTCAACAACGCGGTGGGCAGCTCGGCCGCGGTGAACGTGACGGTGGCCAACCACGCGCCGGCGGCGCCGACCCTGACGCAGCTCCAGCAACAGGTGTTCACGGCGCGGTGTTCCGGCTGTCACGACGGTTCGCAGCCGGCCGGCGGTGCCTTGCCCGGCTCGCAGAACCTGAGCGCCGGCAGCAGCTTCGCGGCGCTGGTGAACGTGGACAGCCTGGAGCAGCCGAGCCTGAAGCGCGTCAAGCCCGGCGACGCCGCCAACAGCTACCTGATACGCAAGCTGGAGGGCGGGCCCGGCATCAGCGGCGCGCGCATGCCCTTCGGCGGCCCCTATCTGGACGCCGCGACGATCGAGCAGATCAAGGCCTGGATCGCGGCCGGTGCGCCCAATAACTGAGCGCCCATAATCGGACCCGATGCTTTTGGGGCGCTGCATGGCCGTAGGGAGTTCTGCGCTGGGGGTGGGGCTGCTGGCACTGGCCGCCGTGCCGGCTGTCGCGCAGCCCTTGCTGGGTGGTTCGCTGCTGCTCACCAACGAGAGCGTGTTTCGTGGCGTGCTGCAGGCGCGCGGCCGGCCCACCCTGCAGGCCGATCTGCATGCCGGCCTGCCCGGGGGCTGGTTCGCCGGCCTCTGGGCCTCGGCCGCGACGCGCGCGCCGTCCAACCTCAGCAACCATGAGCTCAATCTCTACGCCGGCCTGGGCCTGACGCTGCCGCGCGGCTGGGCCGCGGCGCTGCGCTATGTGCATTACCGCTATGCCGACGCGTCGGTCTATGGCCGGCCGGACGCCGACGAGCTCTCGGCCAGCCTGCGCTTCGAGGACCGCCTGAGCCTGAGTGTGGGCCTGGCGCCGAACGCCGGGCGCCGCGCCGACTACGGCCTGGTCCAGCGCCAGGCGACGCGCGCCTACGAGCTGGTGGCGCGGCAGCCGCTGGGCTGGACGCCGGCCGGCCCGCTGGCGCTGACCGCCTCGCTGGGCCATTACGACACCAGGGCGCTGCTGGGCGAGTCCTACCGCGCCTGGGATCTGGGCCTGGCCGCCCAGTTCGGGCGCGCCGAGCTGAGCCTGGCGCGCATCGACAGCAGCGCGGCGGCGCGCCGCTTGTTCGGCGTGAATGCCGCCCAGGGGCGCTGGGCGCTCAGCGCCGCCTGGAAATTTTGAGGCGGGCGATTGAACCGTGGCGCGCCTGGCGGGTACTCATGGCGGGCGTTGCTGATGAGATGGCGGAGCAAGGAGGTCGGAGCGTGCATGTGCTGGGTGAACCCAAAGGCCTGTTGCCGGAGCCCGGCGGCCTGGGGGCGGACGACGCCCATGACCTGGCCTTGCTGCGGCGCGTGGCGGCCGGCGAGCGCAGCGCGCTCGAGGAGCTCTACACCCGCTATCACCGCCGGCTGGCGCGCTTTCTGACGCGCGTGACCCTGCGCTACGAGCTGGCCGAGGAAATCATCAACGACACGCTCTGGATCGTCTGGCAGAGCGCCGGCGAGTTCCGCGCGGCGTCGCGCGTCTCCACCTGGATCGTCGGCATCGCCTATCGGCGCGCCCTCAAGACCATGCGCCATGCCAGCGTGCGCCCGCATGCGACGGCGCTGGACGAGCCGATCGAACAGGAGGACCCGGCCAGCGAGTTCGAGCGCCGCGAGCTGCTGGACCGCGCGCTCGCCACCCTGCCCCTGGAGCAGCGCCTGGTGCTGGAGCTGACCTATTACCTGGGCCACAGCTGCGAAGAGATTGCCGTCATCACCGACTGCCCGGTCAACACGGTGAAGACGCGCATGTTTCACGCGCGCCGCAAGCTGCGCCAATTGCTGCCGGATCTGTCGGGGCAGAAATGAGGATATCGCGATGAAGCAAGCCCGCGAAACCGCCACCTGCAGGAGCGAGCTGGCGCAACTGCTGCCCTGGCATGTGAATGGCACGCTGCCGGAGGGCCAGGCCCGGCAGCTGGCGGCCCATCTGGAGCAATGCCCGGCCTGCCGCCAGGAGCTGCGCGCACAGCAGCAGCTGCGCGGCCTGATGCGCGCGCCGGTGCAGCTGGAGTACGCGCCGCAGGCGGGCCTGCGCAAGCTGATGCAGCGCATCGATGCCGAGGCCAAAGCCGTGCATCCCGCCCGCGCGCCGGCGCCCGCCAGGCCCTGGCTGGCCGGCCTGGCGGCGCTGCGCCGGCCGCGTGGCCTGGTGGCCTGGCTGAGCGCCGCGGTGCTGGTGCAGGCGCTGGCCCTGAGCCTCTTGCTGGGCCTGACGCTCTGGCGGCCCGATATGGCGGCGCTGGAGGCCGCGCCGCGCTACCTGACACTGAGCTCGCAGCCGGCCGGCGAGGCGCGCCTGCGCGTGCTGTTCGCGCCCAGCCTCAGCCTGGCGGAATTGCAGGGCCTGCTGCAGGCGCATCAGCTGGTGGCGGTAGCGGGGCCCTCCGAGGCCGGTCTGTTCACCCTGGCGCTGCGCGGCAGCCCGTCCACGCCCGAGGCGCTGGCCGCGGTGCTGGCGCGCCTGCGTGCCGACCCGCGCGTGCGCTTTGCCGAGCCGCTGGCCGCGGCGCCGCGATGAGTGCGCGCCTGCTGCCGGCCCTGCTGGCCCTGCTGCTGGCGGCATGCGCTGCGCTGCGCCCGGCGCCACAGCTACCGATGCCGATGCCGATGCCGGAGGCCGTGCCGCTGGGCGAGGCGGTGCTGGCGCAGCCGGAGCGTTATGTGGTCGTCACCGTGCACAACCTGGCGCTCAGCCCGCAGGGCTATGCCGGCTCCACCCCGCGCGGCTATGCGGGTGCCGGCGCCTACCGGGCCAGCAGCAGCGCGCTCGCGCTGGCGCGCGGCATTGCCGGCAGCCATGGCTTGCGCGAGGTGGCGGCCTGGCCGATCGAGCTGCTGGGCCTGCATTGCCTGGTGTACGAAATTCCCGCGGGCGCGCAGCGCGAGCAGGTGCTGGCCGCGCTGCAGCGCGATGCGCGCGTGGAGTCCGCCCAGCCCCTGGCCGGCCATGCGCTGCGTGGCGCGGACTACAACGACCCCTATGCCGCCCTGCAGCGCAATCTGCAGGACATGGGGGTGGCCGCCGCGCAGCGCTGGTCGCGCGGCGAGGGCGTGCGCATCGCGGTGGTCGACACCGGGGTGGACCTGGCCCATCCCGACCTGGGCCGCCGGCTGGTCGCCGCCGATCTGGTGGCCGATGGGCGCGCGCCCGCCGAGGTGCATGGCACGGCGGTGGCCGGCGTGATCGCGGCGCAGCCCAACAACGGCATCGGCATTGCCGGCATTGCCCCCGACGCCCGGCTGCTGAGTCTGCGCGGCTGCTGGGTCAACGGCGCCGGCCAGGGGCAGTGCAACAGCTTCACGCTGGCGCAGGCCCTGATCGCCGCGCTGCATGCCAAGGCCGATATCGTCAATCTCAGCCTCGGCGGGCCGGACGACGCGCTGCTGCGGCGCATCGTCGAGCGCGGCCTGCAGCATGGCACCGTGTTTGTCGGCGCGGTGCCGCCCAGCGGCCGGCGCGAGGGCTTCCCGACCGGCATTGCCGGCGTCATCGCGATCGACGCGCTCGAGCATGGGCGCGATCCGGCGCCGGGCGTGCTGTATGCGCCGGGCGTCGATGTCTTCACGCTCGCGCCGGGCGGCCATTACGACGCGATCTCGGGCAGCTCGATCGCGGCCGCCCAGGTCAGCGGTATTGCCGCCCTGCTGCTGGCGCGCCGACCCGGCCTGGCCGCACCCGAGCTCGAGCGCCTGCTGCGCCAGTCCATGCCCGCCGCCACCGCCGCGGGGCGGCGGCCGGTGCATGCCTGCGCGGCGCTGCGCAGCCTGCTCGCCCAGGGCGCCCAGGGGCACTGCCCCGAGCTCGACGCCGCCGTCGCCGGCGGGCACTGAAGCGCGGCGGCGCTGCCGCCCGCCATGCCTTGATCTCCCGCAATGCTGAAGGTTGGCAGACGCCTAAGGTCTAGATAGACCCTGGGTGAACGGAGGTTTGCTATGAAGACATCTCTGCGTTTCGCGGCCCTCATGCTGCTGGTTCTGCCCGGCGCGGTCATGGCCAACGAGAAGCTCGTGCAGGACAAGCAGTGCATGGGCTGCCATGCCCTCAAGGAGGACGGCGCCGCGCCCTCGTTCCAGAAGATCGCCAAGTTCTGGAAGGGCAAGGGCAATGCCGAGGTGGCGATGGTGGCCACCATACGCAAGGGCAGCGCCGCCACCGGCGGGCCGCACTGGAACAAGGCCACCATGCCCGACCAGAGCGAGCGCCCCCTGGTGAGCGAGGCCGAGGCGCGGCAGATCGCGAAGTGGATCCTCAAGCAGTGAGTGAGTGGGTGAGAAGCGGCCTTACTTGAACAGGCCTTTCACCGCCCGGCCCACGCTCTCCAGCCCCGACTCGGTGGACTTCAGCAGCTTGTCGAAGCTGATGGAGGCGCGCAGCTGCCGATTGATGGCCTGGGCGATCACCTGGCCCAGTTCGTCGGCCGTCAGCCCGCCCTGGGCCTTGCCGATGTCGTGCAGGCTGATGTCGGGCAGGGCGATGGAGACGGTGTTGCCCTGCAGGAAGCCGGCGCTCACCTGGGCGCGCGCCTTGCGCAGCGCAAAGCTCTCGACGATGAAGCGTTTGCCTGGCTTGCCATCCCTGGCGGGCGCGCCGCCGCCTGCGCCCAGCTGCTGCGCGATATTCGCCTGCAGCGCATCGAAGTTGGTGCGGCCGTCGGCCTTCTCGTAGATCAGGTCGGGGGCGATCAGCTCGATCTGCCGTATCAGCACCACCTCGCGGGTCAGCGAGGCCAGGTCCACGGCAATCGCGATCTGCTCGACGCGCAGCGCATGGGCGGTCTTGAAGCCGGCCGGGTTGCCGATGCTGAGTTCTCGCAACACCCCCAGGCCGTCGCCGGCGCTGAGCTTGACGGCGCCCAGCCGCACCGGCGCCTGCGTCATCTGGCTGCCATAGCCGACGATGGCGTCGCGCACCAGGCGGTCGAGATTGCCGCGCAGCCAGAACAGGCCGGCGGCGCCGAGGGCCAGCAGCAAGCACAGGGCGACCAGGGCCAGGGAACGCGGTTTCATGGTGCGGAGTTCGTCGTCGGGAGCAGGGAAGGAGGCCGATTGTCCGGCAGCGCGGCATGGAAGTTGCGTGAGCGCAGCCCCACATGTCGCTGCCCACGCCGCCATCGCCGCACCCCGATCCCCGCGCCGCCACCCCCGGCCTGCGCGTGCTGCTGATCGACGACGGCGCCAATCGCGTGCAGCTGATCCGCGAGGAGCTGACGCGCCAGGGCTGCGAGGTAGTGGGTGTGATCGAGCAGGCCACCCTGATCCACGACTGCGTGCTGCGCCTCAAGCCCGATGTGGTGATCGTCGACAGCGAATCGCCCACGCGCGACACGGTGGAAAACCTGGCGGCCCTGCACGAACGCATGCCGCGGCCAGTGGTGGTGTTCTCCGAGGATGCCAGCGACGACCCGATGCGCCGGGCGCTGAAGGCCGGCGTGAGCGCCTATGTGGTGGCGGGCCTGCAGGCCGAGCGCCTGGCGCCGGTGCTGCAGGTGGCGATCGCGCGCTTCGAGCAAGACCTCGCCCTGCGCCAGGAGCTGGGCCGCGCCCAGGCTCAGCTGGCCGGCCGCAAGAGCGTGGAGCGGGCCAAGGGCATCCTGATGCAGGAGCTGGGCCTGGACGAAGACGCGGCCTACAAGCGCCTGCGCCGCCTGGCGATGGACCGCGGCGAGCCGCTGGCCGAGGTGGCCGACCGCATCATCGAGGCGCAGGCCCTGCTGCGTCCGCACCAAATCGGGGTGCGCGGCGGCTGATTCCGCCTTGCAAGCGTGCATGGCGGCGCTGCAAGGGCTGGCACGGCTCCTGCTAAACAAGGTTGAGACCGCAACGGCGCGGGCTCACGATTGATTCGATTCCGGACAAAGGCGTCCGACCCCTGTTGCTGGCGCTTGCCGGCACTGGCTGGTCGTGGCGCCTTTTCCTTTTTTCTTTCAAGACTTGTTTGTTGGAGAAGGCCATGAATGTGAAGCGCAAGGAGGGTTTGATGAGCGAAGACCGTCGCAAGCTGCTGGCCGGCGCCGCCGGTGCTGCCGTGGGGGCGCTGCACCCCACGGTCTGGGCCGCCGGCTCCGACAAGCCCGAGAAGGAGGAGGTGCGCATCGGCTTCATCCCGCTGACCGATTGCGCCAGCGTGGTGATGGCCGCGGTGCTGGGCTTCGACAAGAAGTACGGCATCAAGATCATCCCCACCAAGGAGGCCTCCTGGGCCGGCGTGCGCGACAAGCTGGTGAACGGCGAACTCGACATGGCCCATGTGCTCTACGGCCTGATCTATGGCGTGCACCTGGGCATTGCCGGCCCCAAGAAGGACATGGCCGTGCTGATGACGCTCAACAACAATGGGCAGGCCATCACGCTGTCGAAAAAGCTGGCCGACAAGGGTGCCATCGATGGCGCCTCGCTGGCCAAGCTGATGGCGGCCGAGAAGCGTGAATACACCTTTGCGCAGACCTTCCCCACCGGCACGCATGCGATGTGGCTCAACTACTGGCTGGCCGCGCATGGCGTGAACCCGGTCAGGGACGCCAAGGTCATCACCGTGCCCCCGCCGCAAATGGTGGCGAACATGCGCGTCGGCAATATGGACGGCTACTGCGTCGGCGAGCCCTGGAACCACCGCGCCATCATGGACGGCATCGGCATCACCGCGGTGACGACCCAGGACGTCTGGAAGGACCATCCCGAGAAGGTGCTGGGCACGACGGGCGAGTTCGCCAAGAAGTACCCCAACACCGCGCGCGCCGTCATCATGGCCGTGCTGGAGGCGGGCCGCTGGATCGATGCCGGCCTGCAGAACAAGCTGAAGATGGCCGACGTGATCGCCGACAAGGCCTATGTCAACACCGGCGTCGATGCGATCAACCAGCGCATCCTGGGCCGTTACCAGAACGGCCTGGGCAAGACCTGGGACGACCCCAACCACATGAAGTTCTTCAACGACGGGGCGGTGACCTTTCCCTACCTCAGCGACGGCATGTGGTTCCTCACCCAGCACAAGCGCTGGGGCCTGCTGAAGGAGCATCCCGACTACCTGGGCGTGGCCAGGCAGATCAACCAGATCGAGCTCTACAAGCAGGCGGCGGCGCAGCTGAACATCAGCGTGCCCAAGGAGCCGATGCGCAGCAGCAAGTTCATCGATGGTCTGGCGTGGGATGGCAAGGACCCTGCCAAGTACGCCGATGCCTTCAAAGTCAAAGCCTGAGGAGGGCGCCATGGTCTCCGCTGTCTTTCATGATCCGCTCGCGGCCACCCGCGAGGACGCCGCGCCGGCCAAGCCGATGGCCAGGGCGCCGCTCCCCGCCCGGCCAGCCAGGCCGCCCTTCGACTGGCGCGCCCTCTGGATGCGCGTGCTGCCGCCGGTGCTGGGCCTGGCGCTGCTGGTGGGGGTGTGGGGCTTGCTGACGCAAAAGGGTGGCAGCTTTCCCACCCCGGCCCTCACCTTCGATGCCGCCCTCAAGCTGTTCGCCGATCCGTTCTACCGCAACGGCCCGAACGACCAGGGCATAGGCTGGAACATCCTGGCCTCGCTGCAGCGCGTGGGCCTGGGCTTCGGCCTGGCCGCCGCGGTGGGCATCCCGTTGGGCTTCATCATCGGCCGCTTCGAGTTCGCCAGCCGCATGGTCTCGCCGCTCATCAGCCTGCTCAAGCCGGTCTCGCCGCTGGCCTGGCTGCCGATCGGCCTGCTGGTGTTCAAGAGCG
This sequence comes from Roseateles sp. FW301-B2, assembly GCF_058788955.1. NCBI lineage: Bacteria > Pseudomonadati > Pseudomonadota > Betaproteobacteria > Burkholderiales > Sphaerotilaceae > Roseateles > Roseateles sp. FW301-B2. The sequence goes on from NZ_JBYTBE010000006.1 coordinate 28,604, forward strand.
CCAATCCGGCCGCGATCTGGACCATCTTCATCTGCTCGATCTGGCCCATGGTGGTGAACACCGCGGTGGGCGTGCAGCGCGTGCCGGCCGACTACCTGAATGTGGCCCGGGTGCTCAAGCTCAGCGAATGGAAGGTCATCACCCGCATCCTGCTGCCCGCCGTGCTGCCCTATGTGCTGACGGGCGTGCGCCTTTCGGTGGGCACGGCCTGGCTGGTGATCGTGGCGGCCGAGATGCTGACCGGCGGGGTGGGCATCGGCTTCTGGGTCTGGGACGAGTGGAACAACCTCAACGTCCAGCACATCATCATCGCCATCTTCGTGATCGGCATCGTCGGCCTGCTGCTCGAATGGGCCCTGATCGCCGTCGCCAAACGCTTCAGCTTCGAGGAGGAGTGAATCATGAGCCAGCGAGCTTTCATCGAGGTGCAGAACGTCGAGATGCGCTTCAACACCCGCAAGGGCTCCTTCCACGCGCTGCACCAGATCGAGCTGCAGGTGCAGCGCGGCGAGTTCATCACCCTGATCGGCCACTCGGGTTGCGGCAAGAGCACCTTGCTGAACCTGATCGCCGGCCTGCTGCGCCCCACCAGCGGCGTGCTGCTGTGCGACAACCGCGAGATCGCCGAGCCCGGCCCCGAGCGCGCGGTGGTGTTCCAGAACCATTCGCTGCTGCCGTGGCTGAGCTGTTTCGACAACGTGCTGCTGGCGGTGGAATCGGTGTTCGGCGGGCGCGAACTCAAGCGCCAGTTGATGCAGCGTACCGAGGATGCACTCGAGCTGGTGGGCATGGGCCACGCCATGTTCAAGCGCCCGCACGAGATCTCGGGTGGCATGAAGCAGCGCGTGGGCATCGCGCGCGCGCTCGCGATGGAGCCCAAGGTGCTGCTGATGGACGAGCCCTTCGGCGCGCTGGATGCGCTGACGCGCGCGCATCTGCAGGACGAGCTCCTGAAGATCGTCGCGCGCACCCGCAGCACGGTGGTGATGGTGACGCACGATGTCGACGAGGCGGTGCTGCTCTCGGACCGCATCGTGATGATGAGCAACGGCCCCGCCGCCAGCATCGGCGAGATCTATGCGGTGGACCTGCCGCGCCCGCGCGAACGCGTGGCCCTGGCCGAGGACGCGCGCTATGTCGCGGCGCGCAAGGCGGTGATCGATTTTCTCTACACGCGGCATCGCCGCGTCGAGAACGCCGCCTGATCAGGCCAGGAGGGTCTGCAGGCTCTGCTGGTATTGCGCGGTCAGCGCGTCGAGCTGGCTCAACAGCAGCTCGCTGCTGCGCGCCAGGCCGGCGGCGGCCTCGGGCCCCTGGGTCTCGCGCAGGCTGCGCAGCAGGCGCAGCCATTCCTCGCGCACCTCGGCCAGCAGCGCGCGGATCTCGGCGTTGCTGAGCGGCGCCGCCTCCAGCTCCAGCAGGCCGGCCTCGAACTCGCTCAAGCCCGCGCCCAGCAGGGTCGGGTCTTGCCCGTTCAGGAGATCGGCCAGCAAGGCCTGCTTGGCCAGGCGCTGGCTCAGCATGCGCTGGCGGCCGCACAGATTCACCAGGCGCAGTGGCTGCTGCGCGCCTGCCGCCACCACCGTCGCGGTGAGCTGCTCGGAGCGCTGCAGGAGCGTCTGGGCGGCGGCCTCGGCGCGCCGCAGCACATCGGCCGTGGGCTTGCCCACCAGCAGGCCGCGCAGGGCCTGCCAGGCCTGTTGCAGGCCGCCCAGCGCCGGCCCATGCTCGGCGCCCAGCAGGGCGGGCAGGCGCGCCAGATTGGCATCCACGCGGGCGGCGGATTCATCCTGCAAGGCCTTGGCGCGGCGCGCCTCGATGCCGGCGGCGCGTTGCGCCATCAGCTTCACCAGGCGTTGCGAGAGCATGCGCTGCTGGCCGGCCAGGTTCACCGCCTCGGCCAGCTGCGCCGCCTGCACCACCGAGCGCGCCACCTGGCCCAGGCGCAAATGGGCTTGCATGGCGGTCTCGCGCAGCAGGCGGAAGGCGCTGTCCTCGTCGATCTCGCGCGCCGCCATCAGCAGGCCCTTGGCGCGCTCGGTCCATTTGCGCTCGTCCAGCTGGGTTTGAAGGGCCTCCAGGCGGCGCGCCTGCCAAACCGCCCAGCGCAGCTGGCGCAGCAGCTCGGCGGGCGGCGGCATTGCGGCCAGCCAGACCTGCAGGCCCAGGGCCAGGCCGCGTTGCTGCTGTGCCGCACTGCTGCTCGCCGCGGCGATGCAGACCCCGGGCAGGGGGGGGCTCATGTCAGCCAGGGCCTCCAGCCACAGGTCCAACTCGGCGCCGCTGGCGGCGCACAGCAGCAAGGCGGAACTGGGCTGTTCCAGTGCGTGCTGCACCAAAGCGTGGCGCTCGCGGCAGATTTGCACGCTGCAGCCCAGCGCCCGCATGGCCTCCGCCAAGCCTTCATCGGGCGGGTTCAGCAGGAGCAGATGGCTGGGCAGATCGGGCTCGGACATGGGGCGCCAGCATAAGGCAAGGCAGGCCCCGCCCGCCCTTGGCACGGCACTTGCAGGTACCCAGGCGTGGCGCAATGGCGCGCCGCGGTTTCTTTCTCACAGCTTCCTTTTTCAAGGCCTCGACGAGCCCGGTGCTCGACGCGGCCTTTTGGCGTTCTTCTTCTGTCCCTCAACCTGGCGATCCGCAGCATGTCCAGCTTCAAGACCTTTGTGCGCTCCGGTCATTGGCCCACCCTGCTGGCCTCGTTCCTGTACTTCGACTTCTGCTTTGCGGTCTGGGTGCTGAACGGTGCCATGGCGCCCTTCATCAGCGAAAGCTTCGGGCTCAATGCCGCGCAGAAGGGCTTCATGATCTCGGTGCCCATCCTGGCCGGCGCGCTGATGCGCTTTCCGCTGGGCGTGCTCTCGCAATACATCGGCCGCAAGAACGCGGCGATGGTGGAGATGAGCCTGATCGTCGCCGCCCTGGCCTTCGGCTACACCATGGTGGACAGCTACAACGAGGTGCTGCTGATGGGCGTGCTCTTGGGCATCGCCGGCGCCAGCTTCGGCGTGGCGCTGTCGCTGGGCAGCGGCTGGTTCCCGCCGCGCTACAAGGGCCTGGCCATGGGCCTGGCGGGCGCGGGCAATTCGGGCACGGTGCTGGCCGTGCTGTTCGCGCCGCCGCTGGCCACCGCCTATGGCTGGCAGGCCGTCTACGGCCTTGCCGCCTTGACCATGCTGCTGCCGATGGCGGTGATGTGGTTCGCCGCCAAGGAGCCGCCGGACCGCGAGCACCAGAGCCTGCGCGAGCACCTGGCCTGCCTGTGGGAGAAGGACGGCTGGGCCTTCAGCCTGATCTACATCGTCACCTTCGGCGGCTTCATCGGCCTCGCCAGCTTCCTGCCCACCTATTTCTACGACCAGTTCAAGGTCACCAAGATCGAGGCCGGCCAACTCACCATGCTGGCCACCCTGATGGGCTCGGCGGTGCGCGTGGCGGGCGGCTATATCTCGGACCGCATCGGCGGCGTCAACACCCTCAGCGGCGTGCTGCTGCTGGTGGCGGGCAGCCTGCTGCTGTGCGGGCTCAGCGGCCAGTCGGTGGCGGTGACGACCCTGCTCTTCATGCTGTGCTTTGCCGCCCTTGGCGCCGGCAACGGCGCGCTGTTCCAGCTGGTGCCGCTGCGCTGGCCGCTCAGCACCGCGGTGGCGGGCTCGATGATCGGCGAGATCGGTGCGCTGGGTGGCGGTTTCTTGCCCAATGCCATGGGCCTGTCCAAGCAGCATGTCGGCAGCTATCTGTGGGGTTTCGTCGCCTTCGCCGTCCTTGCGCTGGCGATGCTGGCGATGCTGCGCGTGGTGCAGATCCGCTGGACCCGCACCTGGGCAGAGCGCGGCGGCCGCGCCCGGCCCGCGGGGCCTGCGCCACGCGCCGCGAAGCCTACCGGCAAGGCCAGCTATGAGGCCTGATCATTCATCGCGGCAGGAACAAGAGCCAGTAGACCAGCAGGGCGTTGAACAACAAGGAGATGCCCAGCGCGATCTGCCACAGCGCCAGCGGGTTGCGGCGCGCCAGTGGCGTGCTGCCGGGGGCGGGCAGGGGGCGCGCGGCGCCGCGCTCCAGCGCCAGCAGCAATTCCTCGGCGGTCTCGAAGCGGCTGTTGGCCTCGCGCGCCACCGCCTTCAGCAGCACATGGTCCAGCCAGATCGGCACCTCGGGCCGGCTGCGCGAGGGCGCGCGCGGATCGCGGCGGAAACGCGCGCTCTGGTAGGGCTCGATCTCGCCATAGGGCAGGTGGCCGGTGAGCCATTGGTAGAGCGTCACGCCCAGGGCGTAGAGATCGCTGCCGGCATCGGGCGCTGCGGGCGGCTCGGCCCATTGCTCGGGGTTGATGTAGCTGGGCGTGCCGGCGTGCAGATCGCGCAGGGCCTCGGGCTCGCGGCCCGACAGCGCCACGCCCAGGTCGAGGATGCGCCATTGGCCGTCGGCGCCCAGTTGCAGATTGGCGGGCTTGATGTCGCGATGCACCACGCCGGCGCGGTGCAGGCGGCCCAGGGCCGCGGCCAGCGCGCTGGCCGCGCTCAGGAACTGCGCCAAGGTCGGACGGCCCTCGTCCCCCTTCATCAGCTGCTCCAGGGTCTGGCCCTCCTGCCAGTCGAACAAGAGGTAGAAGCAGGAAGCAGCGCCGGCATGGGCATGCACGCGCACCAGGCCGGCGCCGGCGAGGCGCTGGCCCAGCCAGCCCTCATGGGCCAGCATGGCGCGTTCCTGCGGGTCACCGGCGCGGCCCTCGCAGAGGGTCTTGAGCGCCAGCAGCTGGCCGTCGGACTGGCGCTGCACGCGGTAGAGCCGGTGCACGCCGTTGTCGGCCACCAGGGCCTGCACCGTCAGGCCGTCGAGCTGCGCGCCCGGCGCCAGCAGCGGCGGCACCGGCAGGCCCTGGTCAGCGTCCAGCAGGCTGCTGCCTTCGCTGCCCAGGCCGCGCACCTGCAGGAGCAGGGCGGTGGCGTTGTCGTGGCTGCCCGCGGCCAGCGCGGCCTGCACCAGCGCCTCGGCGGCGGCCTGCGGTTCGTCCGTGCCATGGCCGCCGGCCAGCTGGGCCAGGGCCTTGGCGCTCAGCGCGCCATGCACGCCATCGGTGCACAGCAGCAGGCGATCGCCGGCATGCAGCTCGCCGCTGGCGTAGTCGATCTGCAGGCGCTCGCGCAGGCCGATGGCGCGGGCCAGGCGCGCGAAATGCGCGCCGCCTCCTCCTTCATCGGTCTTGTGGTCCTGCGTCAGCGCCAGGCACTCGCCGCCGCGCAGCAGGTAGATGCGGGTGTCGCCCACATGGGCGAGGGTGTAGCGGTCGCCATGCAGGGCCAGCACGCTGAGCGTGGTGAGCGCGGCGGGCTCGTCGTGCTCGGCCTGGCGCTGGCGCCGGTTATGGCCGTAGAGCCAGGTGTTCTGCGCGCTGATCAGGCGGTCCAGCGCCACGCTGACGTCCCAGTCGGCCGGTGCGGCGAAGAAGTCCTGCACCAGGCTGGTGACGGTGGTGCGCGCCGCCATGCGGCCGCCGCCGCCGGCCGAGACGCCATCGGCCACCGCGGCAATCCAGCCGCGTGCGGCATCGCGCTGCACCGCGGCGCAGTCTTCCATATCGGCACGCGGGCCGCGCGCGCTGGCCAGGCCGATGGCAATGTCAAAACTCATGGCCGCGATTATTGGTCGGGCATGGATTGTGCGAATCAAATTTCAAGTCGATGCGAGGTGCGCTCATGAAAAAGATGAAGCTGGTGTTGGTGGGCAACGGCATGGCCGGTGTGCGCACCCTGGAAGAGTTGCTGAAGATCGCGCCGGATCTCTACGACATCACGGTGTTCGGCGCCGAGCCGCATCCCAACTACAACCGCATCCTCTTGAGCCCGGTGCTGGCCGGCGAGCAGACGGTGGACGAGATCATCCTCAACCCGCTCTCCTGGTACGAAGAGCAGGGCATCACCCTGCACCTGGGCAAGCAGGTGACGCAGATCGACCGCATCAAGCGCCGCGTGATTGCAGAGGATGGCACCGAGGCCGATTACGACCGCCTGCTGATTGCCACCGGCTCCAGCCCCTTCATCCTGCCGGTGCCCGGCAAGGACCTGGACGGCGTGATCGCCTACCGCGACATCGCCGATACCAACGCCATGATCGAGGCCGCCACCAAGTACCGGCATGCGGTGGTGATCGGCGGCGGGCTGCTGGGCCTGGAGGCCGCCAACGGCCTGATGCTGCGCGGCATGCAGGTGACGGTGGTGCACCTGGGCGACTGGCTGATGGAGCGCCAGCTCGACGACCAGGCCGGCGAGCTGCTGCGCAAATCGCTGGAGCAGCGCGGCCTGCGCTTTCTGCTCGGCGCGCAGACCCAGGCGCTGATTGGTGACAAAGACGGCCGCGTGATGGCGGTGCAGTTCAAGGACGGCAAGGAGATCCCGGCCGACCTCGTCGTGATGGCCGCCGGCATCCGCCCCAATACCGAGCTGGCCGCATCGGCCGGCATCCATTGCAACCGCGGCATCGTCGTCAGCGACACCATGCAGACCACCACCGATCCGCGCATCTACTCGGTTGGCGAATGCGCGGCGCACCGCGGCATTGCCTACGGCCTGGTCGCGCCCTTGTTCGAGCAGGGCAAGGTCTGCGCCACGCATCTGGCCGAGTTCGGCATCGGCCGCTATCAGGGCAGCCAGACCAGCACCAAGCTCAAGGTCACCGGCATCGACCTGTTCTCGGCCGGCGATTTCATGGGGGGCGAGGGCAGCGAGGAGATCGTGATGAGCGATCCCTTCGCCGGGGTCTACAAAAAGCTCGTCATCAAGAACGACCAGCTGGTGGGCGCCTGCCTCTACGGCGACACCGTCGACGGCAGCTGGTACTTCAAGCTGCTGCGCGAGGGCCGCAAGGTGGCCGACATCCGCGACAAGCTGATGTTCGGCGAAAGCAATATCGGCGACGTTGGCCACCAGGGGCATAGCAAGGCGGCCGCCATGGCCGACAGCGACGAGGTCTGCGGCTGCAACGGCGTCAACAAGGGAACGATCTGCAAGGCCATCAAGGAGAAGGGCCTGTTCACGCTGGAAGAGGTGCGCAAGCACACCAAGGCCAGCGCCTCCTGCGGCAGCTGCACCGGACTGGTGGAGCAGCTGCTGATGTTCACCGCCGGTGGTGACTATTCGGCCACGCCCAAGAAGAAGGCGATCTGCGCCTGCACCGACATGAGCCACCAGGACGTGCGCGATGCCATTTTTGCGGAGCACCTCACCAGCCTGGATGCGGTCTACCAGACCCTGGGCTGGAAGACGCCCAACGGTTGCGCCAGCTGCCGGCCGGCGCTGAACTACTACCTGATTTCCTCCTGGCCCAAGGAGGCGCAGGACGATCCGCAGAGCCGCTTCATCAACGAGCGCGCCCACGCCAATATCCAGAAGGACGGCACTTACAGCGTGATCCCGCGCATGTGGGGCGGCGAGACCAACAGTTCGGAGCTGCGCCGCATTGCTGATGCCGTGGACAAGTACCAGATTCCCACCGTCAAGGTCACCGGCGGCCAGCGCATCGACCTGCTGGGCGTGAAGAAGGAAGACCTGGTGAACGTCTGGAAGGACATCGGCATGCCCTCGGGCCACGCCTATGCCAAGGCCTTGCGCACGGTGAAGACCTGCGTGGGCTCGGAATGGTGCCGCATGGGCACACAGGACAGCACCCAGATGGGCAAGGACCTGGAGCGCGCGATGTGGCGCATGTATGCGCCGCACAAGGTCAAGTTCGCGGTCAGCGGCTGCCCGCGCAACTGCGCCGAGGCCGGCATCAAGGACGTGGGCATCATCGGCGTGGACAGCGGCTGGGAGATGTATATCGCCGGCAACGGCGGCATCAAGACCGAGGTGGCGCATTTCTTCACCAAGCTGAAGACGGCCGAGGAGGTGCTGGAGTACACCGGCGCCTTCATGCAGCTCTACCGCAAGGAGGGCTGGTACCTGGAGCGCACCGTGCACTACGTCGGCCGCGTGGGCCTGGACCATGTGAAGGCCCGCATCCTGGACGATCACGCGGGGCGCCGCGCGCTCTGGGCCGAGCTGCAGTTCGCGCTCGATGGCGAGCCCGATCCCTGGTTCGATTTCGACCAGGCCAAGGTCGATCTGCGCCAGTTTGAAGCTGTTTGAGGAGCCCTTATGAGTGACTGGAAAACCATCTGCGCCGTGGCCGACATCCCCGTGCTGGGCGCCCGCCGCGTGCAGCGCGCCCAGGGGCCGCAAGTGGCGCTGTTCCGCACCGTCGACGACCAGGTGTTTGCGCTGCTGGACCGCTGCCCGCACAAGGCCGGGCCCTTGAGCCAGGGCATCGTGTTCGGCAAGGCCGTCGCCTGCCCCCTGCACAACTGGACCATCGCGCTGGACAGCGGCTGCGCGCGCGAGCCCGACGAGGGCGCCACGCCCACCTTCACGGTGCGCGTTGAAGAGGGTCAGGTCTTGCTGAACCAGCATGAGCTCGACACCATCGCGATCGAGCTGCAGCCCGTCAAGGCGGGGCCCTGCGCCAGGGCTTGCTGAGATGACCGAGACACGCTCCACCTGCCCCTACTGCGGCGTCGGTTGTGGGGTGATCATCGAGAGCGAGGGCGCCCGCATCACCGGCGTGCGCGGCGACCCCGAGCACCCGGCCAACCTCGGCCGCCTGTGCAGCAAGGGATCGACCCTGCACCTCACCGCCACGCCCATGGTGCTGCAGACGCGCCGGCTGCTGCAGCCGGCCTGGCGGCCCGCGCGCGGCGCGGCGCCCGAGGCGCTCGGCTGGGACGAGGCGAACGAGCGCATCGCGGCGCGGCTCGCGGCCATCCGGGCCGAACATGGCCCCGACGCGATCGGCTTCTACATCTCGGGCCAGCTGCTCACCGAGGACTACCACGCCTTCAACAAGCTGGCGCGCGCGGTGGTGGGCACCAACAATATCGACAGCAACTCGCGCCTGTGCATGAGCTCGGCGGTGGTGGGCTACAAGCAGGCGCTGGGCGCCGATGCGCCGCCGGCCTGCTACGAGGATCTGGAGCTGGCGGATTGCCTCTTCATCGCCGGCGCGAATCCGGCCTGGGCCCACCCCATCCTGTTCCGCCGCATCGAGGCCGCCCGCCAGCAGCGGCCCGGCATGAAGATCATCGTGGTGGATCCGCGCCGCACCGAGAGCGCCGAGTTCGCCGACCTGCATCTGCAGATCCTGCCCGGCACCGATGTGGCGCTGTTCCACGGCATGCTGCACGCCTGCATCTGGGAGGGCTGGATAGACCAGGCCTTCATCGCCGCGCACACCGAGGGCTTCGAGGCGCTGAAAGCTTTGGTGCGTGCCATGACGCCGGCCGCGGCGGCGCGCGTCTGTGGCATTGCCGAGGCCGATCTGCTGCAGGCGGCCGCGTGGTTTGCCCGCTCGCCCGCCAGCCTTTCGCTCTACTGCATGGGCCTGAACCAGAGCAGCAGCGGCACCGCCAAGAACACCGCGCTCATCAATCTGCACCTGGCCACCGGCCAGATCGGCCGCGCCGGCGCCGGGCCGTTCTCGCTCACCGGCCAGCCCAATGCGATGGGCGGGCGCGAGACCGGCGGCATGGCCACGCTGCTGCCCGGCCATCGCGACCCCGCCAATGCCGAACACCGCGCCGAGATCGCGCGGCTCTGGCGCGTCGAGGCCCTGCCCGAGAAACCGGGCAAGACCGCGGTGGAGCTGTTCGAGGCGGCGGCGCGCGGCGAGATCAAGGCGCTCTGGATTGCCTGCACCAACCCGGCCCAGTCGCTGCCCGAGCAGGCCCTGGTGCGCCGCGCGCTGGAGCGCTGCGAGCTGGTGATCCTGCAGGAGGCCTTTGCCGACACCGCCACCGCCGCCTATGCCGATGTGCTGCTGCCCGCCGCCACCTGGGGCGAGAAGGAGGGCACGGTCACCAACAGCGAGCGCCGCATCTCGCGCGTGCGCGCCGCCGTGCCGCCGCCGGGCCGGGCCAGGGCCGATTGGCAGATCGTCAGCGACATCGCCGCTGCGCTGGAAAAGCGCCTGGGCCTGCCGCGCCGCTTTGGCTACGAGCGGCCCGAGCAGCTCTGGCTGGAACACCGCGAGGCCACGCGTGGCCGCGACCTCGACATCAGCGGCCTGAGCTATGCGCTGCTGGACCGCGCCGGCCCGCAGCAATGGCCCTTTCCCGAGGGCGCGCTGCAAGGCCGGGCCCGGCTCTACGAACACGGCCGCTTCGCCACCGCCAATGGCCGCGCCCGCTTCGTCAGCCAGCCGTTTGCCCTGCCGCTGGCCCCGGCGAATGCGCAATATCCGCTCGCGCTCAGCACCGGCCGCCTGCGCGACCAATGGCATGGCATGAGCCGCAGCGGCGTGGTGGCGCGCCTGTTCGGCCACGAGGGCGCGCCGGCGTTGAGCCTGCACCCGCAGGAGCTGCCGCGCCGCGGCCTGGCCGAGGGCGATCTGGTGCGCCTGCGTTCGGCGCAGGGCGAGTTGACGCTGCCGCTGCGCGCCGATGCCGGCATGGCGCCCGCCCAGGCCTATGTGCCCATGCACTGGGGCAGTGAGTTCGTCGCCGGGCTGGGCGTCAACGCGCTCACCCAGCCGGGCTTCTGCCCCGATTCCAAGCAGCCCGAGCTGAAGTACGCCGCCATCTCGCTGCAGCGCCTGGAGCTGCCCTGGCGGCTCAGTGGCGCGGCCTGGTGCAGCGCCGGCGAGGGTGCGGCGATGCGTGCCAGTTTGCGCGCCCTGCTGGCCGAGTTCGCCTATGCGCATTGCGTCCCGGTGGCCGGTCCGGAGGGACGCGAGGGCTTGAGCTTCGAGGCCGCCAGCGCCGAGGCGCCGCCGGCCGCCCTGGTGGCGCGCCTGGCCGAGGCGCTGGGCCTGCGCGGCATGGGGGTGCTGCGTTATGCCGACAGCCAGCGCGGCCGCAGCCGGCTGCTGCGCCTGCAGGGCGAGGGCACCGAGGCGCGCCTGCAGGCCCTGCTGCTGGTGGGCGAGCGCGGCACCGCCGCCTGGTTATTGCCGCTGTGGCGCGATGCCCTGCCGGTGGCCCCCCATGGCCGCCAGCTGCTCGCGCCCGAGCAGTTGGAGACGGCGCCCGCCGCCGCGCGCAGCCCCCAGGTCTGCAACTGTTTCGACGTGTCCGAGGCCAGCATCCGTCGCCAGCTTGGCAATTGCAGCGGCACGCCGGCCGAACGCCTGGCGGGCCTGCAAAGTGCGCTGCGCTGCGGCACCCAATGCGGCTCCTGCCTGCCGGCGCTGCGGCGCCTGGTGGCCGCCCAAACCGAGGAGGTTTCCCCATGACCACAAGCCACCCCGTCTGCCTGCTTGGCGCCGGCCCCGGCGACCCCGAACTGCTGACGCTGAAGGCACTGAAGCGCCTGCAGAGCGCCGAGGTCATCCTCAGCGACGACCTGGTCGACGCCCGCGTGCTGGCGCTGGCGAACCCCGCCGCGCGCGTGCTGCGCGTCGGCAAGCGCGGTGGCTGCATCTCCACCGAGCAGCGCTTCATCCACGAGCTGATGATCCGCGAGGCGCGCGCCGGCCACCGCGTCGTGCGCCTGAAGGGCGGCGACCCCTTTGTGTTCGGCCGCGGCGGCGAGGAGATGGACGCGCTGCAGGCCGCCGGCATCGCGGTGGAGGTGGTGAACGGCATCAGCGCCGGCCTGGCCGCGCCCGCCAGCATCGGCGTGCCGGTGACGGACCGCCGCTGCACCCCCGGTGTGGCCCTGGTGACCGGGCATAACGGTGAGGGTGGGGTGGCGCCAGACTGGGCCGCGCTGGCGCAGAGCCGGCTGACCCTGGTGATCTATATGGGGCTGGCGCGCGCCGAGTCCATCGTGCAGGCCCTCGTCGACGGCGGCCTGCCTGCCCATACCCCAGCCGCGGCGATCGCCTCGGCGCATACGCCGCGCCAGCGCCAGCAGCTCAGCCGCCTGGCCGAGCTGCCCGCCATGCTGTTGCGCGAGCAACTCGCCAGCCCGGCCATCCTGGTGGTGGGCGAGGTGGTGGGGCTCAGCGCCGCCTGGCAAGGCCTACAGGCCGAGCTGGGCCTGCAGAGGAGCGCCTGAGCGATGGCGGCAGCGATCGGTTTTGAATCACCCGATCAGCCCGAGGTGATCGCGCTGATCGCCGAGCTCGATGCCTACCAGGACCGGCTCTATCCGCCGGAGAGCCGCCATGTGCTGGACCTGGCCGCGCTGCGGCAGGCGAACGTGCTGTTCGCGGTGGCGCGCGATGCCGCCGGGCGGGCCGTCGGCTGCGGCGCGGTGGTGCTGGGCGCCGCTTATGGCGAGCTCAAGCGCATGTTCGTGAGCCCGGCCTGCCGTGGCCAGGGCCTGGCGCGGCGCTTGCTGGCCGCGCTCGAGGCGGCCGCGCTGGCACGCGGCTGCGCCCTGCTCAAGCTCGAAACCGGGCCCTTCCAGCCCGAGGCGCTGGCCTTCTACGCGGCGCTGGGCTACACGCGCCGCGGCCCGTTTGGCAGCTACCGCGACGACCCGCTGAGCGTGTTCATGCAGAAGCGGCTGTCGTGATGAGCGTTGGCGGGGGCGGCGCTGGCTGATCGATGCCGCTGCCAGGCGGCTTCCAGCTCGGCCTGGCGGCGCCGGCTCACCGGGTGCTGGCTGCCGTCGCGCATCAGCACCGTCAGCGCCGCGCCGGGCGCGCGCGTCAGGCCCTGCACCGCGGCCAGATTGACCAGCACGGTGCGGTGGATGCGCACAAAAGCGCTGCCGGGCATGGGCGCCAGCAGGGCCTCGGTGTCGGCCATGGTGCTGCGCAGCAGGTGGCGCCGGCCGCGCACGCACAGCTCCACATAGTTGCCCGCCGCCAGCACCGCCTCCACCTCGGGCCAGGCCAGGCGTTCGCCCGGGCTCTGCGGCAGCTCGATCAAGGCCGGCGCTGCGGCGGCCGGCAGCGGCGCCGGTGCGGGCGGGCCGCGCCAATGCAGGATCAGCGCATAGGCCAGCGTCGCCACCGGCCAGGTGGAGAGGGCGGCGAAGCTGTCGCGCAGCGCGGTGCCGGCGTCAAAGCCCAGCAGCAGGCATTCCAGCCCGAGGCGGCCGGCCCAGGCCAGCGCGGCCAGCGTCGCTGCCCAGGCCCACAGGGCGCCGCGCCGGGCCGGGCGCCAGCCGCGCCGCGCCAGCACCCAGGCCGCCACCCAGGGCAGGCTGACGGCCGCCGCCCAGGGCAGGGCGCAATGGCCCCAGTCCAGCCGGCTGCCATGCAGCAGGCGGCTGGCGGCACAGTAGAGCGCGGTGGCGGCGAACAGGACCAAGGCCACCGGCCATACCCGGCCGCGCAGCAGCAAGGCGTACAGCCGCGTGTCGATCCACGGGGTCTCAAGCGAGATGGCAGGGGATGCGTTGTGCATGGCCGCGCATGGTAAGCCAGGCCGCGCGCCCAGCCATTCGCCATTCGTCCCAGGGCCCAGCCGCTCGTCCCAGCGCCCCGGCGCTGGTCACAAGCCTCGTCACGCGGGCCGCCGTGCACCCTAGGCTGGGGGCCTTCAATTCGGGAGGCGAGCGTGGGCAAGGTGATGGTGGAGTTGCAGGTGAATGGCGCGCCGCTGCGCGGCGAGGTGGATGCAGGGATTCCGCTGCTGTGGTTTCTGCGCGATGTGGGCGGGCTCAGGGGCAGCAAGTTCGGCTGCGGCGCCGGCCTTTGCGGCGCCTGCACGGTGCATATCGACGGCGCCGCGGCGCGCGCCTGCCAGGTGCCGGTGGGGGCGCTGCGGGGCCAGCAGGTCAGCACCATCGAGGGGCTGGCGGCACAGGCCCTCGAGCATCCGCTGCTGCGCAGCTGGGAGCGCCATCAGGTCGCCCAGTGCGGCTATTGCCAGACCGGCCAGATCATGAGTGCCGCCGCCCTGCTGGCGCAGGGGCGCCCGATCAGCGAGGCCGATGTGATCGCCGCCATGGAGGGCAATCTGTGCCGCTGCGGCAGCTACCTGCGCATACGCCGGGCGGTGCTGGACGCGGCGGCCGAGCTGGGCCTGCTGGCGCCGGGCACGGCGCGGCCGGGGCCCGGCCCGCTGACGCAGGAGGCGGCGCCATGAGCGGCCTGAGCCGCCGCGACCTGCTGCGCGGCACTATCCTGCTGGGGCTCTCGGCCAGCGGCACCCTGCTGTGGCGCAGCGGCCATGCCGACGAGACGGCGCCCGGCCCGCTGCTGCATCCGCTGCTGCTGATCGACCCGGTGCAGGGCCTGCTCCTGCGCATCGCCCGTTCCGAGATGGGCCAGGGGGTCGCCAGCGGCCTGGCCCAGCTGCTGGCCTGGGAGCTGGACCTGCCCTGGGCGCAGCTGCGCATCGAGCATGCCGACATCCCCGCCGCCATCAAGCGCCAGGGCACCAGCGCCAGCGACAGCCTGCACAGCCAGTTCCTGGTCTACCGCCAGGCCGGTGCACTGCTGCGCCAGGCCTTGCTGGAGGCCGCGGGCCACCATTGGGCCCTGCCGCCCGCGGCCCTGCGCTGCGCCGGTGGTGCCGTGCATGGCCCGGCCGGCGCGCTGGACTATCGGCAGCTGTGGGCGCAGCTGCGTGAGCCGCAGATCGCCGCGCCGCCGCTGCGCCCCGGCCTGCCGCCGCTGGGTGCGGTGCTGCCGCGCCTGGACATGGCCGAGAAGCTGCGCGGCCGCGCCGTCTACGGCGTCGATGCCGCGGCCGCGCACAGCCAGGCCCTGGCCTTCTGGATCCCGCCGCATGGCTACAGCGTCGTGCGCGTGCAGCGCGCGCCGGCCGGGGTGCGCCTGCTGGCCGGCCCGACGGCAGTGGCGGTGCTGGCGGACGATACCTGGTCGGCCTGGCAGGCGCGCGACGCGCTGCGCGTGCAACTGCGCCGCAGCGACCCGGCGCCCAACGACAACGCCGCGCTGCAGCGCGCCTTTGCGGCGCGCTGGCGGCGCTCTCTGTTCGAGCAGCAGCGCGCCGGCGCCGACTGGCCCGCGCCCGATCCGGCGCGCAGCATCAGCCTGCAATTTCAAATGCCCTTCTTGGCCCATGCCACGCTGGAGCCGCCGGCGGCGGTGTGGCGCGGCGCTAGTGCCGAGGCCTGGCTGGCCACGCAAAGCCCGGCCGGCGCGCGGCGCAGCCTGCAGCGCCTGCTGGGCGGCAAGGCCGAGGACTATGGCCTGCGCAAATGCTGGCTGGGTGGCGGCTTCGGCCGCAAGCAGTACCACGACGCGCTGGAGCGCCTGATCCAGGCTTGGCGCGAGGCCGGCCGCCCGGCGCAGGACTGGCATGCGCTCTACAGCCGCGCGGACGAGTTCGCCAGCGATCCGGTGCGGCCCGCCAGCGAACACCGCCTGTTCGCCCAGCTGGCCCCCGACGGTACGATCGCGGCCTGGCGCCACCAGGCCGTGGCGGCGGCGGTGCTGCCCTGGTACGGCAGCGATCAGCAGCTGCCGCCCGACCAGGACTATCTATCCCACGCCGGCCTCGCCATGCAGGCCTACCGCGTGGCGGCGCTGCATACCGAGAGCGGCGGCGTGCGCACGGCCATCCCCTGCGGCATCTGGCGCGGCATCGGCCATGTGGCCAACTGCCTGGTGCAGGAGCAGGGTATCGACGCGCTGGCCGTGCGCGCCGGCGCCGACCCGGCGCGCTTTCGCCTGGGCCTCTTGCAGGCCCCGCGCATGCGCCGCGTGCTCGAGGCGGTGCTGGCGGCGGGCGATTGGCAATGGCCGCCGCGCCCCGGCCGGGCCCAGGGCCTGGCCGTCTTCCAGGAGCAGGACGAGGAGCGTGGCGCGCCCTATGGCGTGTTTGTCGCGCACCTGGTGAGCCTGGCGCGCGGCCCCCACGGTTGGGGCATAGAGCGGGTGGACGTGGCGGTGGACTGCGGCCTGGTGGTGGCACCCGACCAGGTGCGCGCGCAGTTCGGGGGCGGGGTGGCCTGGGCGCTCTCGGGCATGCTGGCCGAGCTGCGCTATGTGGACGGCCGGCCGCAGGCGCGCAACTTCGACGCCTACCCCCTGCTGCGCCACAGCGAGATGCCCGCGGTGCACGTGCACCTGCGCCCCGGCGCCGAGCATCCCAGCGGCGCGGGCGAGAAGGGTGTGCCCTCGCTGGCGCCGGCGCTGCTGAATGCCTGGGCCGCCGCCGGCGGAGGGCGCGTCACCCGCCTGCCCTGGGCCCAGCTGCCCGCCCTGCTGCGGGGCCGTGCCGAGCCGTCGCAAGCCCAGCGGGGGAATTCGTGAAGCAAGCCCTTCTACTATTTTTTGGAGCATGCCTGATGAGCAGCAACGCCTTGGCCCAGGGCCACGAACTGGACGCCGTGCGCGTGCCCCTGCAGAACTATCTGCGCGCCCACGAGAGCGGCGAGGCCGACTGGATGCGCAAGGCCTTTGCCGCCGATGCCCGCATCGTCGGCCAACTCAATGGCCAGCCGATTGCATGGAGCGTGGAGCAATACGCCGCCCGCTTCGGCGGCAAGCCCGCCGCCGACGAGGCGCAGCGCCGGCGCAGCGTTGAAATCCTCGACCTCAGCGGCGATGCCGCGCTGGCCAAGGTGGTGCTGGACTATCCGACCATGCGCTTTGTGGACCATATGGCCCTGCTCAAGATCGCCGGCGAGTGGAAGATCGTCAGCAAGACCTTCCATGCGCAGCCGCAGGCCGCCGCCGCACCCTGAGGGCGCGCGCTCTTAGAAGCTCTCCCAGTCATGCTCGGTGCCAGCACTGGGCGTGGGTGCCGGTGCGGGGCGAGGCGCGGCCGGCTTGGCCGAGGCTGGCGGCCTGGGCGCGGCCGGCTTGATGCCGGCAGCCGCCTTGGGCGCTGGCTTTTTCGCCATCGGGGACGGCGCGGCGTAGCTGGGGGCACGCGGCGCGGCCGCCGCGCTCTCGCCACCGCTGAGCTTGAAGCTGCTCACCAGCCCGGCCAGCTTGACGGCCTGGTCCTTCAGCGACTCGGCGGCTGCGGCGCTTTCTTCCACCAGGGCGGCGTTCTGCTGCGTCATCTGGTCCAGCTGCACCACCGCGCCGTTCACCGAGCCGATGCCCTCGCTCTGCTCGACGGTGCTGGCCGAGATCTCGCCGATGATGTCGCTGACGCGACCGACGCTGGCGACGATCTCCTCCATCGTGGTGCCGGCGTCCTGCACCAGGCGCGCGCCGGCCTCCACGCGTTCCACGCTGGCGCCGATCAGGGTCTTGATCTCCTTGGCCGCCTCGGCACTGCGCTGGGCCAGCGAACGCACCTCGCTGGCCACCACCGCGAAGCCGCGGCCCTGCTCGCCGGCACGCGCAGCTTCCACCGCCGCATTGAGGGCGAGGATATTGGTCTGGAAGGCGATGCCGTCGATCACGCCGATGATGTCGCCGATCTTCTTCGAGCTGCTGTTGATCTCGTCCATGGTGCTCACCACCTGACCCACCACCTGGCCGCCGCGCTGCGCCACCTGGGCGGCGCTGCTGGCGAGCTGGTTGGCGGTGGCGGCGCTCTCGGCGCTCTGGCGCACCGTGCCGGTGAGCTGGCTCATCGAGCTGGCGGCCTGCTGCAGATTGGAGGCGGTCTGCTCGGTGCGCTGGCTCAGGTCGGTGTTGCCGGTGGCGATCTCGGCGCTGGCGGTCTGGATGCTGTCGGTGCTGCGGCGCACCTCGGCCACCACCTTGTTGAGCGAATCCTTCATCTGGCCGAGGGCGCGCTGCACATCGCCGATCTCGTCCTTGCGGTCGGAGGCGATGCTGGCGCTCAGGTCGCCGCGGCCGATCTGCTCGGCCTGCACCACCAGCTCGTGCAGCGGCGCCGAAATGGTCTTGATCAGGTAGCGAGTGACGAAGGCCAGCACCAGCACGATCAGGCCCATCACCGCGGCCACGCTCCAGACCGTGCGCATGCGCTCGGCGCCCGCGGCATCGCGCAGCTCGTCGGACTTGGCGTTCTCGAGCTTGACGAAGTCCTGCTGCGCGCCGAGGTAGCTGGCGATGGCCGGGCGCACGTTCTGCTCCAGCGCCTGCTTGGCGCCCTCGGCATTGCCCTCGCTCTTGAGCTTGGTGGCCGCCGCGCGCGCGGCGATATAGCTCTTGCGCGTGTCGGCGATGCGCGCCATCGCGGCCTTCTCGTCGGGCTCGGTGGCGATGCCTTCGAGCTCCTTCTGCAGCTCGGAGATGCGCGCGGTGGTGGCCTCGATGTCACTCTTGAGCGCGTCCGCCGCGCTGCTGTCGCTGGCCGCCAGCGAGGCGAGCGCGCGCCCGGCATTCGCCTCGGTCATGCCGCGCCAGCTCAGCGCCAGCTCGAACTTGCGCTGCTGCTGCTCCTGGGTCTGTTTGGCGATGGCCTGCAGATGGCGCGTGCGCGTGGCGGCAACCGTGGTCATCAGCACCATGAACACGGCCATCACCATGACCGGAATCCAGAGCTTGGTGGAGATCGAGAGTGACTTCATCATCGCGGCTTGTCTCGGTTTTTGTTGCGGAGCGTGGCGTGGCACCACCATACGGCAATTTCGGCCGGAACTGCACCGACTTGAGGCGCGCAACTGCTGTTAGGCTGCGAGGGTCGCCCCCGCCAGCAGCGCTTTTCCCATGAGCTTTCTCGCCATCGACATCGGCAATACCCGCCTCAAATGGGCCGTCTATGCCTCGCCCCAGCCCGGGGCGGTGCTGCTGGCCCATGGCGCGGTGTTCCTGGAGAACATCGACCAGTTGGCCGAGGCCGAATGGAAAGACCTGACCCCGCCGCACAGCATGCTGGGCTGCAATGTGGCCGGCGACGCGGTGCGCCG
This sequence comes from Roseateles sp. FW301-B2, assembly GCF_058788955.1. Lineage (NCBI taxonomy): Bacteria > Pseudomonadati > Pseudomonadota > Betaproteobacteria > Burkholderiales > Sphaerotilaceae > Roseateles > Roseateles sp. FW301-B2. Next base: position 47,278 of record NZ_JBYTBE010000006.1, read on the forward strand.
GCGCGTCGAGGAGCAGCTCGAGCTGTGGGATCTGGAACCGCGCTGGGTGGTCTCGAGCGCCCATGCCGGCGGCGTCACCAATGGCTATGACTATCCCGGCCGCCTCGGGGCGGACCGCTTCGTGGCCCTGATCGGGGCACGCTCGCATGTGCTGCAGCGCGGCGGCGACCGCGCCGCCCTGGTGGTGATGGTGGGCACGGCGGTGACGGTGGACGCGCTGGACGCCGGCGGCCATTTCCTCGGCGGGCTGATCCTGCCCGGCCACGGCATCATGCTGCGCGCGCTCGAGGGCGGCACCGCCGGCCTGCGCGTGCCCACCGGCGAGGTGCGCGAATTCCCCACCAACACCTCGGACGCGCTCACAAGCGGCGGCACCTATGCCATCACCGGCGCGATCGAACGCATGCACCGGCATCTGGCCAAGCGCGCCGGCCACCAGCCCTATACCTTCATGACCGGCGGCGCCGGCTGGAAGGTCGCGCCTACGCTGGAGATTGCGCATGAGCTGCTCGAGCCGCTGATCTTCGACGGCATGCTGGCGCTGCAGTCACATCGGCTGGCGCTGTGATCATGGGTTGCGCACGCGCTCGCTGAGTTCCTGCAGCGAGCGCACGCCGAGGCTTTTGTAGAGCTTGCGCGTGTGGTCGGCCACCGTGCTGGGCGCCACCGCCAGCCGCCTGGCCACCTCGGGTTGCGAGCAGCCCTGCAGCAGCAGGCGGCACACCGAGGTCTGGCCATGCGAGAGCGGCAGCGCCAGCAGGCGGCGCTCCAACGCCAGGCTGGCGGGCTCCAGCCGGGTGATCTGCACCTGCAGCCAGCCGGCATCGTCTTGCGCCAGGGCGTGCAGGCGCAGCGCCCGGAAGCGATAGCGGCCGCTGGCGCTGGCGTGCAGGATGTCGGCCTCGTCCCGCCCCTGCAGGGCTTGCCGCAGGCGCATCAGCGCCGCATGTTCGGCGCCCGTCGACCTGCCGAAGCTGCCGGCTGCCAGGCCATCGCCGGCCAGCAGCAGCAGGCGCATGGCCCCGGCACTGGCGTGGCGCAGCCGCCCCTCGTCGTCCAGCAGCAGGGTTTCGATCGGCTCGGCGCTGGGCACCCATTCGTCCTTGCACGCGTCTTTTCCATCGTCATGGCGCAGCAGCAGCCTAGCCAGATAGGGCAGGGCCGCGGGCAGCAGGGCTTCCTCCTCGGCGCTGAAACAGGGCTCGCCGGGCCCGCGGTACAGCACCAGCGAGCCCAGCGGCAGGCCCTCGGGCGCGCGCACGATCGCCTCGACCCGGTACTTGAGACCCTGGGGGCGCCAGATCTCCCAGTACAGGGCGGAGTTGAAGAAAGCCTTGGTATTGAGCTCGCCGGCGCTGTGGATGGTGGCGGCGCCGCGCAAGGCGCTGGCAAAGGGCAGCATGACCTCGGCCTCGCGCCGATTGTGAAACTCGTCGAAGTACAGGCGCGCAATGCGCTCATCCACTGGACCCTCGATGTAGTAATGCGTCAGCCTCCCCTGTGCATCGCACCAGTCGAACAGATTGCGCTGCGAGGGGATCAGCTCGTGCAGGGTCTGCAGATAGGCCGGCAGCAACTGCTGTGCCGGCAGCGCCAGCGCCGCCAGATCGCGCAGCTTGTGGAGGACGCGGCTGTGCTTGATGCTCTTCATGCCGCGCAGGCTAGCGGCTAGCGCCCGCCGCCGTATCCTCAACTCTGATGACGGGCGGGCGGCCGCCATGCCCTGCGGTCATGGGGTATCGCTGCGCTGGTCGTCCTCGCCGCAGGGGACAGGGACGCTCCACCAGGGCGGCAGGCTGACACCATCGCCACCTCAGCTCCGGGGAGGCTTCTCATCATGTCCCGTCATCACCCATCATCACGCGCTGCGCGGCCGGCGCATCTGCGCCTGCGTCACCTGATCCTCCTGCTCGGTCTGGCGGGGCCATGGGTACAGGCGGCGGTGACGGTGACGGGGCCGTATTGGCTGGACCCATGGGACCCGGCGCCGCTAAACGGAGCCAATCTGTTGAAGCCTGACAGCAAGCTCTGGCTTGGAACAGGAGGTGATGGGAGCTTCGAGGCCCTGGCTGGCTCGCATGTGCGGCTGGCGATGCTGTCGATGGGCCAGAACGGCAGCACCGTCACCGGCCTGCTGAGCGGTGTGGGTACCGCGATGGCGCTCTATGGCGACGGCAACAGCAACCGATTCCTGCTGGGTAACAGCGGCATTGGCCGCTTCACCGTAGCGGATGGCGCCCTGCTCGACGGTCGTGCCGTGGGCTGGCAGTGCTTGGTCGGAAATCAGTGGTGCAACAACTCGATTGGCAATGAGGCGGGCTCCAGCGGTCACCTAATCGTGACCGGTAGCGGTAGCGAGGTGCGGCTGCAGAACCACCTGACCATGGGCGGCCTAAGCATGGGCCCCGGCTACGGCACACCAGGCGCCAGCAGCAGCGGCCGCATCGATCTGCTGAATGGCGGCGTGCTGCGCACCGACGGACTTTACGGTGGTGTTCCCAACTACGACGCCGCGATGGCGACTGGCGCCGAGCAAAGCCGTGCCTTTATCAACGTAGTGGGCGCAGGCTCTTTGCTCGAGGTTAGCGGGCTCGTCTTGTTTGATGGCCGCGCCGAGGCGGTGCTGGCGAATGGCCCCAAGGCGAGCGCCGAACTTAGCGTTGGCAATGGCGGGCGCTTCGTGGTTGGCGGCCCCGGCGCGTCCAGCGCCTTTGTGGCAATAGGCCAGAACGGCGGTCAGGCGACGGCCGCGATCAACGGCGGCAGTCAATTGCTGCTGGCGGCGCCCTACGCCAATCTGTTGCTGGGCCAAGGCACTAGTGGTCTGGGCGAATTGACGCTGAACGCCAGCGAGGTGCAGGTGAATGCACCGCTGGGCTGGTCGCTGCGCGTTGGCAGCGATGGCGCTACGGGACGGCTGAGCTTCGAGCAAGGCGCTCGCTGGATTGCGACTGCCAGCGAGAACTATGTGAACCTTGGCTACCAGGGTGTCGGCGAGTTGCGCGTCGCGTCGGGCTCGAAATTCACCGCCAGCCACATGGAGATCGGCTCTGGCGGTACTGGCCGGGGCACCGTAGTGATTGACGGCGCTGGCAGCGTGTTGACACTGAATCACCCTAACGGACACCGCCTGTCGTTGGGCGACTGGGGCACTGGCGCGCTGACGGTCAGTGGTGGCGCCCTGCTTGACGCCAAGGCTGACGAAGCCGCCTGTGCTGGCCATTGGTGCGTGGCCATGGTCGGGCATGCCGCCGGCAGCGATGCCTTGTTCACGGTGATGGGTGCGGGCTCCGAGGCGCGGTTCTTTGAGTTGCAGGTCGGCGGTATCCAGATTGCCGTGCAGCAGCGGGATGGCTGGTCCATCGGCACGCCCGGCGGCGTGACAAGCGCGCGCGTCGAGGTGCTGAACGGCGGCCTGCTGCAGACCGAGCGCGTCAATGTGGGCGGCTGGGCCTCGCCCTCGGGCACCGGCGGCGAGCGCAGCTTCTCCAGCCTGGTGGTCGACGGCCCGGGCTCGACCTGGCGCGTGAACGGCAGCGCGTTGGCGAATCAGGATGCCTTCGTCAGCAGTGGCACCCATCCCGGCGGACAGGCCGATTGGCAGATCCGCAATGGCGGGCAATTGCTGATTGAGGCGCCCGCGGGCCGCCAGGCCCATCTGCGCCTGGCCCATGGCGGCGGGCACAGCGAGATGCTGGTCAGCGGAGGCGCTTCGCAGCTGCGCGTGGCCGGCGTCGAGGCCAGCATCAATGTGGGTGAGAGTGGCGGATTCGGGCGCTTGCGCGTGGCCGATGCCGCCCTGGTCAAGATCATTGGCGACAACTACAGCTATCTGAACGTCGCTCAGGGGGCAGGGTCTAGTGGGGTGCTGGAACTGCTCAACGGTGGGCGGCTCGAAGGTGGCCGCAACGTCAATATCGGTGCGGGTGGCGCGGGCACGGCCCTGATCGACGGCGTCGGCAGCCTGCTCACCACCGACCGCAATGGGAGCTTCGTGGGTCAGCTCAATGTCGGGCAGCAGGGCAGCGGCAGCCTCACGGTGCGCAACGGCGGCCTGGCCTCGGCCTTCTCGTTGCAGATCGGCAATGGCTATGGCAGCGACGGCGGCAGCGTGCTGATCGATGGCGTGGGCTCGCGCATCGAGACCGACGCCCTTGACTGGCACCGGCTGGCGATCAGCAACGGCTCGCTGACCGTCTCCGGCGGCGCCGTGCTCGACGCCACCATCAATGCGGCGGCCTGCAACGGCCACTGGTGCGGCACCTTCCTGGCCAACAACGCCGGCGACCATGCGGTGTTCACCATCACCGGCGCCGGCTCGCGCGCCAGCTTCCTCAGCGGCTTCAATGTCGGCATGGCCTATGTGACGGCGCCGCCCGGCACGGCCTGGACCCTCGGCCGGCCCGGCGCGACCAGCACCGTGCAGCTGAACGTGCTGAACGGTGGCCGGCTCGAGACCGAGGGGGCGCGGATCGGGCAGGGCCCCAGCGGACCGGCCGCCACCGGGGCCGAGGGCGTGCAGGCGGTGGTCAAGCTGTCCGGCGCCGGCTCGATCTGGGATGTACGCGGCGGCCCCGGCGATGGCGGCCAGGCCAACTTCTTCACCGGTACCGGCGGCGGTGCCAACACGCAGAGCGACATCCAGGTGCGCGACGGCGCGCAACTGCGCCTGCATGCCGACAGCAGCCATGCGGCCTGGATCCAGCTGGGCATCGAGGGCGGCATGCACAACCTGCTGGTCAGCGGGCCCGGTGCGGCCGTCGTCTACAGCGACAACAACAACGCCGGCCTGTGGATCGGCCGCAATGGCGCGATCGCCGGCGTCAAGCTGATGAACGGCGGCCAGATCCAGGGCGTCAACCGGGTGCAGGTTGGCAACACCGGTGCCACCGGCTCGCTGCTGGTCGACGGCGTCGGCAGTGCGATCAGCTATGGCAGCAGCTTTGCTGACCTCTACGTGGGCCGGCAGGGTGGCTTCGGCTCGGCCCAGGTGCTGCACGGCGGTCGCGTCGACCTGCAGGGCAATGCCTTCACGCGGCTGTATGTCGGCGACGGTTCGGGTGCCGACGGCGCCTCGGGCACGCTGCGCATCGACGGCGCCGGCAGCACCTTGGCGCTGCAGAGTCCAGCCTTCGCCGCCGGCTCGGGTTGGGCCAATCCGACTGGCCAGATCGGTTGGGGCGGCAGCGGTTCGGTCCAGATCGTCAACGGCGGCCAACTGACGCTGCTGGGGCAAGGTGACTCGGCGCCGAATGCGATCAGCAGCACACGGCTGACCATCGGGCAGGCGATCAATGGTGTGACCGGCAGCGGCAATGTCGTCGTCAGCGGGACCGGCTCGCTGCTGAGCGTCGCCGGCGTCGATCCGATCACCTATGTCGGGCGTAGCGGCGGCTTCGGCACCCTGTCGGTCAACAACGGCGGCGAGATCCGCTCGACGCTGCTGAACGTTGGCGCCGACGGCGCGACCGGCAATCTCAACGTCAATGGCGGCACGCTGAATCTCAGCGGCCAATGGGTCAGCGCGCCCTATGGCTCGATCCTCTCGCTGGGTTACGGCAACGGCTCGCTGGGCTCGGCCTTTTTCGGCAACGGCGCGCAGGTCAACATCACGAATATGGGCTCGGCCGGCGCGGGCTTGCTGCTCGGCGGCATCAACCAGTCCCCCAAGGGCAGCGGCACGCTGCAGGTGCTGAACAACTCGCATGTCACGATCAGCGGCCAGCCGGGCATGAACGCCGTCGTCGTCGGCCTGGGCGGCAGCGGCATGGCCACCTTCGACGGCGGATCCAGCCTGACGATCGCGCAGGGCGACGTCGTCGTCGGCCAGAACGCCTCGGCCGTCGGCACGCTGCGCTTGCTGGGCGGCTCGACGCTGACGGCCGACTATGTGGGCGTTGGCAGTACCCGCAAGGGCGACGGCGGCCTCGGTACGCTGATCGTCAACGACAGCGTGCTGTCCGCAACGACGCTGGAGGTCGGAGCCAAGGGCTACGTCGGCGGCAACGGCACGATCATCGCGGACGTGATCAACCGCGGCATCTTCAGCCCCGGCAACTCGCCCGGCACGCTGACCCTCAGTGGCAGCTTCGTCAACCAGGCCGGCGGGCGGCTGGTGCTGGAGGTCGAGTCCGACGGGCAGGGCGGTTTCGTCACCGACCATCTCATCTTCGGCGGGGCCGGCGCGCCCGATCTCGGCAGCCTGCAGATCAGCTTCCACTTCCTCGGCACGACCGATCCCAATGCCTTCCAGGCCAGCGGCGGCTTCAGGATCGGCAGCTTCATGCAGCAGCAAGGTGGCGCGGCGCTGGACCCGCAATTGTTCGGCGGGGTCACGTTCAGCGCCAGGGCCGACGCTTACACGATCAGCAACTTCACGTTCGACGCCGGTAGCGGCGCCTTGTTCTCGGCGCAACCGGTGCCTGAGCCGGCCACCTGGGGCATGTTGCTTCTCGGCCTGGCCTTCATGGCGCGCCGTCTGCCTCGGCCAACGCGGCGCTGAGCGTCGCGGTCAGCCAGGACTCCTCGGTCGCAGCGCCCTCGGCCACCCATGCATCGATCTGCCCCATGGCATGGCGTGCGTGCAGGGCCTGCATGACCTCGGCGCGTGCGAACTGTTTGACGCGATCCCTGCAGATCTCGCTGCGGCCATGGAAGGTATCGGAGGCGCCGACGAGGCGGGCCGCCAGTGCACCCTCGCTGCGCTGCGCGAGCAGCCAGGCGTAGATGTCGGCGGACGCGAGGAAGATGCCGCATCGCTGCGCCAACGCTATGCTTTGCGCGCAGGCCCGGGTGGCGTCGTCGATGCGGGCCTGGCCCAGCCTGGCGGCCCCTAATCCGATCAATGCCTTTGCAAGGATGAGCGTTTGCGTGCGTTGCGGTCGCGTGCGCTCGGCGAGCGACTCGAATTGCTCGCTGGCCTGCGCATACTGGCGCATCTGTAGCAGCAAGCCGGCTCTGTCCGACAGGATGGTGAGTTCGTAGCGCAGGATGGACGCCGCGCTGGCCAGTTCGTGCGCCTGGGCAAAGGTGCTGAGCGATTCCTCATGCAGCCCGGTGGCGGCATAGAGCAGGGCCTGTACGCGCAGGCGCCGCATGCGGTCGGCCAGCGGCCAGTTCGCACCCTCCATGCTGCGCGCCTCGCGCAAGGCGTCTTCGGCGCCGGCGAGGTCACCACAAGCCAGTAGGGCCTCGGCGCGCATGCGCAGGCAGGCGTGAATATGGCGGCCATTGCCGGCGGCGCGGAACATGGCCTCGGCGCGCGCCAAGGCCTGTATGCATTTCGAGGTGGGGAGGCGGCCATCGCTGCCGCCGCGCCCCAGCCATTGCCAGAAGCGCGCGGCGATGTCCGTCGGCGTGTCGGCGTTGACGAAGGGCTCGACCTCCAGCAGGCGCTGCATGCCCTCACGGGCCAGACCCGCGAGCACCATCACCATGGTGGCTGACGAGGCGGCGAGTGCTATTGCAAGTTGACGATCGCCATCCGGCCCCATCGCCCAGCCGAAGGCGGCGCGCGTATTGTTCACCTCCGCCAGCGACCATTCGGTGTCGCGCTGTCTGGCCGCCAGTTCCAGCACCGCCCGCGTGGCCTCGGCATGGCGGCGCAGCCATAGATCGGTCTCGCCGGCCTCGGCGAGCTTTTCCATCGCATAGGCGCGCGTGGTCTCCAGCAAGCGGTAACGCGGCCGTTCGCCGGGGTCGACCAGCACCAGCGACTTGTCGATCAGGGCACTCAGCACATCGAGCCAGGCCCAGTGATCGCGTCCGTCGTAGGCGCAGCTCAGCTGCACGCCTTCGATGGAAAAACCGTCCACGAAGACCGCCAGGCGACGGAACAGTTTCTGTTCTTCCGCGTCGAGCAACTGGTGGCTCCAGTCCAGCGCGGCGCGCAAGGTCTGATGCCGCCTGAGCGGTACGCGCGCGCCGCCGCTGAGCACGCGCAGGCTTTCGCCCAGCCGGTCGAGTATGCCCTGCACGCCCAGTGCGGGCATGCGTGCCGCCGCCAGTTCGATGGCCAGCGCGATGCCATCGAGTGCACGGCAGATGTCGATCACGGCGCCGACATTGCGCTCATCCAGTGCGAAGCTGCGGTCGAGCGCGCGCGCGCGTTCGACAAACAGCTGCACGGCGCCGTAATCGCCGGCGTGCGCCTGCGCCTCGCGCTCCGGTACCGCCAGCGCGTCCAGCCGGTAGACGCATTCCTCGGGCACATGCAGCCGCTCCTGGCTGGTGCACAGGATCACCAGCCCGGGCGCGTTGGCAAGCAGGCGCATGGCCAGCATGCCGACGCCGTCCAGCAGGTGCTCGCAGTTGTCCAGCACCAGCAGGGCGGCGCGCTGGCTCAACGCATCCACCAGATCGTCGATGGTGACGGCCCGGTTCATCGGCGCCAGGCCCAGTGCCTGCGCCAGCAGCGGCGTGATGAGGGCGGGGTCCTGGACCGCGGCCAGCTCGACCATCCAGACGCCATGCGCGTAGCGGCTCCGCAGGCGATGCGCGAGCGCCTGCGCCAGCCTGGTCTTGCCGATGCCGCTGGCGCCGGTGATCGTGACCAGCCGCTCCCTGTCCAGCAGCGCCGTCACGGCCTCCAGTGCCTCGCTGCGGCCATAGATCTCGGGAATGTGGTCGGGCACATTGCCGTCGCGGCGCTCTCCGCCGTCGCCGCGACGGCGCCGCGGCGAGGGCTCGGCCGGCTGATCTGCCGCCGCGGTGAAGCGGTAACCCCGGCCCGGTACCGTGGCGATCACCGCGGGACCCAGCAATTTGCGCAGGGCGTGTATCTGCACCTGCAGATTGTTTTCCTCGACGACGCTGTGAGGCCAGACCAGATCGAGCAGCTCATGCTTGCTCACCACGCGCTCATGGCGTTCGGCCAGGGCCAGCAGCAGGTCGTAGGCCCGTGCGCCGACTGGCACCTCCTGATCGTGCACAAGGAGGCGCCGCTCCTGCGGGCGCAGCTCGAAGTCCTGGTACTTCAACAATGCCGTGGGCATGCGACATGATGCCGCATCAGGGGCTCAGGCGCAGGCTCTTGAAGGCGCGGAAATAGGGGTCATCACGGGTGGTGGCGCGAGCCTAGCCCCGGCATGCCCGGTGCGCGATGCCTCCGAGCACGAAGTCCATGGACAGGGACCCTTCCTGCGCGATATGCAAGTGGATGGCAGCGTTGCCATCGTCCGGATTAATAACGTTTAAGGCAGCGCCAAAGCATTTAAAGCGGGGGATGCCCACAGTGGAGTCACTGCCTCGACCACGGGGCAGTGACTCCACATCGTGTCGAATGCAAAGGCCCACTCACCATGCAGTACCCCAGTCCCCATGCGCCGGGCAGCAACCGTGCCGAGCAGCTGCTTGCCGGCCTGCCCAATCCCCTGATGGTTCTTCACGCCGACCGGCGGCTCGTGTTCGGCAATCATGGGGCCGAGCGGCTGTTTGCCGACGGATTCGCTAGCAAGGTCTCGCAACGTCTGATGAGCGTCGGCCAGCTCAATGCGTGCCGGCTGGAAGGCCTGCTGCGCCTGGCCTGCGGCGATACGCCGGCAAGGGCCGGCCTGTGGTTCTCGCCCGGCCTGCGTACCGGCTGGCTGAGCCTGTCGCCGCTGCGGGCCGGCATGGCGAGCGGTGAATGGCCTGAGGGCGCGCTGCTGCTGATGGTGCATCTGGACCAGCCGGATCTGGCGCAGGGCGCGCGCATCGACGCGCTGTGCCAGCAATGCCGGCTCACCCATACCGAGCGCTATGTGTTGATGCTGCTGGCCGACGGCCAGGGCGTGGAGGCGGCGGCCCAGCAACTGGGGCTGAAGGTCAGCACGCTGCGCACCCATGTCAGAAACCTGCTTGGCAAGACCCAGGCCCCCTGCTTGATGCAGTTGCTGCGCTGGCTGGGAAGCGCCGCGCCGCTGTTGCATTGACTGCAAGCCCTCCCAAAAGAAGTAAGGCCGCTCGGTGGGAGCCGAGCGGCCTTCTTGCCGTTGAGCCGGTGGGCGGCGGCGCCGCGTCACTTGCCGGCTTGCAGCGCGGCGAGGTCCGCACTGGCTGGCTGGGCCTTGTCGGCAGGCTTGCGAGTGAGGGCTGCGGTGGCCAGCTGACGCGTGGCCGGCCGCAGGTCGAGGTAGCCATTGACGCCGATCTCGGCGTGCATGGCCGCCAGTTCGCCGCTCTCGCGGGCCTGCTGGAGTTCGGCGATGACCTCGGCGCGTGTCTTGGCCGGGGTCAGGTCTTGCGCCTGTGCCAAGCCGGCAAGCAGCAGCGCGGTGCTAAGGGCGATCAAGTGCTTCATGATGACTCCTTGCTGCATGCCCTGTGGGTCGGGTGTGCGGCCCGCGGCGCCAGGGCTGCCGCCGCGGGCGCAGGGCCTTGTCAGTCCTTGGATGCGAGGCGTTGCCCGGTGATCACGGCGACGCGCTGATCGGCCGGCAGCTCATCCTCTTGCCTGAACACGACGCGGAAGGCGTAGTGCTGGTTGGCTTGCTGGTCGCTGGCGCAAGCCACGCCGCGAACGGCGCGGCGCATCGGGGCGCGCATTTCCCGGGGCCCGCCCTTGGTCTGCACGGCCGCCACCTCCGCGCCCTTGAGCTGGAAGTGCACCTCCATTTCACCGCTGGCGCCATGGCGGTAGACGGCGCCGGCCAGCGAGTCTTGCAGCGAGGCGCTGATGTCGGGGCAGGCGCGGATGACATCCACGCGTGGCTCCGGCACGCTGGTGCCATGCAGTTCCACCGGTTGCAGGCGGGTGTCGGCACGTTCTTGCGCCGAGGCGGTGAGGGTCATCAATGCCGGGATGCTCAGGCACAGCAGGCTCGGCAGGACTCGAGTCGAAAACGTCTTCATGATGTGCTCCCAGGTGTTTCGTTGCGAGCGGCCGGATGGCCGCCCTGGGTGAAAGCTAGTGGGCGGACCGCAGCGCGGCAACGCCGACGTCCCGGGAGCTCGGCAATTCTGTGGGTTAGCGCACCATGGCTGTGCAAAGGCTCAGGGCGAGCCCCGCTCGCGCCGCTCCTCGCGCAGCGCCGCCACCTCCTCGCGCAGGCCGCGCAACTGCGCGTGCAGGTCGCGCATGATGTCCTGCTCCATGCGCCGCTCCGAGGTCTCGACCCACATCGCGGCGATCGCGGCGGTCACGAGCGAGAGCACCGCATAGCCCAGCAGCACCACGAACACGGCGAAGATCTTGGCCGCTGGGGTGGTGGGCACGATGTCGCCGTAGCCCACGGTGGCGGCGGTGGTGAAGGCCAGCCAGAGCCCGTCGCCGAGGCTGCGGGCATGCGGCTCCAGGGCCCAGAAGCCGACGCCGCAAAAGCCCAGCACCAGCAGCGAGAGCGCCAGCAGATAGATGAGGCTGCCGCGCGAGACCCAGGACTTGACGGCCCAGACCATGCGCACCAGGGTCAGCAGGGCCACCAGCAGGCGTTCGGCCAGGGCCCAGCTGTGTTCGGCGCTGGGCGGCAGCAGGGCCGCGCCGAGCAGGCAGGCGATCAGCACCAGGTCCAGCGCATTGCTGCGCAGATACTGGCGCGGATGGCTGACCATGCGGGCCACGCGCCACAGCGACAGGGCCGAGATGCTGGCCGAGCCGAGGTAGATGCCGATCGCCAGCGGCGTCGGCAGGTTCTCTAGCAGCTCGATGTAGAAGGCCGGGATGGTGGCGATCAGCGCCAGCAGCACCGGCCAGCGCCAGAAACGTTCGACCCTGGTGGCGGCAGGATTCAGGGCCGAGGGCCGCGCCAGCCCCCAGCTGCGCGTGCTCATGCGATGTGGCATGGCGCGAGCTTAGGGGCTGGTGCGCCGGGCGGCGTTGACTCTGGTCAAGCGCCGACCGGGCGGGCCGTCACAGGATGAAGCGGCTCAGGTCCTCATCCTTGGCCAGTTCGCCCAGCTTGGCGTCCACCGCGGCGCCGTCCAGGGTGATGCTCTGGCCGCCCAGATTGGGGGCGTCGAAGCTGATCTCGTCGAGCAGGCGCTCCATCACGGTGGCGAGGCGGCGCGCGCCGATGTTCTCGGTGCGCTCGTTCACCTCGAAGGCGATCTGCGCCAGCCGGCGGATGCCGTCGGCGCTGAGGGTCAGCGTCACGCCCTCGGTGGCCAGCAGGGCCTGGTACTGCTTCACCAGGCTGGCATGGGTGCTGGAGAGGATGGCCTCGAAGTCCTGCACCGACAGCGAGCCCAGCTCCACGCGGATCGGGAAGCGGCCCTGCAGCTCGGGGATCAGGTCGCTGGGCTTGCTGAGGTGGAAGGCGCCCGAGGCGATGAAGAGCATGTGGTCGGTCTTCACCAGGCCGTACTTGGTGCTCACCGTCGTGCCCTCCACCAGCGGCAGCAGGTCGCGCTGCACGCCCTGGCGCGAGACATCGGCGCCGCCATGCTCGGCGCGGCTGGCAACCTTGTCGATCTCGTCGATGAAGACGATGCCGTTCTCCTGCGCGTTGCGCAGTGCCGCGGTCTTGATCTCGTCCTCGTTGAGCAGCTTGGCGGCTTCCTCCTCCACCAGTAGCTGCATCGCCTCGGCGATCTTGAGCTTGCGGGCCTTGCGCCTGCCCGCGCCCATCTGCGAGAACAGGCCCTTCAATTGCTCGGCCATGTCCTCCATGCCAGGCATATTGGCCGGGCCGAGGATTTCCATGGTGGGCTTGGGCTCGAGCAACTCGATCTCGATTTCCTTGTCGGCCATCGTGCCCTCGCGCAGGCGCTTGCGCATCAGCTGGCGGGTGGGGTTCTCGGCATCGTGTCCACCTGGAGGAGGCGGCACCAGGATGTCCAGCACGCGCTCCTCGGCGGCATCTTCGGCGCGCGTGCGCTGGCGGCGCATGGCGTGCTCGCGCTCCTGCTTGATCGCCATGTCGACCAGGTCGCGCACGATCGAGTCCACGTCCTTGCCCACATAGCCCACCTCGGTGAACTTGGTGGCCTCGACCTTGATGAAGGGCGCATCGGCCAGCTTGGCGAGGCGGCGCGCGATCTCGGTCTTGCCCACGCCGGTGGGGCCGATCATGAGGATGTTCTTGGGCGTGATCTCGCCGCGCAGCTTTTCATCCACCTGCTGGCGGCGCCAGCGGTTGCGCATCGCGATCGCCACGGCGCGCTTGGCGGCCTGCTGGCCGACGATGTGGCGATCGAGTTCGGAGACGATCTCCTGGGGGGTCATGCTGCTCATTCCAGGGTCTCTATGGTGTGGTTGCCATTGGTGTAGATGCAGATCTCGCCGGCGATCACCAGCGACTGCTTGACGATCTCGGCGGCCGAGAGCTGGCTGTGGTTGAGCAGCGCCTTGGCGGCGGCCTGGGCATAGGCGCCGCCCGAACCGATCGCCACGATGCCCTGCTCGGGCTCCAGCACATCGCCGTTGCCGGTGATGATCAGCGAGGCCTCGCGGTCGGCCACCGCCAGCATCGCCTCGAGACGGCGCAGCACGCGGTCGGTGCGCCAGTCGCGCGTCAGCTCGACGGCGGCGCGCACCAGATTGCCCTGGTGCTTTTCGAGCTTGGCCTCGAAGCGCTCGAACAGGGTGAAGGCATCGGCGGTGGCGCCGGCAAAACCGGCCAGCACCTGCTCGCGGTAGAGCTTGCGCACCTTGCGCGCGCTCGCCTTGACGACGATGGTGCCCAGGGTCACCTGGCCGTCACCGCCGATCGCGACCTGCATGCCCTGGGGCGTTTGCCGGCGCACGCTGACGATGGTGGTGCCGTGGTAGCTGGGGAAGGAAGAAGATGATGAAGAGTCCATAGGGGCTCCAGATGGGGGCGCGGGCCGCAGCTTCAACCAAGCATGCGGCCCGCGGCTTGATTCGGATGTCGGGAGCTTAAACCTGGCGCACCTTGATGCGGGCGTGCTCGTTGATGCCCATCGCGCCGAAGAACATCGCCACCAGACGGTGGGTCTCGCTGAAGATCACCGCGCGGTTCTCGCTGCGGCGCGCCAGCACCCAGTTCAGCAGGTCGCCCGCGGCCATGAAGTCCAGGCGGATCAGCTTGGGGCAGGCGATGTTGATGATGGTGGCGGCACCGAGCTGCTCCGTCATCAGCTGCAGGGTTTCGCTGATGTCGCCGCTCAGCTGGCCCGAGAGCTCGAGCTGCACCGCGCCATCGAGCTGGGTCTGGTCGGTGATGCTGGTCTCCATGAAGGAGCTGCTTGCCTCGCCGGGCTGCATGGTGGTGCTGGCGGGCGCGCTGGTGGAGAGGCTGTTGCCGCTCACCCGCACGCTGCACCGGACGCGCTCCCAGGAGGGCGGCGAGACCTCGTAGGTCACGCAGTAATCGATCGCGGCCTCATCGAACTGGTCGGGCCGGTTGACCACCCGCAGCGCTTCCAGGCGCAGCATCCAGAACGCCGGATCGACGTCGCGCACGCCCACCGGCGCCTGCTCCTTGAGGCGCAGCAGGAAGTTGTCGCCCGCCAGCCAGCGGATGTCCAGCGGCTGGCCGGCCCAGGCGCGGAACAGCTCGCGCAGCTTGGCGCAGGCTTCGGCGTCGATCTGGTTGAGCTTGGTCCAGTCCAGCACCCAGGGCATGGGCTGCACCTCGCAGCGCGAGCGCAGCTGCGCCACCGCCTCGAGGTCCAGGTACTCGGGCGCGGCCCAGGTCACGCCGCCGGCCTGGCCATGCGGCACACGCTCGCTGCGCGCCGCCTCGGCCACCAGCTTGGGCAGGGAGAAATACTGTGGGGCCGAGAGCCCGAACTGGTGGGCGTAGTCGCCCGCCAGGCCCTCGAACTTGCTCTGCTGGCCGGTGGCGCGGTAGAGGTCGAACAGCGCCAGCCAGGTCTCGGCATGCAGATTGCGTTGCCCGCCGGGGCGGGTCAGCTCCAGCAGGCCGCGTTCGCAGCTTTCGTAATCGGCATTCGCAAAGGCGATCACCGCCTCGTCGAGCTCGGCGTCGTGCACGAACTCGTTTACCTCGACGGCCGGCTGGTTGGCCGCCCTGAAGCTCAGCGGCGGCTCGGGCAGGTCCAGCGGCGGCAGGATGCTGGGCTTGCCGTCCGACAGCGGCGACATGCCCGCGCCCATCACCACGGCCGCGGGCGGCGGGGCGATCTCCAGGCGCTCGATCTCCTCGGGCGGGGCGTACTCGGCCACGCGCGCCGCCAGCTCCTGTTGGGCCGCCTCGGTGGGGGCGAAATGCGCGGGGCGCGTGCTGGTGTCGAAGAAGCCGGGCGCGTGCTGGCTCTGCTGGCGTTCGGTGGGGGCGAAGTTCTCGCCCACCATCTGCTGCTCGATCTGGTCGATCTTGGCCTTCACGCCCAGGTCGATCTTGGAGTTGATCTCGCTGTTGCGGACGATCTCGTCGATGCTCGAGGACGAGCCGCCCAGCGCCGCCAGCTGTTCGGCGGTGAGGCCCTCGCGGCGGATGCGGCGCAGCATGTCGAGCTCGCGCTTGCGCACGAAGTCGTTGCGGCGCTTGCGCTCCACCATGGCGCGCAGTTCGGCCTTGGCGGCATCGCCCTCGGGGTCGTCCTGGCGCGAATTGATCTCGGCCCAATCCGTGGTCGGATTGGCCACGAAGCGCGCCACTTTGCGGAAGAAGCTTTCGCCGTCCTTCGGTTCAGTCATGCGCGTGCGTCGGCTGGCGGGGGTTCAGGAACGGAGCCCCAGGGCTCAATCGCCAAACATCTTCTGCTTGAGCTCGCGACGCTGCTGGGCTTCCAGCGAGAGCGTGGCGGTGGGGCGGGCGATCAGGCGGCCGAGGCCGATGGGCTCGCCGGTCTCGTCGCAATAGCCATAGTCGCCGGTGTCCAGGCGGGCCAGCGACTGCATGATCTTCTTCAGCAGCTTGCGCTCGCGGTCACGCGTGCGCAGTTCCAGTGCGTGCTCTTCCTCGATGGTGGCGCGGTCGGCCGGGTCGGGGACGATGGAGGTGTCTTCGCGCAGGTGCTCGGTGGTCTCGCCGGCATTCGAGAGCACGCCGTCCTTCAGCTCGGTGAGCTTGGCGCGGAAGAACTCGATCTGCTTGTCGTTCATGTACTCGCTCTCGGGCATGGCGAGCACTTCGGCATCGGTCAGTTCATGGCCGGCCTTGGTCTTCCAGGCGTTGACGAGCTTGGGGTCGGCCTTGGCCGGCGTACGGGGAGATTCAATCACGGGACTACTCATTTGGCGCGTTGGCGGCTTCGGGGGAGCAAAACGGTCTGCAAATCGGTTGCTGCCAGGCGTTGGTGCGGCGACTTCCAGGGTGGCCACTGCGGCGGAGTCTTCGTGCGCGTCAGCCTTGGGCTTGCTCGCAGTCTTTCCAGCCTTGGCAGCGGGGCGACCCTCGGCGGCGGCCTTGGCCGTCGTCGGGGTGGGTTTTGGGGCCGGTGTCTTGCTCACGTTCACACTCCTCTTTGGCAGTTATACCTGCTCTGTAGGGTCAGTTCGCAACGGGTTGACGCCTGCTGGCCAGCATGCGCCGCTTCTTGGGCGCCGCGGATTGTAGCCAGCTTGCGCCAAGCCCTCGTTTGTCCAATTTGTCACCGAGTGTGGCACTAAGCCAGACAGCCTTCCAGTCCCTGCATAAGGATGTCCTTGGGCAGGTCGATGCCGATGAAGACCATCTTGCTCTGCTTCTTCTCGCCGGGCATCCACTTGGGGCCCAGGTCCGAGCCCATCAGCTGGTGCACGCCCTGGAAGATCACCTTCTTGTCGGTGCCCTTCATGTTCAGCACGCCCTTGTAGCGCAGCATCTTGGGGCCGTAGACCTGCACGATGGCGCCCAGGAACTCCTCCAGCTTGGCGGGGTTGAAGGCGCGGTCGGAGCGGAACACGAAGGACTTCACGTCGTCATCGTGCACATGGTGATGCGGGTGGTCGCAATGCTCGCCATGCTCATGGTCGTGATCATGGTGGTGGTGATGGTCGTGCTCCTCGGCCTTGAGGAAATCGGGGTCAATGTCCAGCTTGGCGTTGAGGTTGAAGCCGCGCAGGTCGAACACCTTGGCAATCGGCACCTCACCGAAATGCACGCGCTCCTGCGGTGCGCGCGGGTTCATGTGCTTGATGCGGTGGCTCAAGGCGTCCACGCTGGCCTCGTCCACCAGATCGCTCTTGCTGATGAAGATCTGGTCGGCGAAGCCGATCTGGCGGCGCGCTTCCTGGCGCGTGTCGAGCTGCTGCTCGGCATGCTTGGCGTCCACCAGGGTGAGGATGGAGTCGAGCAGAAAGCTCTCGGCAATCTCGTCGTCCATGAAGAAGGTCTGCGCCACCGGGCCGGGGTCGGCCAGGCCGGTGGTCTCGATCACCACGCGGTCGAAATCCAGCTCGCCGCGGCGCTTCTTGGTGGCCAGGTCCGAGAGGGTGGTGCGCAGGTCTTCGCGGATGGTGCAGCAGACGCAGCCATTGCTCATCTGGATGATCTGCTCCTGGGTCTCGGCCACCAGGATCTCGGTATCGACGTTCTCCTCGCCGAACTCGTTCTCGATCACGGCGATCTTCTGGCCATGGGCCTCCGACAGCACGCGCTTGAGGAGGGTGGTCTTGCCCGAGCCGAGGAAGCCGGTGAGGATGGTGGCGGGAATCAGACCCTGGGATGCGGATGACATGGTGTTCTCTACAGCTGAAGCAAAC
This sequence comes from Roseateles sp. FW301-B2, assembly GCF_058788955.1. Classification (NCBI taxonomy): domain Bacteria; kingdom Pseudomonadati; phylum Pseudomonadota; class Betaproteobacteria; order Burkholderiales; family Sphaerotilaceae; genus Roseateles; species Roseateles sp. FW301-B2. The sequence goes on from NZ_JBYTBE010000006.1 coordinate 64,808, forward strand.
GAGCCCCACAGATGAGGGCGGCTGACTGTCTTTCAAGCGGGCTGCAATGTCAATCGGTTATTCTGTGCGTCCTGAAACTACGACACGCAGCACTGTGTCTGAACCCCAGCCTAGTAGGAGCCCCCACACCAAGAGTGGGGGTCACAAGTCTGCCGCCGAGCCCCGCGGTCTCCTGAACCGCATGCTGGAATTCCTGCATCCCGGGCCGGATTCCACCTCCGAACTGATCGAAACCCTGGCCGATGCCGAGGAGCGGGCGCTGATCGCCCCGGAATCCCGGCAGATGCTCGAGGGTGTGCTGCGCATGGCCGAGCTGAGCGCCGGCGACGCCATGGTGGCGGCGCCGCGCATGGACCTGCTGAATATCGATGCCAGCTACGAGGACTTGCTGGCCACGGTGATCGAGACCGGCCATTCGCGCTTCCCGGTCTACGAGGACGGGCGCGACAACATCATCGGCATCCTGCTCGCCAAGGATCTGCTCAAGCTGCAGCGCGCCCCCGAGCTGAACCTGCGCACCCTCCTGCGCCCGGCGGTGTTCGTGCCCGAGACCAAGGGCCTGAACGAGCTGCTGCGCGACTTCCGCTCCAATCGCAACCACCTCGCCATCGTCATCGACGAGTTCGGCAACACCGCCGGCCTCATCACCATCGAGGATGTGCTGGAGGAGATCGTCGGCGAGATCGAGGACGAGTTCGACGACAAGGACGGCGAGTCCAGCATCTACACCCTGGCCGATGGCAGCCAGCGCGTGGCGGGCGATGCCGAGATCGCGGCCGTCAATCAGGCCTTCGGCGTCGAGCTGCCCGCGCAGGAGTTCGACACCATCGGCGGCCTGGTGGCGCACCAGCATGGCCGCGTGCCGCGCCGTGGCGAGACGGTGACGATGGCCGGCCTGCACTTCCACGTGATGCTGACGCGCGGCGGTTCGGTGCGCTGGTTCAAGGTCACGCGCGAAACCGGCTCGCAAGATAGCTGATGCGGCGCCTGCTCCAGTCCTGGCCGGTGGCCCTGCTGGCCGGCCTGCTGCACCTGGCCGCGTTTGCCCCGACGCAGGCCTGGGTGCTGCAGCCCCTGGCGTTGGCCTGGCTGGCCTGGGCCAGCTGGGACGCGACGCCGGCGCGCGCCGCGCGCCTGGGGCTGGCCTTCGGCCTGGCCTGGTTGGCGGGTGGGCTGTGGTGGCTCTATATCAGCATGCACGAGTTCGGCCATCTGCCGGGGCTGATGGCGGGCGGGGCGGTGCTCTTGCTGGCGGCGTTCTTGTCGCTGTACCTTGCCGGAGCCATGGCGCTGGCAGCCTGGTTGCGCGGCACATCGGCTTCGGCCTGGCATGGGCTGACCTGGGCGCTGTGCTGGCTGCTCGCCGAGCTGGCGCGCGCCACCCTGTTCGGTGGCTTCCCCTGGATCGCCAGCGGTTATGCGCACACGGTCGGGCCGCTGGCCGCCTGGGCGCCCTGGCTGGGCGTGTATGGCATCACCCTGCTGGCGGCGCTGCTGGCGGCGGCGTTGGCGGCGGCCCTGCGCGGAGCACGGTTGGCGCTGGCGCCCGCGTTGCTGATCTTGCTGGCCGGCCTGGCACTGCCGCAGGACTTCACCCGCAGCAGCGGCAGCATCAAGCTCTCGCTGTTGCAGCCCAATGTGCCGCAGGACCAGAAATTCGACCGCGAGCTGATGGACGCGAACCTGCAGCGCCTGCACGCGCAGATTGCTGCAGCGCGCGGCCAGGTGGTGCTGACGCCCGAATCCGTGGTGCCGCTGCCGCTCGCCTATCTGCCGCCCGAGTTCGTGCAGGCGCTGGCGCAGGGCGCGCGCGAACGGCCCCTGCTGCTGGGCAGCTTTCTGGGCGATGAGCAAACGGGCTTTGTGAACTCCCTGCAGGCCTTCGGTGGTGATACTGGCGGCCAGCAAGCCTACAGCTACGGCAAGCGCCATCTGCTGCCCTTTGGCGAATACATCCCGCCCGGCTTCCACTGGTTCGTGCGCATGCTGCAGATCCCCATGGACGACCAGGCCGCCGGCCAGCACCAGCAGGCCTTTGCGGTGGCGGGCCAGCGCCTGCGCCCGCTGATCTGCTACGAGGATCTGTTCGGCGAGGACTTTGTGCAGAGCGTGGTGGGCGCGGACGCCGCCACCGTGCTCGTGAATGCCAGCAACCTGGCTTGGTTCGGCACGCTGATGGTGCAGGACCAGCATCTGCAGTTCTCCGTCATGCGGACGCTGGAATTCCAGCGCCCGCTGGTGCGCGCCACCAATACCGGCGCCACCGCGGCGCTGGACCATCGCGGCCGCGTGCTGGCGCGCCTGCCCGCGGCCACCGCGGGCGTGCTGGAGGTGGAGGTGGAGGGGCGAACGGGCAGCACGCCCTATGCGCGCTGGCTGGCGGCGCTGGGGCTCTGGCCCTTCGGCGCACTGTTGGTTCTTGGCCTGGGCTGGGCCTGGCGACGGCGGCGCTGAGCCCTGCTCACCCTGGGCTCACCTAGAATCGGGCGCTTCCCAATGTCGACCGCCACGCGCCCACCATGCTGAGCTTCCAGCAAATCATTCTCAAGCTTCAGGAATACTGGTCCGCCCAAGGCTGCGCCTTGCTGCAGCCCTATGACATGGAGGTCGGCGCCGGCACCAGCCACACCGCCACCTTCCTGCGCGCCCTCGGCCCCGAGCCCTGGAAGGCCGCTTATGTGCAGCCCAGCCGCCGCCCCAAGGACGGCCGCTACGGCGAGAACCCGAATCGCCTGCAGCATTACTACCAGTACCAGGTGGTGCTCAAGCCGGCGCCGGCCAACATCCTCGAGCTCTATCTCGGCTCGCTGGAGGCGCTGGGCTTCGATCTGAAGAAGAACGACGTGCGCTTCGTCGAGGACGATTGGGAAAATCCGACGCTGGGCTGCTGGGGTCTGGGCTGGGAGGTCTGGCTGAACGGCATGGAAGTGACCCAGTTCACCTATTTCCAGCAGGTCGGCGGCGTCGACTGCAAGCCCATCACCGGCGAGATCACCTACGGCCTGGAGCGCCTGGCCATGTATCTGCAGGGCGTGGAGTCGGTCTACGACCTGGAGTACACGCCGGGGCTCAAGTACGGCGATGTGTTCCACCAGAACGAGGTGGAGCAGTCGACCTACAACTTCGAGCACAGCGATGTCGAATTCCTGCTCAGCGCCTTCGCGGCGCATGAGAAGCAGAGCCAGCACCTGATGAGCGAGCAGCTGGCGCTGCCCGCCTACGAACAGCTGCTCAAGGCCGGCCACAGCTTCAACCTGCTGGACGCACGCGGCGCCATCTCGGTGACCGAGCGCGCCGCCTATATCGGCCGCATCCGCAATCTGGCGCGCGCCGTGGCGCAGAGCTATCTGGACAGCCGTGCCCGCCTGGGCTTCCCGATGGCGCCCAAGGACTGGGCCGATGAAGTGATTGCCCAGATCGAAAAGAAGAAGGCGGCCTGAACCATGACTGCTGATCACAAGAACCTGCTGGTTGAATTGTTTGTCGAAGAGCTGCCCCCCAAGGCGCTGAAGAAGCTGGGCGAGGCCTTTGCGGCCGTGCTGGCAGACAGCCTGAAGTCGCAAGGCCTGGCCGCAGCGGACGCCGCCGTCACCGCCTACGCCTCGCCGCGCCGCCTGGCCGTGCAGGTGGCGGGCGTGGCCGCCAAGGCCGCGGATCGCGCCGTGCAGCAGAAGCTGATGCCCGTGGCCGTGGCCCTCACAGCCGAGGGCCAGCCCACGCCGGCCCTGCTGAAGAAGCTGGCCGCGGTGGGCGCGGACGCGGCCGTCGTGCCCCAGCTCAAGCGCGCCATGGACGGCAAGGCCGAGGCCCTGTTCCTCGATTCCATCGTGGCCGGCGCCACCCTGGCCGAGGGCCTGCAGAAGGCGCTGGACGAGAGCCTGGCCAAGCTGCCCATCCCCAAGGTCATGACCTACCAGCTGGCCGATGGCTGGAGCGATGTGAAGTTCGTGCGCCCGGCCCATGGCCTGGTGGCCCTGCATGGCACGGCCGTGCTGCCGGTGCAGGCCCTGGGCCTGAGCGCCGGCCGCACGACGCGCGGCCATCGCTTCGAGGCCAGCGTGCCCGAGCTGAGCATTGAAAGTGCCGACAGCTATGCCGCGCAACTGCGCGAGCAGGGCGCCGTGATCGCCAGCTTTGCCGAGCGCCGCGCCGAGATCCTGCGCCAGCTCGGCGAGGCGGCCGCCCAGCAAGGGCTCAAGCCGATCGAGGACGAGGCCCTGCTGGACGAGGTCACGGCCCTGGTCGAGCGCCCGAATGTGCTGAGCTGCCAGTTCGAGACCGAGTTCCTGGCGGTGCCGCAGGAATGCCTGATCCTGACGATGAAGGCGAACCAGAAGTACTTCCCGCTGCTGGATGCCGCCGGCAAGCTGACGCACAAATTTCTGGTGGTCTCCAATATCCGCCCGGCCGATGCCAGCGCCGTGACCGGCGGCAACGAGCGCGTGGTGCGCCCGCGCCTGTCGGACGCCAAGTTCTTCTTCGACCAGGACCGCAAGAAGAGCCTGGCCGAGCGTGTGCCAGGTCTTGCCAAGGTGGTCTACCACGGCAAGCTGGGCACGCAGGGCGAGCGCGTCGAGCGCGTGCGCGCGATTGCACGGGCCATCGCTGAACAGCTTGGCGGCGTCGATCTGGCCGCCCAGGTCGATCAGGCTGCCCATCTGGCCAAGGCCGATTTGCTTACCGACATGGTGGGCGAGTTCCCCGAGCTGCAGGGCATCATGGGTGGCTATTACGCCCGTCACGACGGCCTCAGCGAGGCCGTGGCCGACGCCATCGAAGACCATTACAAGCCGCGCTTTGCCGGCGACGAGCTGCCGCGCAACGAGGTGGGCCTGGTGGTGGCGCTGGCCGACAAGCTGGAGACCCTGGTGGGCCTGTTCGGCATCGGCCAGCTGCCCACCGGCGACAAGGATCCCTTCGCACTGCGCCGCCATGCCCTGGGCGTGGTGCGCATGCTGTCCGAGCGTGCCGGCACGCTGGAGCTGAGCCGCCTGCTGAAGGCGGCCGTGCCGGCCTTTGGCGGCCTGATCCAGGACCCCAGCGAGGCGCTCGCGCCATTCATCTATGAGCGCCTCTCCGGCAGCCTGCGCGAGCAGGGCTATAGCGCCCAGGAAGTGGACGCCGTGCTGGCCCTGAACCCGCAGCGCCTGGCCGATGTGGGCGCGCGCCTGCAGGCGGTGCGCGCCTTCGCGGCCCTGCCCGAGGCGGCCGCGCTGGCCGCCGCCAACAAGCGCATCGGCAACATCCTCAAGAAGAGCGAAGAGCCGGTGCAGGCGCAGATCAAGGACGCCCTGCTGGCCGAGCCGGCCGAGCAGCATCTGGCCGGCGCGCTGAAGATCACGGCCCAGGTGGCCGACGCGCTGTTCCACAACGGCGAGTACGCCGCCTCGCTGCGCGAGCTGGCGGCGCTCAGGGGCCCGGTGGATGCCTTCTTCGACGGCGTGATGGTGAATGCCGAAGACCCGGCGCTGCGCGCCAACCGCCTGGGCCTGCTGAAGAGCCTGCACGAGGCGATGAACCGCGTGGCCGATCTGTCCCGCCTGGCCAGCTAACCACCGTTCGCAAGCACCATGCCCTCGATGCGCTCCGACCACAGCCACAGCATGAAGCTCGTCATCCTGGGCCGTGACGGGACCATCAACCGCTACCGCGACGACCATGTGAAGTCGATCGACGAGCTCGAGCCCCTGCCCGGTGCGCTCGAGGCGGTGGCGCGCCTCAACCATGCGGGCTGGCACACGGTGATGGCCACCAACCAGCCCGGCATCGGCCGCGGCCTGCTGGACATGGCCTCGCTGAACGCGGTGCATATGCGTTTGAACCAGCTGCTGGCCGAGAAGGGCGGGCGCCTGGACGCGGTGTTCTTCTGCCCGCATACGCCCGAGGAGGGCTGTGCCTGCCGCAAGCCGCTGCCGGGCCTGATCGAGCAGATCGGCGAGCGCTTCGGCGTGGCGCTGCCGCAGGTGCATATGGTGGGTGCCAGCCTGCGCGACCTGCAGACGGCGCAGGCCGCCGGCTGCGTGCCGCATCTGCTGCGCAGCGACCGCCTCGGCAAGCTCGACGAGGCCCAGCTCCAGGCCCTGCTGGCCCAGGTGCCGGGCGCGCGCCTGCATGCCGACCTGACCCAGTTCGCCGACCATCTGATCCAGGACGAGCGCCGCGCCAAGGCCGACGCGCGCGGCGAGGCCATGCCGCCCGATACCGGCCCCGGCGATCTGAGCGAATGATCACGATGGGCTTGTCCGTGCTGCTTTCCGTGTTGAGGTCTGCCGTGCTGGTGCTGGTGCTCACCGCGACGGTGATCCCCTGGGCGCTGGCGGTGCTGGCCATCTCCGTGTTTGCGCGCGGCGACCGCGTCTACTGGGCCTGCGTGGGCTGGTTGCGCCTGGCGATCGCGGCCGCCAAGACCATCTGCGGCGTGGACTACCGCGTGCACGGCATGGAGAACCTGCCCAGCAAGGCCGAGCGGAACTCCGCGGTGGTGCTGCTTTCCAAGCACCAGTCCACCTGGGAGACCTTTGCCTACCCGACCCTGATGGCCCACCCGATGGCCTATGTGTTCAAGCGCGAGCTGCTCTATGTGCCCTTCTTCGGCTGGGCGATGGCGCGCATGGACATGATCCACATCGACCGCAGCAAGCGCGCCGAGGCCTGGGCCCGGGTGGCGGCGCAGGGCAAGCGCCTGGCGGCGATGGGGCATTGGGTCATCATGTTCCCCGAGGGCACGCGCATCGCGCGCGGCCGCAAGGGCGATTACAAGACCGGCGGCACGCGCCTGGCGATTGCCAATGGCGTGCCGGTGGTGCCCATCGCCACCACCTCGGCGCGCTGCTGGCCGCCGCGCAGCCTGCTGGTGCGGCCGGGCGTGGTGGACATCTCGATCGGCAAGCCCATCCCCTCGGTGGGCCGCGAACCGGCCGAGCTGATGCGCGAGGTCGAGGCCTGGATCGAGGCCGAGATGCACCGGCTCGACCCCGAGGCCTATGCGCCCGCGGTCGGGCGCGTCGAGCGCACGCTGGCTTGAATCAGTACACTCGCAGGCCATGCTGAGACGTCTGGCCGGGCTCTTTTCCAAGAACGCACAGCTGTCGCTGTTCGACAGCGATGAGCCGCAGGCTGCGCCCCTGGTGAGCGCGCCGCCGGCGGCCCGTCCCGAGCGCCCCACGCCCTCGGCGCACAGCCGCGAGCTGCTGCTGGATGGCCACCGCGTCGGCTACGAGCTGCGCCGCGCGCGCCGCCGCAGCATTGGTTTCACCGTCAGCGAGCTGGGTCTGCGCGTCAGCGCGCCGCGCTGGGTGCCGTTGGGCGAAATCGAGCGCGCCCTGCAGGGCAAGTCCGGCTGGATCCTGCGCAAGCTGGTGGAGCAGCGCGAACGCGCCCAGCGCGTCGAGGCGGCCCGGGTGCAATGGGCCGATGGCTGCAGCGTGCCCTATCTGGGCGAGAGCCTGATCGTGGTGCTGGATCCGTCCGCCGCGCAGCACCCCGGCGGCGCGCGCTACGACAGCGGCGCGGCCGACCCGCAGGCCACGTTGGCGTCGGTGGCGCGCCACACCCTCTATCTGGGCCTGCCGCAGGGCGCCAGCGCCGAGCAGGTGCGCGATGCCGTGCAGGCCTGGCTGCAGCGCCAGGCCAAGGCCTTGTTCGAGCAGCGCTGCCGCCATTTCGCCGCCCAGCTGGGCGTGCACATGACCAGGCTGCGCCTGTCGTCGGCGCAAACGCGCTGGGGCAGCGCCAGCGCCGACGGCGTGATACGCCTGAACTGGCGCCTCGTCCACTTCGGCCTGGCCACCATCGACTATGTGGTGGCCCATGAGCTCGCGCATCTGCGCGAGATGAACCACAGCCCGCGCTTCTGGGCCCTGGTGCGTTCGGTGATTCCGGACTACGAGGCCTCGCGCGAGCGCCTGCGTCAGGCGGCCCTGCCCAGCTTCGAGGCCTGAACCTGGGACCTTTCCCCCTTTGGGGGGGCTTGCCGCAGCAAGGGGTGACCCTCACACTCGCGCCTGCAAGCTGTCATCACCCGCATCTGAGTTCACAAGGGTTTCTTCAAGTCCCGCGGAACTTACGGTGGCGCCAGGGCCCCGCATCCCCATGGATCCGGTAGACCCGCGCTTAGAACCGAAAAGTTGATGCCATAAAAAAGGCCCGACCCGCCGCCCCCTCCCGGGGGCGGCGGACACCGGTTGAGCCTAGACCGCTGAGAAGCGGTACACCCCGTCCTCATCCAGGCTGCGGCGCAAGCGCCCCGCCAGCCACAGCGCGTTCAGATGCGCCACCGACTCGCCCATCGCGAAGGTGGTCTGGTGCAGGTCGAGCTTGCGCTTGAACATCAGCTCCAACAATTCGGCCGCATGACAGGGCTTGGCCGTGCAGGCCTGCAGCACCTCGGCCAGGCGCTCGTCGTGGTGCTCCAGCAGCTGGTCCACGCGCGCATGCAGGCCGCGGAAGGGCTTGCCATGCGAGGGCAGCACCAGGGTCTCGGCCGGCAGGCTCAGCATGCGCTTGACCGAGTCCAGGTAGAGGCTCAGCGGGTCGGCCTCGGGCTCCACATCCACCACGCTGACATTGGTGGAAATGCGCGGCAGCACCATATCGCCCGAGATCAGCAGGCCCTGGCTAGCGCTGTGCAGGCTGATGTGCTCGGGCGCATGGCCGTAGCCGGTGATGCAGCGCCAGTCGTGGCCGCCGATGCGCAAGACCTGACCCTCCATGAGGCGGCGGTAGCTGCTCGGCACCGCCGGCACCATGCTGGGGTAGTAGCTCGAGCGGGCGCGGATCTTGGCCTGCGAGTCGGGGTCGGTGAGGCCATGGCTGGCGAAGAAATTGGCGGCCAGCTCGCCGCCCATGCCGACGGTGGAGCCGCTGGCCAGGCGCGCCAGGTTGTAGTCGGTCGCGCTCATATGGAGCCGGCATTGCCACCGCTCCGTCAGCCAGGCCGCCAGGCCCATGTGGTCGGGGTGGAAATGCGTGACGATCACGCGCAGCACCGGCAGGCCGTCGAGGTGCGCGGCGAATACCTGCTCCCAGAGCGCCTTGGTGGCGTCGTTGTGGATGCCGCTGTCGACGATGCTCCAGCCAGCTTGGCCGTCGATCTCGTCGCGCAGCAGCCAGAGATTGATATGGTCCAGCGCGAACGGCAGGCCCATGCGCAGCCAGCGCACGCCGGGCTGCAGCTCCAGCACGCCGCCGGGCGCGGGCAGGGCATCGCCCATCGGGTAGGAGAGTTCGGATTCGCGCGGATTGGCCATGGGGGGGGCTGCCTGCCTTAGACTTACGTTTACGTTAACGTCACGTGAGCCCAAGTGTAGCCATGAGCACAGAGTCCAGCCCTCCGGCCAAGAAGAGCAAGGCAGCGGCACGTGCGGTCGAGCCGGCCTCGCGCCTGTTCACCATCACCGAGCTGGCCGCCGAGTTCGACATCACGCCGCGGGCGATCCGCTTCTACGAGGACATGGGCCTGCTGACGCCGGCGCGCGCCGGCCGCAACCGCGTCTACACGCACCGCGACCGCACCCGCCTGAAGCTCACCCTGCGCGGCAAGCGCCTGGGCCTGACGCTGCAGGAGGTCAAGCAGTTGGTCGACATGTACGACTCCGAGTCCGACGCGGCGCCGCAGCTGAAGGCCTTTCTGGCGGTGCTGCAGCAGCACCGCCGCCAGCTCGAGCAGCAGCTCGACGACATCGAGGTCACGCTGGCCGAGATCGCCCAGCATGAGGAGCGCTGCCAGAGCCTGCTGGGCGAGGTGGCCAACAAGGCACGGCGCGCCTGAGCCGGCGCCGCAAGACGCCTAGGTTCAGGCTCAGGCCCGCAGCGCCAGCACGGGCCGCATCGCCATCGCCGCCAGGCCGTGGCGCAGGCTGGCCAGCAGGCTCACCAGCAGCAGGCCCGCCAGGGCCAGGCCCTGCGGCCAGGCGCCGCTGGGGCTGCGGTCGGCAAACTGGCTCAGGTATTGCTGACCCAGCCACCAGGACAGCGGCAGCGCGATCAGCGCCGCCAGCAGCAGCAGCACAGCGAACTCGCGCAACAGCCGGGTCAGCGCCTGCAGCGAGGAGGCGCCATGCAGCTTGCGCAGCACCAGCTCGCGCGCATGGCGCTGCACCAGATAGGCGGCCAGCGCATAGACGCCGAAGCCGGCCAGGGCCAGGGCCAGCACGCCGGTGGCGCTGACCAGCTGGGCGATGCGCCGGTCGGTCTCGTAGGGCTCCAGCATGGCCTGCTCGACGCTCTCTACGCTGAAGGGTTCGCCCGGGAAGATGCGCTTCCAGGCCGGCGCCAGCAATTGCTCGGCAGTTTGCTCGGCCTGGCGGTCGGTCTGGTAGTGGGGCTTCAGGCGCAGGTTCAGCACCCAGAAGCCGCGCCGCTCGGCCAGCGCCTGCTCGCTGCGTTGCAGGCGCAGCATGTGCGGGCGCGGCAGCTCGCGCGTGCCCTCCAGGGTGAGCGCCGGCACGACCCCGACGATGCGCAGTTGCTCGCGCTGCTGGTTCAGCCCGACCATGGTCGAGGCCACCGTCTTGCCGATGGCCTCGGCGGCGCTGGCAAAGCCGAGCGCGCGGACGGCCGGCTCGTCGAGCACGATGGCATCGCGGCCGGCGCCCGCGAGCTCCCCGGCCAGCAGGGGCACCTTGTAGAAGGCGAAGAAGTCGCTGTCCAGCGCGCTCATGCGCAGCTGGGCCTGGCGGTCCTGGTAGCTGAAATCGGCGTTGCGATCCAGGCGCGCGCTGCCCGGCACGCTGTCGGTCCAGGCCATGGCGCCGACCTCGGCGAGCTGCGCCAAGGCCTGGCGCAGGTCCTCGGCCTGCTGGGCACTGGCGCCGGCCGGCATCGGCAGGGCCAGCGCGCCCTCGGGGTGGTAGCCGAGCTCGCGCTGCAGCACATGGCGGTTCTGCAGGCTCAGCAACAGGGCCAGGCTGCAGACCAGCAGCGCGATGCCGAACTGCAGGCCGCTGAGCACGCGGCGCAGCAGCAGCCCGCCGCGGCCCTCGCTGGCCTGGCGCCCCTGCAGCGCCGCGGCCGCCTGCTGGCGCCAGGCCAGCCAGGCCGGGTAGAGGCTGACCAGCAGGCCCAGCAGCAGGCCGACCAGCAGCAGGCCGAGCAGGGGCAGCGGCTGCAGCAGCGCGTCGGGCATCGGGACGCGTAATGCGTTCGTTAGCCATGGCAGCAGCAGCCAGGCCAGCAGCAGGGCCAGCGCCGAGGCCAGCAGGATGCTCAGCTGGGCTTCGACGGCGAATTGCAGCAGCAGCCGGGCCGGGCTCAGGCCCAGGCTCTTGCGGACCGCGATCTCGCGCTGGCGCTGCAGCGTGCGCACCCCGCTGAGGTTGACGAAGTTGAGCAGGGCCAGGCTCAGCAGCAGGGCGGCGATGGCGGCCAGCGCCGCCAGCACCTGCACGCGCAAGCGCCCCTCGCGGCCCTCGAAAGGCATCTCGGTCACCGGCAGGGCGCGCATGAAGGCGGCCTTGCGGCCCTTGGCGGTCCATTCCGGCGGCAGCTCTTTCATGATCGGGCTGGCGTCCAGCAGGGCCTGCGCCACCGCGCCGACCTGGGCGGCGCTGGCGCCCGGCAGCAGGCGGCCGTAGACCCGGCCGGCGATCATGAACCAGGCCTCGCGGGTGTCGCGATCGATGCCCGCGGCCGGCGCGTCGAAGCCGAGATAGGCCTCGGCGCGGAACTGGCTGCGCGACTGCGGCTCGGGCAGCACGGCCGCGACACTGAGCGGGTGCTTGCCAAGCACCAGGGTCTTGCCGAGCACGGCGGTATGGCCGAACAGCTTGCGTGCCAGGCCCTCGGTGATGGCGATCGTGTCCGGGCGGCCCAGGCTGCTGCGCAGATCGCCCTGCAGCGCGCGCAGATTGAACAGCTCCACCAGGCTGGCGTCGGCGGCCAGGGTGCTGGCGCGCACGCTGCGCTCGCCCTGGCGCAGCGTCACCATGTCCTCGGACACGCGGCTGAGCAGCTGCACCGGCGCGCGCGCCTGCGCCAGTGCCTGACTGAACACGAAGGGCGAACCCAGGAACCAGTCTTCCTCGCGCCCCGGCATATTGCCGTGGAAGTCGATCAGCACGATGCGCTCGGGTGCCTGCAGGGCCGGGTCGGGCCGATAGCGCTCGCCCAGCAGAATGGCCAGCAAATAGCAGGCGGCCAGCGCCAGCGCCAGGCCGCCGATCAGCACCGCGGCATTGAGCGGTTCGGCCAGCAGCTGACGCCAGGCCACGCGCAGGTCCAGAAATTTCATTGCCAGACTCCCTGTGCTCAGGCCGCGAGCGCGTCGACGAGGATGCGGCCGTCCAGCAGGCGCAGGCAGCGCGAGGCCTGTGCGGCATGCGCGGGCGAGTGGGTCACCATCACCAGGGTCGTGCCCTCTTCGTTGAGCTCGCGCAGGATGCGCATGACCTCGTCGCCCTGGGCGCTGTCGAGATTACCGGTGGGCTCGTCGGCCAGCAAGAGGGCCGGGCGCGCGACGATGGCGCGCGCAATCGCCACGCGCTGCTGCTGCCCGCCCGAGAGCTGCGAGGGCCGGTGGCCGGCGCGGTGCGCGATGCCCAGCCGCTGCATGGCCGCGTCCACGCGCGCGCCATGCTCGCGCGCCGGCACCTCGCCGTACTCGAGCGCCAGTTCGATGTTCTCGCGCACGCTCAGATCGTCGATCAGGTTGAAGCTCTGGAACACGAAGCCGATGCGGCCACGGCGCAGCTTGCTGAGCTGGCGCTCGTTCCAGCCCGCCACGTTCTGGCCGTCGAACCAGTATTCGCCGCTGCTGGGCGCGTCCAGCAGGCCCAGGATGCTGAGCAGGCTGGACTTGCCGCAACCCGAGGGCCCGGTGATGGCCAGGTACTCGCCCGCCTCGATCTCCAGGTCGATGCGGTTCAGCGCGGTGGTCTCCACCTCGGCGTTGCGGTGCAGCTTGCTCAGGTTCGTCAGCTTGATCATGGGGGCTCTCCTCGTCCTCGTTCAGTTTTGCAGATTCAGCAGGGCGGCGTCGCCGTACTGGCGCACCTTGGAAACAACCACGCGCTCGCCCGCGGCCAGCCCGTCCAGGACCTCGATGCGGCCGGCGGCGCGGCGGCCCAGGCGCACGTTGCGACGCTCGGCCTGGCTGCCCTTGGCGTTCAGCACATAGACCCAGGCGCCGCCGCTGTCGGCGTAGAAGGCGCCGTCGGCGATCAGGCGCGCGCGGCTGGGCTGGCCCAGGCGGATGCGCGCATCCAGGCTCTGGCCGGCCTGCAGGCCCGGCGGCAGGCCCTGGGTGAATTCCATCTCGACGCCGAAGCGCCCCTCCTTCACCTGGGGCAGGCGCTGGGTCACCGTCAGGGGCCAGGTCTTGCCGGCGATGTCCAGGCTGGCGCGCAGGCCGGTCTGCAGGCGGTTCAGGTAGAACTCGTCGACATTGCCGACCAGCTTGAAGCTGGCAATGTCGTCGATGCGGCCGAGCCGGTCGCCCGGTTTCACCGAGCCGCCCACCTGCAGGGCAAAGCCGCTCAGCTGGCCGTCGCGCGGGGCGCGCGCCGACAAGCCGGCCGCGGCCTGGCGCACCAGCGCCAGGCCCTCGCTCAGGCCCCTGACGGCGCGTTCCAGCTCGCCGATGGCCTGCTCGCGGGTGCGCATCTCGGCGGCGCCGTCCTCGCGCGCCTGCTCCAGCAGGCGCTGCTGCAGCGCTTGTTTCAGGCGCGCGTCCTCCAGCACCGCGGCCGAGACAAAGCCCTGCGCGGCCAAGGCCTGCTGGCGCAGGAAATCGCTGTGGGCGCGCTCGGCCTCATGGGCCAGAGTGCTGAGGTCGCGGCGCTGCAGCGCGCGCGCGTTGGCCAGGCCGGTGCGCTGGCCGGAGAGGTTGGCGAGCTGCTGCGCCACCTCGGCCGAGCGCTGCAGCACCTCCTGCTCGCGCTGCGGGTTGGAGAGGCGGTAGAGCAGGGCGCCGGCCTTGAGCATCTCGCCATCGCGCACCAGCACCGCATCGACGCGGCCGCCCTCGGTGGCCTCCAGCAGCACCTGGTGCGCCGGCACGACCTGGGCGCGCAGGCTCAGCTCGTCGAGGAATTCGCCCTCCGCCACGGTCGAGAGGCTGAGCTCGGCGGCCGGCACGGAGAGGCCGCGCGGCAGGCTGGTGAACAGCAGCGCGCCCAGGCCCAGCAGGCCCAGCGCGGCACCGCCCCAGCGCAGCGGGCGCTGGTATTTGCGCCGCGGCAGGGGGCGGTCCATGGCGGCGCCCGAGGCGGGAGGGAGGCTGTGCAGATGGGCGCTCATGGCCACTTCAGCGCAAGCCCCGTGCCAGGGTGTTTTGCCGGGAGAAAGCCGCTGCCTGGGCGCGCCAGCGTCCGCAAGCGGACAGGTCCGGCCGGTCCGACTGTCCGGAAGCGGACAGCGGCTGGATGGCGGCGCGCGCCGCTGCTATGGTGTTGCCCATGTCCATGCTGATACTCGACGACGACCCCGACGTGGGCCTGGCGGCCAAGCTGCTGCTGCAGCGCCGCCTCCCGCCGACCTGCCCGGTGCGGCTGCTGCAGCGGCCGGCCGAGCTGGCGGCGGCGCTCGAGGCCGAGCCGGTGGAACTGCTGCTGCTGGACATGAACTTCCTGCCCGGCCGCACCGACGGCGCCCAGGGCCTGGCGCTGCTGGAGCAGGTGCTGCGGCGCGGCGCGGCCGCGCCGGTGGTGATCGTGATGACGGCCTATGCCGAGGTGAATCTCGCGGTGGCGGCGCTCAAGGCCGGTGCCTTCGACTTCATCACCAAGCCCTGGGACAACGCCAGGCTGGTGGCCACGGTGGCCGCCGCCCTGGCGAGCCGCCGGCCGGCCCAGGCGGCGACCAATGCCTCGGCCCTGCTGGGCGAGGCGCGGCCGATGCAGGAGCTGCGCGCGCTGATCCAGAGCGTCGCGCCCACCGAGGCGAACGTGCTGGTGCTGGGCGAGATGGGCTCGGGCAAGGAGCTGGTGGCGCGCGAGCTGCATCTGCAGTCGGCGCGTGCGGCCGGCACCTTTCTGGCGGTGGACCTGGGCGCGCTGGCCGAGTCGACGCTCGAGAGCGAGCTGTTCGGCCACAAGCGCGGCAGCTTCACCGATGCGCGCAGCGAGCGCCCGGGGCGCTTCCAGGCGGCGGCGGGCGGCACGCTCTTCCTCGACGAGGTGGCGAACCTGCCGCTGGCCAGCCAGGCCAAGCTGCTCACCGCGCTGGAGCGCCGCGAGGTCACGCCGCTGGGGGCCGACCAGCCGCAGGCTATCGACGTGCGCATCGTCAGCGCCACCAATCTGGACGAGGCCGCGCTGTTCGACCCGCAGCGCTTCCGCGCCGATCTGCTCTACCGCCTCAACACTATCGTGCTACGCGTGCCGCCGCTGCGCGAGCGCCGCGAGGACATCCCGCTGCTGTGCCAGCACTACCTCTCGCAATACGCGGCCCAGTACGCCAAGCCGCCGCGCCATTGCAGCGAGGCGGCGCTGGCGGCCCTGCGGGCGCACGACTGGCATGGCAATGTGCGCGCCCTGCGCCATGCCTGCGAGCGCGCGGTGATCCTGGCCCAGGGCGATCGCTACGAGTACGCCGACTTCGGCCTGCGCGCCGGCCCGGCGCCGGCCGCGCTTGAGCCGGCCCCCGCGCAACACCTGACCCTGCACCAGCGCGAGCGCGCCGCGCTCGACGAGGCGCTGCGCCAGGCCCAGGGCAACATCAGCCAGGCCGCGCGCCTGCTGGGCCTGAGCCGGGCGGCCCTGTACCGCCGCATGGAAAAGCATGAGCTCTGAGTTGCGCCGTGGCCAGTGGCTGCGCGCCCGCGTGGTGCTGGCCGCCGCCCTGCTGGCCCTGGGCGGCGCCGGCCTGCTGGCCGCCGCGGGTTCGCCGCGCGTGCAGCTGCTGCTTGGCCTGGCGATGGCGGGGCTGGCCGGCTGGGGCTGGCGGGCGCTGGCGCGCCTGCAATGGCCGGCGCCGCAGGCCGAGCCGGCGCAGCCGCAACAGGATCTGCAGCAGCGCCTGCTGTTGCTGGAGGGCGAGCTGGAGCATGTGCCGGTGGCGCTGTTCCGCTGCAGCGCCGGCCAGGTGCGGGCGCTGAACGCGCGCGCACGCCGCCTGCTGGCGCCCGGCGGCGCGCAGGAGCGCGCCGAGCTGCTGCGGGAGCTGGCCGAGGCGCAGGGCGAGGCCGGCCGCGCGCTGCTGCACATCGCCACCGAACGCGGGCTGGAGCGCTGGCTGCTGGCCGGCAGCGCCATGACGCTGCAGGGCGAGCCGGTGCGCCTGCTGGCCCTGCTGCCGCTGGAGTCTGAGCTGGAGGCGGAGACGCTGAAGGCCTGGCGCCAGTTGGTGCATGTGCTGACGCACGAGATCATGAATTCGCTCACCCCGATCGCCTCGCTCGCGCGCAGCGCGCAGGAGCTGCAGGGCGATGCCGAACGCGCGCAGGACCTGGCCCTGGCGCTGGACACGGTGGCGCGGCGCGCCGAGGCGCTGGCGCGCTTTGTGGCGGACTACCGGCGCGTCAGCGACTGGCCCGAGCCGCGGCCCGAGCCGGTCGAGCTGCAGGCCCTGTTCGCGCGCCTGGAGCAACTGGTGGCCGCGGGCTGGCGCGCGCGCGGCGGCCAGGCGCGCTTCCAGGTGCAACCCGGCTCGCTGAGCCTGATGGCCGACCCCGGCCAGCTGGAGCAGGCCCTCATCAACCTGATGAAGAACGCCGCCGAGGCCACCGCCGAGCTGGTGGAACCCAGCCTGGAGGTGCAGGCACGGCTCACGCGCGGCGGCCGCCTGGCCATCAGCGTGCGCGACAACGGCCCCGGCGTGCCGCAGGGCCTGGAGCAGCAGATCTTCATGCCCTTCTTCAGCGCGCGCAGCCCCGCCGGCGGCGGCGCCGGATCGGGCATCGGCCTGGCGGTGGTGCGCAACCTCGTGCACGGCATGGGCGGCACGGTGCGCTATGTGAAGCCGCCCACCGGCGGGGCCTGCTTCGTGCTGAGCTTCTGAGCCCGCCGCTGCCTACTTGACCTGCAGCCGGTTCAGGTACTCGACCAGCATGAGGATGCGGCCCCGCACATAGACCTCGGGGTCGTAGGGCATGTCGCCGTAGTACTCGGCCGCCTTGAGCTTGTAGTCGGTGCCGAACACGGGCATGTCGCGCGAGCCATGGCTGCTGCCGCTGCCGTCGATCACCTCATAGACGCGTGCCACCGGGAACACGCCGCCGTTGCGCTTGGCCAGGGTGGTGAGATCGGCGGCGCTCTTCTTGAGCAGCTCGTTGAACGGGCCATTGCCCTTGGCGCTTTCGCCATGGCAGGCGGCGCATTTGCTCATGTACTCGCGCTGGCCCAGATCGACCTTGCCCTGTGCCAGGGCCAGCGCCGAGCCGCCCAGCAGGGATGCAATCAGCAGACACCGGGAAATCGTAGGAGTTGTCATGACAGCTCTCCTCGGATTGACGCGCAGGTGCGCCCGCCCATCTTCCCGCGGTGGCAGCGCGCCATGCTGCGCTGGATCAAAGCTTCAGCCGAGCACGCGCAGCAGGAAGCGGTTCAGCTCCTCGATCTCCTCGTTGCAGACCTCGTGCTGCATCGGGTATTCATGCCATTCGGGCGCATAGCCCAGGCGCAGCAATTCGTCGCGTCCGGCCACGCCGCGGTCCAGCGCCACCACCGGGTCCTGCCGGCCATGGGCCAGCAGGATGGGTGTGGCGGCGTTGGCGGCATGGCGCTCGGCCGCGGTGCGGTCCAGCAGCGGCAGATAGCCCGACAGGCCGACGATGCCGGCCAGGCGCCGTGGGTAGCGCAGGCCGGTCAGCAGCGCCATCGCGCAGCCCTGCGAGAAGCCCATCAGCACGATGCGCTCGGCGGCGATGCCGCGCTCGCGCTCGCGGTCGATCAGCGCGGCAATCGCGGCCTGCGAGGCGCGCAGGCCGGTCTCGTCCTCGCGCCGCTCGAGCTGGGTGCCGAGGATGTCGTACCAGGCCGGCATGCGGTAGCCGCCGTTGATGGTGACGGGGATCTGCGGCGCATTCGGCAGCACGCAGCGCAGGCCGCCGATGGCCTGCAGGTCCAGGGCCTGGCAGACCGGCACGAAGTCGCGCCCGTCGGCGCCCAGGCCGTGCAGCACGATCAGGCTGGCGCGCGGCGTGGCCTGGGTCTGCAGTTCGATGCAGTCGAGAAGAGGGGGCTGGTTCATGCGCGCATCCTAGTCGGGCTGCAACCAGAACGCCTTGCGCTGCAGCGGCGTGGCCTCGGGCAGCAGCGGGTTCGAGAGCCTCAGAACCAGGCGCTGTGCGATCTGGTGGCGGGCCAGCAGGGCGCTGTAATGGCGCTGGAAGAGCTTGTCCCAGCTGCCGTCGGCGAGGCATTCCTCCAGGCCCTGGCGCAGCTGTTCGGCGGCCTCGGCATGCTGGGGCGCGAGGAAGTAATAGGAAGCCGTCGGGTAGTAGAGCATCACATGCGGCGCGATCACCAGGCCCTCGTCGGCATGCATGGCCAGCTCGGCATCCACTTCCATGATGGAGCGCGGGAAGTAGTCGATGCGGCCGCGCGCAAGCATGCGGAACAGGCCCTCGTAGGAGCTGGAGGTGCCGACGTTCAGGCCGTTGGCGCGCAGCACCTCGGCATCGGGCCAGTCATGCCCCTGGCCGGCCACCAGCGGCGCCAGCTCGGCGAGGCTGCGCAGCTTGCGCCAGAAGGGCACATCGGCCTGGCGTATCAGCATCAGGCGCCAGCCCAGCAGGCCGCGGTCCACCGGGATGCGCACCGGGATCAGGCCCATGGCCTCGCGCTCGCGGTTGGTCATGGTCCACATCAGGTCGAGCTCGTTGCCGCCATGCGCCATCTCCACCATGGTGCGGCCCTGGGCCATCGTCATCGGCAGCGCCTGCAGGCGGTAGGGCTTGCTGCCGCGGCCCAGCGCGAGTTGCAGCAGCTCGACCATATAGGCCTGCTGCGGGTCCGGCATCTTGTTGTGGCGCGGGTAATGCAGGGGCTGCGGCTCGCCGCCCGGCGCGCGCGGCGGGCGCAGCGGCGCCGCCCATGAGGAGGCGCCGGCCAGCGCGGCCGGCAGCCCGCTCAGCAGCCAGCGGCGGCGCCGTATCAGCATGGGAGGGCGGCCCGCTGGACCGTGGTGGTGGTGTTCATCGGCATGGGCTCCAATGCCCTGGACTTGCCGCAACGGTAACCCATTTCGCCCTGCCCATCGACCGGGCTTGCCCGGCTGGCGGTCCGGATCCGAGCCTTGCCGGTCCGGATCTGCCCGACGCGCCGGGCCGTCGGACGCTATCGTGGCCGCATCAACCAGAGGCGCCCACCATGCTGCAACTCCGACCCAATTGCGAATGCTGCGACCGCGACCTGCCGCCCGACTCGACCGAGGCGCGCATCTGCTCCTTCGAGTGCACCTTCTGCGCCAGTTGCGTGACGCAGCGCCTGGCCGGGGTCTGCCCCAACTGCGGCGGCGATTTCGCGCCGCGGCCGCGCCGTGTGGGCGCGGTGCTGGCGCGCAACCCGGCCTCCACCGAGCGCGTCTTCAAGCCCCGCCCGCTTGGCTAAAGCCCGAGCTCGCGCAGGATCGCCTCGCGCAGGGCCTGGGCCTCGGGGCTGGCGAGCTTGCGCGGATGCGGCAGGCGCACCTGGAAGCTGGCCTGGATGGTGGTGGGGCGCGGCGAGAGCACGAGGATGCGGTCGGCCATGTAGATGGCCTCCTCCACGTCGTGGGTGATCAGCAGCACGGTGTGGCGCTCCTCCGCCAGGATGCGCAGCAGCTCGGTGCGCATGCGCATATTCATCAGCGCATCGAGGGCCGAGAAGGGCTCGTCCATGTAGAGGATCTCGGGCTTGACGACGAAGGCGCGCGCCAGCTCGGCGCGCTTGAGCATGCCGCCCGAGAGCTCGTGCGGATAGCTGGCCTCGAAGCCCTTCAAGCCCACCATGGCGGCGTAGTGATCGGCCAGCGCGGCGCGCTCGTCGTGGCGCGCGCCATGTTCGGCATCGTTGAGGCCGAACATCAGGTTCTGCTGCACCGTCAGCCAGGGGAACACCGAGCCATGCTGCGAGATCACGATACCCTTGGGGCTGGGGCCGCGTTGCGCGGCGCCGTCCACCCGCACGCTGCCGCTGTCGGGCTGCTCGAAGCCCGCGATGATGTTCATCAGGGTGGACTTGCCGCAGCCCGAGGGGCCGACGATGGCGACGAACTCGCCGTCGTCCACCGTGAAGCTGACCCCGCCGATGACCGGCAGCGCGCCCTGGGCCGAGACGAAGTTCTTCTTGATGTCGCTGACGACGATCTTGTGCTGGTTTGCTTGCTTAGCGGACATAGCGCCATTTCACCGTCTTGAGTCTCTCCAGCAGGCGCGTGATGCCGTCCAGCAGCAGGCCGATGACGCCGATGATGATCATGCTGGCGATCACCAGGTCGTAGCGGTTGCCGGCGTTGCGCGAGTCCATGATCAAGTAGCCCAGGCCCGAGCGCAGCGCGATCATCTCGGCCGCCACCACCACCAGCCAGGCCACGCCGATGCCGATGCGCATGCCGACGATGATCTCGGGCAGCACCGCCGGTATCACCACGCGGCGGAACAGCACCGTGCGCGAGACCCCGAAGTTGGCGGCCGCGCGCAAGTAGCGGCGCTCGATGGTGTGCACGCCCGAGGTGGTCTGCACGATCATCGGGAACACCGAGGAAATGAAGATCAGGAAGATCGGCGAGACATCGCCGACGCCGAACCAGAGGATGGCCAGCGGGATCCAGGCGATCGGCGAGATCGGCCGCAGCATCTGGAAGATCGGGTTGAAGGTGCGGTAGGCGCCGCCCACCCAGCCCATCCACAGGCCCAGCGGGATCGCCACCAGCATTGCCAGGCCGAAGCCGATGCCCACGCGCAGCAGCGAGGCGCTGATGTGCTCCCACAGCGTGCCGTCCTCGGCCAGCTCCCAGGCGCCGGTGAGCACCTGCCAGGGGGTGGGGAAGATGGCGCTCTCGGTGCGCAGCACCACCTGCCACCAGAGGATCACGATGGCCGCGATCACGAGCAGCGGCGGCAGGATCTTGGCCAGCCGTTGATGCGGGGAGCTTGGGTTCACGATAGTTGCTTGATCCAGGCGCGCAGGCGCCAGTTGAGGGTCTCCCAGCCCGGCGCGGGATGGGGTGCGACGATCACGCTCAGCTGCCCGCTGGCATGCGCGGTGCAGGCAAAGCTGTAGCTGGAGGCCACCTCGAAGGGCAGGCGGAAACTCTGGCCGGGCATGATCAGCGCCGGGCCGAACACCTGCGGCACCTCGTCGAGATTGCGCAGCAGCAGCACGTCGTTGGCGCCCAGGGTGAGGTGGATGCGCTCGGGCAGGATCTCGACCTGGTCGCCCGCCATGCGGCGCGCCCAGGTGCCAGCGGGAATCTCGAACAGCTCCTCGCGGTTGGCGGGTGCGAGCGGGGCCAGCGCGGCCCAGCTCAGGCCGGCCACGATCAGCGCCAGGGCCGTGGCGAGAAGGAGGCGCAGCTTCACAGGCTCAGCAGCAGCTGCAGATCGTGCACATAGTCCTTGGGGCCATGGCCGTAGGGCATCATGCCGCGCAGCTTGCCCGCGCGGTCGATCAGGTAGACCGAGGACGAATGGTCCACCGCATAGCCGCCCTTGGTGGCGAGCTTGTTGGCCACCACGCCATAGTTGGCGCGCACCGCCGCCAGGGCCGCGGGCTGGCCGGTGGCGCCGATGAAGCTGGCGTCGTAGGCGGCCAGGTAGCGCTTCATCTGCGCGGCATCGTCGCGCTCGGGGTCCACCGTCACATAGACCACCTGCACCGCCTCGCCGGCCTTGCCCAGCGCCTGGCGCGCCTGCACCAGGGTGCCCAGCGTGATCGGGCAGACCTCGGTGCAATGGGTGAAACCGAACACCAGCAGCACCAGCTTGCCACGGTAGCGGCTGAGCTTGAGCTCGGCGCCATCGGAGCCCTGCAGGCTGAACTCGGGCGCGGCATGCGGGGGCTCGAACACGCCGGCCTTGAGCCGGGGTGTGG
Organism: Roseateles sp. FW301-B2; assembly: GCF_058788955.1. NCBI lineage: Bacteria > Pseudomonadati > Pseudomonadota > Betaproteobacteria > Burkholderiales > Sphaerotilaceae > Roseateles > Roseateles sp. FW301-B2. The sequence goes on from NZ_JBYTBE010000006.1 coordinate 86,758, forward strand.
CGGCCAGCAAGGGCGTGGCCAGCAGCAGCGCGAACAGGGAGAGCAACAGACGGCGCATCATCATGGCGGGTTCAAAGCGTGATGGCACTGGCCTTGGCCGCCTTGGCAAAGCTCTCGTCCATGTATTTCTCGTAGGGCACCGGGGCCTTGAGCGTGCCGGCCTCGATGGAGAGCTGCATCAGCTCCTCGAACTCGCTGCGTATCATGCGCAGATCGCCGTAGGTGACGCGGTCGGTGGGGTTCTCCATCACGAAGCGGATGATGTTGGGGTCCTGGTTGAAATACTTGCGGCCGGCGGCGATCGTCACCGCCTTGTTGCGGTTGTCCTGCTTCTGGTCCAGCCACTGGCCGGCGCCCAGCACCAGATTCACCAGCTCCTGCACCGCGGGCCGGTTGTCGCGGATCAGCTCCTCGCGCACCGTCAGCACGCAGCAGATGTAGTTGCGCCATTCGTCGCGCGTCATGCGCAGGGCACGCGCATAGCCGGCGCGCTGGGCGGCGGCGCCGAAGGGCTCGCCGGTGCAATAGGCGTCCACCGCCTTGGCATAGAGGGCGGCCGGCATGTCGGGCGGCGCCATCTCGACGATCTGCACGTCCTTGGGCGTCATGCCCTCGCGCGCCAGCATCTTGCGCAGGAACAGGAAGTCCACCGCAAAGCGGCTCGGTATCGCGATGCGCTTGCCGGTCAGGTCCTTGAACTTCTGATAGGGCGAATCGCTGCGCACCATGATGACGGCGCCCGAGCGATGGCCCAGCGAGACGATCTTCACCGGGATCTTCTTGTCCGCCAGGTCCATCACCAGCGGCGCCAGCATATAGGCCGCCTGGATGCGGCCCGTCATCAGCGATTCCTTGATCTCGGGCCAGCCGTTGTACTTGCTGTACTCGAAGGCATGCTTGCCGCCGGCGGTCTGGTTGGCCACGCAGGCCACCGGCAGGGTGAGGTTGCAGGTCACCGGCAGGCCCCCCACCAGCAAGGGCGCGGCGGCGGCCCGGGCCGGCAGCGTGGGCAGCGCCAGGGCCGCGGCGCCGCACAGCAGCTGGCGGCGCGCCAGGCCTTGGATGTGATGAGGGTCGGGTGCTTGCATGGGCTGGCTTCGGGTGCGTGCGCGCATTTTCCGACAGGGCCGCGCCGGCGGGCAGGCGGAAGACCACTAGGGCGACTAGGGCGACAAGGCCGCGGCGCCGTCGCGCGCGTCCGCCCAGGCCTTGCGGCGCAGGCCATCGGACTCGCCGCTGCTCTCCATCTCCTGCAGCACGGCGGTGAGCGCCGGCAGCAGCTGCGCATGGCTGCGGTGCAGCACCGGGTAGAGTGAGCTGCTGTACAGCGGCGCCGCCAGCGCCACCAGCCCTTCCAGCTGGGCCGGCCGCAAGGGCGCCTGCCCGGAGGCCAGGGTCAGCAGACCGATGTCGACCACGCGCAGGCGCAGCAGGCGCAGCACGTCGTCGGGCGTGGTGGCCTCGACGCGCCGCGCCACCTCGCCGAGCAGCTGTTCGAGCAAGAGGATGCCGCGCTGGTGCGCCACCCGCAGCGGGCGCAGCTCGGCCATGTCATGCGGCTGCAGGGCCGCGTCGCCGACGAAGCCCCAGACCTCGACGCGCGAGATCGCCACCGGCACCAGCAGGAGCTGGGGGCGCTGATCGACGATGCTCGCGATGCGCAGGGGCTCGCCATCCAGCTGGCCCAGCTCGGTGAGGCGCAGCGAACGGCGCAGCGGCAAGGGCTCGAACTCCAGCAACTGCCCGAGCCGCTCGAAGGCCCGCCTGAGCACCGCCCGCCCGGCCGGCGCCAGGCCGCTGCGGTCGTTGCTGTCGGTGGCAAAGCGCCAGCGCTGCGGCGCGGCCCAGGCCTGCCGCGAGGCCGCCGGTAGCAGCCCGATCAAGAACATGCGCCGAGGCGCGCTGAGCTGCATGGCGGCCCTTCCGTGACGATGCCTGCGGTTGTTCTTTTTCTCCCTGCGGTGGCCCATGCATTCTGAACCCGGCGCGGGGCAAAGAACAGGGGCGCCGAGCGCCGTAAACTGCCGCGCCACACCCGACCTTGAGAGCCGCGCATGACCGCCACCGCGTCCGCCCATGAACTGGCCACTCGTTTCTGGGCCACCGCGAATGCCGCCGACTGGCCAGCATTCGCCGCCCTGCTCGACCCCGAGCTGGTCTACGAGGTACCGCAGACACGCGAGCGCGTGTGCGGCCGCGCTGCCATGACGGAGTTCTTCCGTACCTGGCCGGGCAGCTGGCAGGTCGAACTGCTGCAGCTGATCGCCGACGAAAAGTCGGCCGTGACGGTGTTCGATTTCGTCACGCCCAGCGAGCGCATGCGCGGCATCACCTTGTTCGCCGTCGAGGCCGGCTTGATCACCAAGCTGACCGACTACTGGCCCGAGGATTACGAGCCGCCGGCGCGGGCCACCGCGGTGGTGCAACGCTACTGACCGAGCCGCAGGGCCTGCTGGCAGCGTTCATCCCGTCCGGCGGACCGGCGCACTTACCATGGCGGCCAAGATCGATCTCCGGAACTCCCGCATGCATGACCGCCAGGCGCTGGACGCCATCTATGCCCATGTGCAGCCCCTGCTGGGCCAGGGCCGCGTGGCCGATTACATCCCCGAGCTGGCCCATGTGCCGCGCGAGCAGTTCGGCATGGCCATCGTCAAGCTGGACGGCGAGGTGCTGCAGGTAGGCGCGGCCGAACAGCGCTTTTCCATCCAGAGCATCTCCAAGCTCTTCGCCCTGGTGCTGGCGCTGCAGAGCGAGGGCGAGGCGCTGTGGCAACGCGTTGGCCGAGAGCCTTCGGGCACGCCCTTCAATTCCCTGGTGCAGCTGGAGGCTGAGGGCGGCAAGCCCCGCAACCCCTTCATCAATGCCGGCGCTCTGGTGGTGACCGATGTGCTGTGCAGCCGCTTCGCCACGCCCGAGAACGCGCTGGTGGGCCTGATGCGCCGGCTCAGCGGCAACGCGGCGCTGGACTACAACCTCAAAGTGGCCCAGTCCGAACGCCGCCACAGCGATCGCAATGCGGCCATGGCGCATTTCATCGCCAGCTTCGGCCGCCTGGCCAATCCGGTCGATCGCGTGCTGGATGCCTATTGCAGCCAATGCTCGATCGAGATGAACTGCGTAGAGCTGGCGCGTGCGGCTCTCTTGTTGGCCCAGCATGGCAGCGTGCCGCACAGCGGCGAGCGGCTCCTGACGCCCAGCCTCGCCAAGCGCATCAGCGCCCTGATGCTGACCTGCGGCACCTATGACGCGGCGGGTGACTTCGCCTTCCGCGTCGGGCTGCCGGCCAAGAGCGGCGTGGGCGGTGGCATCGTCGCGCTGATACCTGGGCGCTGCGGCATCTGCGTCTGGTCGCCGGGCCTGGACGAGACCGGCAACTCGCTGGCGGGCACGGCAGCGCTGGAGATGTTCACGACCCTCACCGAGCGATCGATCTTCTGAGCGCGACCTGGGCGTACTCAGCGCCGCAGGTCCTCCGCCAGTTCCAGCCCACGCACCAGGCACAGGGCGGCAGCCCCGCTGGCCTGGGCCGCCTGCAGGCGCTCACGCGTGGTGATGCCGCCTATGCCCACCACCGGCCGCCCCGCCATGCGCACCCACCAGGCCAGGTTGTCCAGGCCCTGCGGCTGCCAGGGCATCTGCTTGGTGCTGGTGGCCCAGAGCGGCCCGCAGGCGATGTAGTGCGGCGCCAGGCCGCGTGCGCGCGCCAGCTCCCAGAGGCTGTGGCTGGAAATACCCAGGCGCACATCGGGCTGCAGCAGGCGTGCGCGCGCCGCGGCGGGCAGGGCGGCCCAATCCTCCTGCCCCAGGTGCAGGGCGCGCGCGCCGCAGTCCAGCGCCAGCTGCCAGTGATCGTTGATCCAGAGCCGTGCCCGGCCCTGCTGCGCGCCCCGCAGCGCTTGCTCGATGGCGCCGCGCAGCGGGACGGCGGCATCCGCCTGCTTGATGCGCAGCTGGATCTGGCTGAAGCGCCCGCCCGAGGCCAGCTCGGCCACGCGGCCGGCGTCCTCGGTGATGGCGTAGAGCCCGGGCCGGAAATCCGCGGGTGGCAGCTCGCCACGCAAGACCTGGCCCCAGCGCGCCGGCGCGAACTCGTCGCCAAAGCCCATCACCGGCATGGCGCTTGGGTCCTGCATGAAGCCCGGATGGGGACGCACCGGGCCGGCACCGGCACCGGCGGCATAGCCGTCGCGCACCGCGGTCCAGCTGAGCATCTTGGCCAGCAGCACCGCGTCGGGCAGCGGGAAGCCACGCGCCAGGGCCGCAGCGGCGGCGCTGGCGAAGCTGCAGCCGCTGCCATGGTGGTGGGTGGAGGGCAGGCGCGGCAGGGATAACCAGCCATCGGCCAGTTCGCTGGCAAGCCAATCGAGGGCCAGGTCTTGCGCGGCCGGGTCGGGTGTGTCGCCGCCGGTCACGCAGCAGGCCTGGGCGCCCAGCGCGCGCAGCGCGCGTGCCAGTTCCGGCTCGGAACCTGCCTGCGGCGCGAGGCCCAGCAGGCGTTCGGCCTCGCGGCGATTCGGCGTGACGAGGGTGGCGCGCGGCAGCAGCAGCTCGCGGTAGGCGGCGATCAGGGCGGCGTCGGCAAAGGCGGCGCCGCCGGCGCTGGCGCCCAGCACCGGGTCCACCACCAGATCCACCCTGCCATCGCGGCGCAGCGCGTCCACCGTGCGCGCCACCGCTTCCACGGCGTCCACGCTGGCCAGCAGGCCAGTCTTGATGACGCGCGGGCGCAGGTCGGCGGCCAGCGCGCCCAACTGGCTGTCGATCTCGACACGCGTCAGCGCATGCACCGCCAGCACGCCGCGCGAATGCTGGGCCGTGACGGCCGCCACCACCGGGCACAGATGCACGCCCAGGGCGGCGGCGGCGCGCTGGTCGGCGCTCAGGCCGGCGCCGCCCCCGCTGTCGGTGCCGGCCACGGACCAGATGATGGGCGGAGCCGGGTCTTGCTGCCAATCAGCGTTGCTGGCCCAGGGCGAAGGCAGGCAGGGGTGCGGCTGGCTCATGACAGCACAAAGGCATGGCCGCTCACCGGCGTCGAGGGCACGGCGAAGTCCTGCGCCGGCATCACGCCTGCCAGCCAGGCCTGGCGGCCGGCGCGCACCGCGTCGCGGAAGGCGTGAGCCATGCGCACCGGGTCGCGCGCCTGCGCCACCGCCGAGTTCAGCAGCACCGCGTCATAACCCAGCTCCATGGCCTGGGCCGCGTGCGAGGGCGCGCCCAGGCCGGCGTCGACGATCAGCACGGCCTCCGGCAGGCGCTCGCGCAGCGTGCGCAGGGCCCAGGGGTTGAGCAGGCCCTGGCCCGAGCCGATCGGCGCGCCCCAGGGCATCAGCACGGCGCAGCCGGCGTCCAGCAGGCGGCGGCACAGCACCAGATCGTCGGTGCAATAGGGCAGCACGGTGAAGCCCAGCTTCACCAACTCGCTGGCCGCGGCCAGCAGCTCGAAGGGATCGGGCTGCAGGGTGTGCTCGTCGCCGGTGACCTCCAGCTTGATCCAGGCGGTGTCGTAAAGCTCGCGCGCCATGCAGGCCAGCTGCACCGCCTCGGCGGCACTGCGGCAGCCGGCGGTGTTGGGCAGCAGGCGCGCGCCCTGGGCGCGCGCGGCCGCCAAGGCCATGGCCACGAAGCCGTTGTCGCCCCCCTGGGCGCTGCGCTTCAGGCCCACGGTGAGCAGCTGGGTTTGCGAGGCCTTCACCGCCTCGGCCAGCAGCTGCGGGTTCGGGTAACCGGCGGTGCCGAGCAGGAAGCGGCTGGCGAGCGGGACGCCGGCGATTTCAAAGCTGTCCGTCATGGGTTCAGCCTCCTACGATGGGTTGGAACAACAGCACCTGGTCGCCCTCGGCGAGCATGGTGCCGGGTCTTGCCTCGCGCGCCACGAAGCGGCCGTTCACCGCCGTGGCCACGCTCCGCGGCTCGCGTTGCAGCAAGGCCAGCAGCTCGGCCAGATTGCTGCCGGCCGGCAGCTCGCGGGGCTGCTCGTCGATCAGGATCTGGATGTTCATGGCAGGCTTGCCAGCTGGGTTTGCGTCAGCAGGCGCTGCACCAGGGCGGGCGCTAGCAGCCAGCCATGGCGGAACAGGCCGTTGAGCTGGATCAGGCCGGGCGCGCTGTGCGCATGCGGGCGGTGGTGGGGCAGGGCGGGGCGCAGATTGCGGTCCAGCCGCGTGATGCGGGCCTCGCCCAGCTGCGGCATCAGGCTGTGGGCCGCGGCCATCAACTCCACCGCGCTCTGCAGGCTGACGGGCGAGCGGTCCTCGCTCTCGATCTCGCTGGCGCCGATCAGCAGCTCATCTGCGCTGCGCGGCACCAGGTAGACGCAATGGCGCGGGTGCATCAGCCTCAGCGGCCGGCGCAGGCCATGCCCGGCCAGTTCCAGCGTCAGCACCTCGCCGCGCACGCCGCGCAGCGGCAGGGTGGGGCGGGCGCCGAGGCCGCGCGTGTCGATGGCCCAGTCGGCGTGGACCTGCTCGCCGTCGCCGAGTGCGATCCGACCGGCCTGGACCTCGGCCACCGGGCGCTGCCAATGCCACTGCACGCCAGCCGCCGAGCCGTGCAGCGCCTGCATGGCCTGCAGCGGATGGATCAGCCCCTCGCCGGGCAGCAGCCAGGCCTGCGGGCCGGCGGGCAGCGCCGGCTCCAGCTCGCGCAGCTGGGCCGCGCTGAGCGGCTGCGGCGTCGGGAAGGATGAGAGGTCCGCGCCGGCCTGCTGCAGGCGCTGCAGCACGCGCGCCGCGGCGCCCTGGTCGGGGCGGTGCGCCAGCAGCAGGCTGCCCTCGGTCTGCAGGCGCACCGGCTGATGCAGCGCGGCGACGATGGCGGGCCACAGGCGCAGCGATTGCCAGCCGAGCACCGCCACCTCGGCCTCGGCGCGGTCCAGCTCGGCCAGCGGGCTGAGCATGCCGGCGGCCGTGAAGGCGGCGGCGCCCTGGCCATCGAGGGCGGGCGCGGGGCCGGGGCCGGCGTCCCAGACCCGCACCTCATGGCCGGCGCGCGCGAGCGCCCAGGCGAACAGGCGGCCGGCCAGGCCGGCGCCGGCGATGGCGATCGTCTTCGCCATCTCAGGCCTTCGCGATTGGGATGTAGAGCTCGCTGCCCTGCGCCTTGAACTCGGCGCTCTTGGCTTCCATCCCGGCCGCCATGCCCTCGGCGTATTCACGCACATCCTGCGTGATCTTCATCGAGCAGAACTTGGGCCCGCACATGGAGCAGAAGTGGGCCACCTTGGCGCTGTCCTTGGGCAAGGTCTCGTCGTGGAACTCGCGCGCGGTCTCGGGGTCGAGGCCGAGGTTGAACTGGTCCTGCCAGCGGAATTCGAAGCGTGCCTTGGAGAGCGCGTCGTCGCGGGCGCGGGCACCGGGGTGGCCCTTGGCGATATCGGCCGCGTGGGCGGCGATCTTGTAGGCCATCAGGCCGGCCTTGACGTCGTCGCGGTTCGGCAGGCCCAGATGTTCCTTGGGCGTGACGTAGCAGAGCATGGCGCAGCCGAACCAGCCGATCATGGCCGCGCCGATGCCCGAGGTGATGTGGTCGTAGCCGGGCGCGATGTCGGTGGTCAAGGGGCCGAGCGTGTAGAAGGGCGCCTCGTCGCAGTGCTTGAGCTGCTCGGTCATGTTCGCCTGGATCATGTGCATGGGCACATGGCCGGGGCCCTCGATCATGGTCTGCACATCGTGCTTCCAGGCGACTTTGGTGAGCTCGCCCAGGGTGCGCAGCTCGGCGAACTGGGCTTCGTCGTTGGCGTCGGCCAGCGAGCCGGGGCGCAGACCGTCGCCCAGCGAGAAGCTGACGTCGTAGGCCTTCACGATCTCGCAGATCTCTTCGAAATGCGTGTAGAGGAAGTTCTCCTGGTGGTGGGCGATGCACCACTTCGCCAGGATGGAGCCGCCGCGCGAGACGATGCCGGTGCGGCGCTTCACCGTCATGGGCACGAAGGGCAGGCGCACGCCGGCGTGGATGGTGAAGTAGTCGACCCCCTGCTCGGCCTGCTCGATCAAGGTGTCGCGGAACAGCGCCCAGGTGAGGTCCTCGGCCACGCCACCTACCTTTTCAAGTGCCTGGTAGATGGGCACGGTGCCGATCGGCACCGGGCTGTTGCGGATGATCCAGTCGCGCGTGGTGTGGATGTTGCGGCCGGTGCTGAGGTCCATCACCGTGTCGGCGCCCCAGCGCGTGCTCCACACCAGCTTCTCCACCTCTTCCTCGATGCTGGACGTGACCGCCGAGTTGCCGATATTGGCGTTCACCTTGACGAGGAAGTTGCGGCCGATCGCCATCGGCTCCAGCTCGGGGTGGTTGATATTGGCCGGGATGATGGCGCGGCCGCGCGCCACCTCGTCGCGCACGAACTCGGGCGTGATGATGGCCGGGATGCTGGCGCCGAAGGCATGGCCGGCCAGGCGCGCCTCGCGCTCGGCATCGGCCTGGTATTCCTGCATCCAGGCGTGACGCTGGTTCTCGCGGATCGCCACGTACTCCATCTCGGGCGTGACGATGCCGCGGCGCGCGTAGTGCAGCTGGGTCACGTTGGCGCCAGGCTTGGCGCGGCGTGGCTGGCGCTGCAGGCCGGCGCTGAGGGCCTGCAGCCTGAGCTGCTGGGCCTGGTCGCGCAGGCCGTCGTCGATCAGCTGGATGCGACGGCCCTCGTAGGCCTCGGTATCGCCACGCGCTTCCACCCAGGCGGCGCGCGGGGCGGGCAGGCCGCGGTGCACGTCGATGCTGGCGCTGGCGTCGGTATAGGGCCCGGAGGCGTCGTAGACGGTGACGACCTCGCCGTTCGTGAGCGCGATGGCGCGCATCGGCACGCGCAGCTCGGGGTGCAGCTCGCCCGGCAGGTACTGCTTGCTGGAGCCGGGCAGGGGCTCGCGGGTCAATTGGATGTTGTCGCTGAGCCCTTCAAGGCCTGCGTCGCTCACGCTGTTCATGCTCGTCTTCCTCCGGTCGGTGCAACAAGGACTCCGGAGGTCGGACTCAAGCAGGCGGACGGACGGGCGCGCGGGGCGGCCTGAGGCCCGCGCGGGCGGGCATGCAGACAAGCTCTTCTTACGCCGGTACGAGCCGGATCAAGTTCAGCGGGTCCGTGGCTTCCACCACATCTCAGCCCGGTGCATCGTTGCGACGCACGGCAGGGCTCCCCGGAGCGAGGCGCGAGTATAGGCGGCAAGCGTGAAGACTTTGACGGGGCTGCGGGCAAACCCTTGGCCAGGGCGGCCGGGGGCGCTGCGTACACTCCGGGCGCTCACCGTCCCGCATGCCCGTCAAAAGCTGGGCCGCCGGCGGGCTCTCGACGAAGGAATGGAACGATGAACGGCTCCTTGTCTGCATTGCGCATGTGCCGTCTGGCCTTGGCGCTGGGCCTTGCCGCCGCGACGCTGGGTGTTGCCGCTCAGCAGCTCGGGGACCTTGAGAAGAAGTCTTCCCTCAGCGATGCCGATCGGGCCAAGCGCGACGCCGACAAGGTGTTCCAGTGGATCAAGTTCAACGCCGACAAGGCGCCCGCCAAGCCCGTCGCGCCTGCGCCCGCACCGGCCAAGCCGGCCGCACCGGTGGCCAAGGCCGCGCCGCGGCACGAGTCACCGGCGCCCAGCCCCAAGGCCGAGGAGCTGCAGAACAAGCCCGAGCCTGCCGTGGCCACTGCGGCGAGCAGCAGCAGCCCGGCGCCCGAGCCGGTTCAGCTGGCCACCGCGAGCCCCAAGCTGAATCCCCCGCCGCCCGCCGCCGTGGCGCCCGCAGCGGCGCCCGAGCCCGAACCCGAGGTGGCGCTGAAGCTGATCAACAAGGTCGAGCCGGAGATCCCGCGCCAGCTGCTCAGCAGCGTGCGCAACGGCCTGGTGGTGGTGAAGTTCACTGTCGAGCCGAATGGCGCGGTGAGCGGGGCCGAGGCCATCAAGAGCTCGCACCGCAAGCTCTCGGTGGCGGCCATCGATGCCGTCAACCAATGGCGCTTCGCGCCGATCCCGCGCTCGCGCGAGGTCAGTGTGGAGATCGGCTTTCAGGCTGAGTAGCCTTGCAACTGGCCAGCGTGGCCGCCATCGCCTCGATGAAGACGCGGCTGCGCAGCGGCATCAGGCGGCGCTCGGGGAACACCGCCCAGCAGGCCACCGGCGGCAGGCACCAGTCGGGCAGCACGCGTAGCAGCTCGCCGCGTTCCACATAGGGTTGGGCGAAATGCTCGCCCACCGCGGTGATGCCCAGGCCGGCGCAGGCCATGCGCAGAAGCATGTCGGGCGCATTCACCAGGGTGCGCTGCTCGGGCACGCCTTGCCAGCGTTGCGCCTCGGCGCCCTCGCCGCCTTCCCCACGCATGAGTGTCCAGGGCACGGGCTCGCCGGTGCGGCCCAGAATCATCAGCCCCTGCATGCTGCTCAGCGCCTCTGGCAGCTGCGGCTCGCCATGGCGCTGCAGATAGGCCGGTGAGGCGTAGAGCCCGTTGCTGAACAGGGCCAGGCGGCGCGCCGCCAGCTGCGAATCGTCGGGCAGGCTGCCCATGCGCACCGCGAGGTCGAAGCCCTCGGCAATCAGGTCCACGCGGCGCGGCGAGAGGTCCAGTTCCAGCTGCACCTCGGGATAGTCCAGCACGAAGCGGCTCAGCATCTGGTCCAGCGCCTGGTTGGCAAAGTCGCCCGGCATCGAGACGCGCAGCCGCCCGGTGGGGCGCTGCTGGCGATGCAGGGCCAGGGCGAGGGCGCCGTCCACCTCGGCGGCCAGCACGCGTGCATGTTCCAGCACGCCTTGGCCGAATTCGGTCAGCGCCAGCCGGCGCGTGCTGCGCTGCAATAGCTTCTCGCCCAGACGCTGCTCCAGCGCGGCGATGCGGCGCGACACGGTGGACTTGGGCAGTTGCACTCGGTCGGCCGCGCGGCTGAAGCTGCCGGCCTCCATCACACGCGCAAACAGCAGCAGATCGTCAGCGTCCAGACTCATGGCATTGTTCCATTGGTGGAACGATCATATCCATTCTGGCGTCTTCCGATGCTTCGCTGCGATCAATACAGTTCATCCATGGTCTTTCGCAAGACCCGATCAGCAAACCAACGGAGCCCCCAGATGAACATCCTGCAAATCAATTCCAGCGCCCGCCGTGTTCAAGACGGCCAGGGTTCCTTCTCCACCCGCCTGGCGACCGAGCTGGTCGAGGGTCTGCAACAGGCCCAGCCCGGTGCCAGCCTGCAGGTGCGCGACCTGGCGCAGCAAGCCCATCCGGTGCTGGACGAGGCGGCCCTGCAAGCCCTGTTCACCCCGGCCGAGCAGCGCAGCGCGGCGCAGGCCGAGCGCGTGGCCCTGGACGATGGCCTGATTGCCCAGATCCAGGCGGCCGATGTGGTGGTGCTGGGCGTGCCGATGATCAACTTCGGCGTGCCCAGCCAGCTGAAGAACTGGATCGACGCGATCTCGCGGGCCCGCGTCACCTTCCGCTACACCGAGAACGGCCCCGAGGGCCTGCTCACCGGCAAGAAGGTCTATGCGGTGCTGACGCGCGGCGGCCTGCACCGCGACCGCCCCAGCGACACCGTCGTGCCCTATCTGCGTACCGTGCTGGGCTTCCTGGGCATGAGCGACGTCGAGTTCATTTATGCCGAAGGCCTGGGCATGGGCCCGGAGGCCGAGGCGCAAGGCCTGGCCTCGGCGCGTGCCCAGATCCAGCAGCTGCTGCAACCGCAAGCGGCCGAGCCTGCTACCGTCTGACCCTGAATGCATTGACCACGGAGAACGCCATCATGACTGCCGCCACGATCACCACCGTTCTGCAACAGCCTCGCCAGGTCGAGCGGCTGATCGCCGGCCAGCCCACCAGCGATGGCGCGGGCGTCAAGCTCACCCGCGTGCTGACGCAGAACCTGCAGCGCCGCCTCGATCCCTATCTGATGCTGGACGCCTTCGGTTCGGACCAGGCCGACGACTACATCGCCGGCTTCCCCGACCATCCGCACCGCGGCTTCGAGACCATCACCTATATGCTGGAAGGCCGCATGCGCCACCGCGACTCCGCCGGCCATGAGGGCCTGCTGGGCAATGGCGGCGTGCAGTGGATGACGGCCGGGCGCGGCGTGATCCATTCGGAGCTGCCCGAGCAGGAAGAGGGCCGCATGGAAGGCTTCCAGCTCTGGCTCAACCTGCCGGCCAAGGACAAGATGCGCGCGCCCTGGTACCGCGACATTCCCTCGGCCGAAATCCCCGAGTGGCATGGCGAGGGCGCCAGCGTGCGCGTGATCGCCGGCGCCAGCCGGGGCGTGCAGGGGGCGGTGCAGCGCGAGGGCACCGAGCCGGTGTATCTGGACATCCATCTGCAGCCGGGGGTCAGGTTTGAACAGGCGCTGCCGGACACGCACAACGCCTTCGTCTACGTCTACCGTGGCGGCGTGCAGTTCGGCTCGGGTTGCACCGTGCCGGCCCAGCGCATGGCGATCCTGGCCAATACCGCGGGCAGCGATGGCGTGGCCTTCACGGCCGGCGAGGCGGGTGCGCGCCTGCTGCTGATCGCCGGCAAGCCGCTCAACGAGCCGATCGCGCAGTACGGCCCCTTCGTGATGAATACCGAGGCCGAGCTGATGCAGGCGGTGCGTGACTTCCAGACCGGCAAGCTGGCCTGAGGCTTTGACGCTTGTCAGTGAAACAGGGCGCGCGGCCAAGTTAGGGATGGTTGTTGCGGCGGGGGCTGCTTAGGGTCAGGGCTTGCCACTTGGAGCCCTCTATGCAGCCGATGCCCCTCCTGCGCGCCCGCTGGGTCGCCCCCGCTCTGCTCACCCTGGCCCTTGCCCAGGGCGCTTCCGCCGCCACCATCAACAGCGTCTTCACGCCGCTGGGCGGCAACAGCTGGACAGTGGACTTCACCGTGCTGGCCGATGGCACGCCGGCCAGCCTGTCCGGCTTCACCGTGTTCTTTCCCGAGACCGACTTCAGCAATCTGCTTGTACAGGGATCGCCGGTCAGCTGGGACAGCCTGGTCGTGCAGCCGGATACCGGCATCCCGGCGGCCGGCTACTTCGACAGCGTGATGCTGAACCGCTCGCTGGGCCTGACCGCGGGGCAGTCGCAGGGCGGCTTTGTCGTCAAGTTCGATTACCAGGGCGCCGCGGCGCCGGGCAGTCTGCAGTTTGAGATCACCGATGAGAACTTCCAGCTGCTGGCCAGCGGCCAGACCGCGGTGGTGCCCGAGCCCGCCACCTGGGCGCAGCTGTTCGGCGGCCTGGGCCTGCTCGCCCTGCTGGCACGCCGGCGCGCCGACGGGAGCCGCTCGTGAGCGCCGGGCTGATCGCACGCAGCCTGCAGGGCCTGGTCTGCGGCGCGGCGCTGTTGCTGGCCGCCTGCGGAGGCGGTGAGAGTCAAGACCTGACCCCGATGCGGCCGCAGGCCACGCAGGCGCGCATCCAGGCCGTCGCGGCCGCCAGCGCCTCGGTGGTCTCGCTCACCAAGGTCGGCGAGACGCGCGTGGGGCGCACGGTCTACGACTATGTCTTCAAGATCACGGTGCTCAACGGCGCCCAGGCGCAGACGGCGCTGACGGCCAAGCTGGTGGGCAGCGGCGCCGGCACCACGGTGCTCGATGGCGACGTCAATGTCGGCGATATCGCCGCGAATGCCAGCGCCACGCCGGCTGACACCATCACCCTGCGCCAGGACCGGCTGCTGCCCTTCCTGCCGGCGCAACTGGTGTGGCAGTTCGCGGCCGCGCCGCCAGTGGCCGCGCCGGCCAGCATAGCGCTGGAGCTGAGCCAGTTGGTCGCGGGCGCCGGTACGGCGGTGGGCATCATGCCGACCGTGCTCGACACCGATGGCAAGGCCATGAACCCCTTGCCGGCGATTAGCTACCAGGTGTTGCGCCCGGCGGAGGGCGTGGAGGGTGCGACGCCCGCGGTGGCCGGCCTGCAACTGCAGAGCGCCGCCGACACGCGTGGCGGCTTCACCCTGGTGGCCACGGTGGATGGCACGGCCATCAGCGTGCAACAGCCCTTCACGGTGATCGCGCCGACCCCGGTGTCCAAGAACTCCGGCCTGTATGCCAATCTGTCGGCGGCGCAGGGCAGCCTGGCGCGCAACCTCAAGCTGCTCAAGGAGGCGCTGGACCGCGGCGACAACACCGGCGCGGCGGCGGCCAAGGCCGCCATCACGGCGGCGGCGGCCAGCGTGGACCCGGTGCGCATGGTGTTCAGCACGCCCTACCAGCCCGCCAGCGGCTTTGTGCCGCTGCCGGCCAAGCTGGCGGCGAACGGCTATCCGCAGACGCCCGGCGATCTGGCCCATGCCGCCGCCACCGCGCAGCTGAAGGCCAAGATGCAGCAGATCACCGCGCTGCTGAAGCAGTCGGGCGGCGACGACGCCGCCAACACCGCCCTGCTGGACCAGTACCGCAGCGAGCTGCAGACCCTGGCCACCCAGCTGGCTGCGGCGGGCGCGCAGCCCAGCTTGTACGGGCTGGTCGACAAGGCCGACCTGATCCAGGGCCTGATCGCCACCGAGATGCCGGCACTGCTCAAGGCCATGGCCGATCGCACCAATGCCCAGCTGGCGCCGCAGGCGCTGCTTGGCGCGGTGCCCAGCGCCAAGGCGATGAGCCTGGATCGCCTGCTCGGCAGGGCCGCACCGCTGCAAGCCTGGCCCAGCGCCGCCGGGCAGGCCAAGCCGCAGTTCCTGCTGGGCGGCCTGCTGAATGCCCTGGGGCCGATCGGCCAGCTCGTCAACAAGATCTACGGCGACTACCTGAACCAGCTGCAGAACATGGCGGCCATCCTGGCGGCCAAGGGCCTGCTGGACCAGTTCCTGACCCAGACGGTGTTGATCGACGGCGTGCATGCGGGCGCCGCCGTGCTGGGGCCTTATGCCTACAACTACCCCGACAGCACCATCGAGGTCCGCGGCATGGACCTGGCGGTGGCGCAGACCGCCGATGTCTACCTGATCGGTGGCGCGGCCATCAATGCGCTGGGCGGGCTGGCGAGCGCCCTACCACCGCCCAAGCCGACCAGCATCAAGGAGGTCTACGACTATTTCGATGGCCTGATCTCGGCCATCCAGGGCGTCGGCGAGGCCTACGACCTGGCGCACCAGCAGCCCGCCCAGGTGGTCTACAACAGCTTCGACGAGAACTTCGGCTGCCTCGCCACCTTCTCCAGCTTCTGCATGGAGATGCAGTACCCGAGCGGCTTCAAGAACGTCTCGGGCGGCAATGTCAGCTTCACCGTGCTGATCCTGATACGCACCGGCGGAGCGCGCCCGCAGCACGGTTCCGGCGTGTTCAATTTCGCGCCGGGGACTTGAGCTTCAGGCCGGCCGGATCGGGGGCGAGCAGGCGCTCGCCCGCGTAGCCCTGCACCGTGCCGAAGCCGATGCCGGCGTTCCAGTCGGCGGCGAAGCGCTGGACCTCCTCGCTGTCGCGCGCGACGAAGTTCCACCACAGCAGCACCTGCTCCTCGAAGGGCGTGCCGCCCAGCAGCAGCAGGCGCGCCGGTGCCGCGCTGCTGAGCTGCAGCCGATGCGCGCCGGGGGCCAGATAGAGCAGCTGGCCGGGGCTCAGGGTCTGACACTCACCGTCCTCCATGCCGATCTGCAGCTCGCCCTCCAGCGCCATCAGGCCATGCTCGTAGCCCGGGGTCAGCAGCAGCTCGGTGCTGGCCGGCGCCTGGCAGCGCAGGTCCATGCCCAGCAGGGGCGTGTGGCTGGGCACGGGTGAATGCGCGGCGCCATAGCGGCCCACCAGCAGGGTGGTGTTGAAGCCGTTCAGGGCCAGTTGCGGCAGCAGCGGGAAATGCTCGAAGGCGGGCTCGCAAAAGCGCTGCACGTCCGGCAGCGCGATCCACAGCTGGGCCAGCTGCAAGCGTGCCGTCTGCGATTCTTCCGAATGCGCGATGCCACGGCCGGCCGTCATCAGATTCACCTGGCCGGGGCGCAGCATCTGCACCGTGCCCAGCGAGTCGCGGTGCAGCACCTCGCCCTCGATCAGCCAGGAAAAGGTCTGCAGGCCGGTGTGCGGATGCGGGCCCACCCGCATCGGCTTGTCGGCGGGCAGCTCGGCCGGCCCGGCGTGGTCGAGGAAGCACCAGGCGCCCACCATGCGGCGCCTGGCGGTGGGCAGGGCGCGGCGTATCGTCAGCCCGCCGACATCGCCGAAATGTGCCGGCAGCAGTTCGAACTTTTTGCTCATCTCATGGCCTCCGCGGCAAAGCCGCTCAGAAAATCGCGCAGCTGCTGCTTGAGCGTCTCGTCGAGCAGCTCGCCCTGCGCATCGAACAAGGTATTCGCCTTGGACACCATCAGCCGGCCGCCGAACCAGCAGCTGCAGCCGAAGGCGCGCAGCACGCTCAGGATCGCGTCCTGGCTCTGCACCGTGCCGAAGCCGCCGGGCGTGGCCCCCAGCACCGCCACCGGCTTGCCGAAGAAGGTCTTGCGCCCCTCGGCCGGCGGGCGCGAGAGCCAGTCGAGGCCGTTCTTGAGCACGCCGGGGATGGAGTTGTTGTACTCGGGCGTGCCGATGATGAGGCCGTCGGCGGCCTGGATCTCGGCGCGCAGCCGGCTCACCGCCGCCGGCACGCCCTGGGCTTCCACATCGCCGTCGTAGAGCGGGATGCCATGCAGGGTGCGCAGCTCGATGTCCACCCCCTGCGGCGCCAGGCCGATGGCGGCGCGCAGCAGGGCGGTATTGAAGGAAGCCTGGCGCAGGCTGCCGGAAAGGGCGATCAATCGGGTCATGTCGGTACCTGCGGATGGGATGGCTGATTGTGGCCGAGCGGCCACGATCTGACGCAGATCAAGCGCCGCGCCGGCGCGCCGGCCTTAGCCTGTGCATATGAGCGAGCCCCACCACTACGAACACGACACCGTACCCGCTGCCCTGGATGCGCTGAGCCGGCCAAGCACCGAGCTGGGCGTGCCGCCGGTAGAGGCGGATATGGAAGGTGTCTGGGCGGCGTTGCAGCGCGAGCCCGAACATCATGCGGCCCATCTGGGCCAGGCCCTGGTCGGGGCCGGCATGCTCACCGCCAGCCAGCTGGAATCGGCGCTGCGCCGCCAGCGCGCGCAGGAGCAGCATGTGCCGCTGGGCGAGCTGGTGGTGCAGCTGGGTCTGCTCAGCCCGGCGCAGCTGCGCATCGCCCTGGCCAGCTGGCTGGACGTGCCCACTGTCGATCTGGCCCAGCTCAAGCCCGAGCCGGCGGCGCTGGCGCGCATCCCGCGCGCGCTTGCGCAGCGCGAGGGCGTGCTGCCGCTGTTGGTGCGCGACGAGGTGCTGGTGGTGGTGGTCTCCGACCCCTGGGACTACCGGTTGCTGGAGTACCTGCGTTTCGTCAGCGAGCTGCGCGTGCGCCCGGTGCTGGCGGCGGCGGGCACGCTCTCGCAGGCCATCGCCATGGCCTACCAGGTGCCCAGCGGCGATGCCGCCAATGCCGGCGCCGGCACGCCGCAGATGGCCACCGTGCGCGAACTCGCCCAGGAGCTGAGCCAGGCCGATCCCGGCACCGCCGAAACCGATGCCGAGGTGGTGTCGGAGTCCGACAACGCGCTGGTGCGCCTGGTCAACCGCCTGCTCGCCGATGCCATCGAGCTGCGCGCCTCCGACATCCATGTGGAGACCTTCGAGGCACCCAAGCCGGTGCGCATCCGCTTGCGCGTGGACGGCGATCTGATCCGTTATCTGGAGCTGCCCGCGCGGGTGCGTTTCGCGCTGGTGGCGCGACTCAAGATCATGGCCGACCTCGACATCTCCGAGCACCGCCGGCCGCAGGACGGCAAGATCGATTTCGCGCGTTTCGGCGGCACATCGCTGGAGCTGCGCATGGTCACCGTGCCCACCAGCGGCGGCCTGGAAGACGTGGTGCTGCGCCTGCTGGGCGGCATGAAGCCGCTGCCGCTGGACGCGATCGGCCTGTCCGAGACCAATCTGGCGGGCCTGCGCCGCATGATGAGCAAGCCCTATGGCCTGCTGCTGATCTGCGGCCCCACCGGCTGCGGCAAGACCACCACCCTGCACTCGGTGATGCGCGAGCTCAACGAGGACAAGCGCAAGATCTGGACCGCCGAGGACCCGATCGAGATCAGCCAGGACGGGCTGCGCCAGGTGCAGGTGAACGCACGCATCGGCTGGACCTTTGCGGCCGCCATGCGCACCTTTCTGCGCGCCGACCCCGACGTCATCATGATCGGCGAGATGCGCGACGAGGAGACCGCGCGCATCGCGGTGGAGGCCTCGCTGACCGGCCATCTGGTGATGTCCACCCTGCACACCAACTCGGCGCCCGAGAGCGTGACGCGGCTGCTGGAGATCGGCCTGGACCCCTTCATGTTCTCCGACTCGCTGCTGGCGGTGCTGGCGCAGCGCCTGGTGCGGCGGCTGTGTCTGGATTGCCGCATCGTCGAGCCGCTGGATGAACGCGCGGCGCGCTCGCTCTTGCGCCTGTATCAGCAATCCGGCGGCGGCGCGGCCGAGGCCATGAACGAGGAGGAGCTGCTGGCCGGCTGGCGGCAGCGCTTCGGCGTTGACGGAGCTGGCGGCGGCCTGCGCCAGTATCGCCGCCATGGTTGCGACACCTGCGGCGGCACCGGCTACCACGGCCGCCTGGGCATCCACGAGCTGGTGATCGCCGACGAATCGCTGCGCGAGCTGATACGCCGCCGCGCCCCGGCCGCCGAGATGTTCGTCAGCGCGCAGCGCAGCGGCATGCGCACACTGCGGCAGGACGGCATCGAGAAACTGCTGGCCGGCCTGACCGACCTGCCCGAGGTGCTGGCTGCGACCAGCCAATGAGTGCTCAGCCGGCGCTGGCGGCGAGGTCGTCCAGGATCGGGCAATCCGGGCGCTCGTCGCCGTGGCAGCAGCTGATCAGCTGCGCGAGCGTCTGCTTCATGGCCTGCATCTCGGCCAGGCGGCGCTCCAGGTCGGCGATGTGCGCCAGCGCGATGCGCTTGACGTCGCCGCTGGCGCGGCGGCGGTTCTGCCAGAGCTTGAGCAGCTCGCTGATCTCGACGATCGAGAAACCGAGGTCGCGCGCCCGGCGTATGAAGCGCAGGGTGTGCACCTCGCGCTCGGAATAGAGGCGGTAGCCGGCCTCGGTGCGCGCCACCTTGGGCAGCATGCCCAGCGACTCGTAGTGCCGGATCATCTTGGCGGAGACGCCGCTGCGGGCCGCGGCCTCGCCGATATTGCACAAGCTCGTCATCGATGCTTCGTCCATCACGGTCTCCAGCGCTTGAGCAGCAGGGCATTGCTGACCACCGACACGCTCGAAAAAGCCATCGCCGCGCCGGCGATCACCGGGTTCAGAAAGCCCAGCGCGGCCAAGGGGATGCCCACCACGTTGTAGGCAAAGGCCCAGAACAGGTTCTGGTGGATCTTGCGCACGGTGCGGCGCGAGAGCGAGATCGCCTGCGCCACCAGCGCCGGGTCGCCGCGCATCAGGGTCACGCCGGCCGCCTGCATCGCCACCTCGGTGCCGGTGGCCATCGCGAATCCCACATCGGCCGCGGCCAGCGCCGGCGCGTCGTTGATGCCGTCGCCCACCATGCCGACATGGCCCTGCCGCTTCAGCTCGCTGACGATGCGGGCCTTGTCCTCGGGCAGCACCTCGGCGCGCACCTCGTCGAGCCCGAGCTGGCGCCCCACCGCCTCGGCGCTGCCGCGGTTGTCGCCGCTGAGCATGACGCTGTGCACGCCCAGCGCGCGCAGGCTGGCCAGCGCCGCGGCGGCGCTGGGCTTGAGCTGGTCGCCAAAGGCCAGCAGGGCCAGCAGGCGCGGCTGCTGGCCCGCGCCGCCCTCGGCCAGCCACGACACCGTGCGGCCGCGGGCCTGCAGGGCGGTGGCCTCGGCCTGCATGGCGCCCAGATATACGCCCAGCTCCTGCATGTAGCGGGCGCTGCCCAGCTGCAATTCGCGCGGGGCCAGGTCTTGCCCGGGAAGTTGGGCGGCAACGCCGCGGCCGGCCACGGCGCGCAGGCTCTGCACCAACGGTACCGCCAGGCCGCGCCGGGCGGCGGCCTGGCGCACCGCCAGCGCCAGCGGATGCTCGCTGCCCGCCTGCAGGGCCGCGGCCAGGCCCAGGGTCTGGCCCTCGTCCAGGCCGGCGGCACTGTGAAAGGCCAGCAGCTCGGGCTTGCCCAGGGTCAGCGTGCCGGTCTTGTCGAAGGCCACCACCTCCAGCCTGGCGGCGATTTCCAGCGCCTCGGCGTCCTTGATGAGGATGCCATGGCGGGCCGCCACCCCGGTGCCGGCCATGATGGCGGTGGGCGTGGCCAGGCCCAGCGCGCAGGGGCAGGCAATCACCAGCACCGCCACCGCGTTCAGCAGCGCCTGGGTCCAGTCGCCGCGCACCAAGCCCCAGCCCAGCAGGGTGACGAGGGCGGCAGCTATCACCGCCGGCACGAACCAGGCGCTGACCTGATCGACCATGCGCTGGATCGGCGCCTTCTTGGCCTGCGCCGATTCCACCAGCCGCACGATGCGCGCCAGCGTGGATTCGGCGCCCAGCGCGGTGGTGCGCAGCGTCAGCAGGCCCTCGCCGTTGACGGAGCCTCCCACCACCCGGGCCCCGGCCTCCTTGGCCACCGGCAGGCTCTCGCCGGTGATGAGCGACTCGTCCACCTGGCTGGCGCCGGCCAGCACCAGGCCGTCGACCGGGATGCGCTCGCCGGGGCGCACCACCACCTCGTCGCCCAGCACCAGCTGGGCCAGCGGCAGCTCGAGCTCGGCGCCGGCGCGGCGCACGCGCGCGGTCTCCGGGCGCAGCGCCTTGAGGGCGCGGATCGCCTCGCTGGTCTGGCGCTTGGCGCGCGCCTCCAGCCACTTGCCCAGCAGCACCAGGGTGATCACGACCGCCGCCGATTCGAAGTACAGCGACATGCTGCGTGCGCCGTTTTGCAGCAGCTCGTAGACCGAGAGCCCGAAGGCGGCGCTGGTGCCCAGGGCCACCAGCAGGTCCATATTGCCGCTGCCGGCGCGCAGCGCGGCCCAGCCGGCCCGGTAGAAGCGCGCGCCCAGCCAGAACTGCACCGGCAGGGTCAGCGCCAGCTGCAGCCAGCCATCGATCATCCAGTGGCGGCCGGCCAGCATCGCCAGCATGGGCAGCACCAGCGGCGCCGAGAGCAGGGCGGCGATCAGCACCGGCCAGCCGCTGTGCTGCCAGTCCACCGGGCGCGGCGCATCGGCGCCGCTGGCCTCGCCGGCCTGCAGGGCGGCCTGGTAGCCTGCCTGCTGCACGGCGGCCAGCAGCGCGGCCGGGTCCACATTGGCCAGCATGCCGACGCTGGCGTTCTCCAGCGCCAGATTGACGCTCACCCGCAGCACGCCGGGCACTTTCAGCAGCGCCTTCTCCACCCGGCCGACGCAGGAGGCGCAGGTCATGCCGCTGATCTGCAGCGTCAGTTCGCGCTCGGCGACGGCATAGCCGGCGCGCGCCAGCGTGGCCGCCATGGCGGTCAACGCGGCGGTGCCGCTGACGCTGACGCTCTCGGTGCCGAGGTTGACCTCGGCAGCCTGCACGCCGGGCACGCCCAGCAAGGCCTTCTCCACGCGTTTGACGCAGGAGGCGCAGCTCATGCCGGTGATGGGGAGGGTGAGTTGATCGGTCATGTGCGCAGTTTGATGCTTGACATCATGTCAATGTCAAGCGGCTTGACATTACCATGATGGCAAGCTCTACAGTGGCAACACCAACAGGAGTCCACCATGTCCGAATTCACCCTGCCCGATATGAGCTGCGGCCATTGCGTTGCCAGCATCACCAAGGCCGTGCAGGCGCTCGATGCCCAGGCCAAGCTGCAGTTCGACCTGCCCAGCCACAAGGTGCAGGTCGAGAGCCAGCTCAGCCAGGCCGCCCTGGTGGCGGCGCTGACCGAGGCCGGCTACCCGCCATCGGCGTAGTGCGACCAGGCCCTTCAGGCCTTGGCCAGCGCGGCCGTCTCCAGCGGCAGCTTGCGCACCCGCACGCCGGTGGCGGCGAAGATGGCGTTCATCACCGCCGGCGCGATCGGTGGCGTGCCGGGCTCGCCGATGCCGCCGGGCGCCTCCATGCTGGGCACGATGTGCACCTCCACCTTCGGCATCTCGCTCATGCGCAGCACCGGGTAGTCGTGGAAGTTGCTCTGCTCCACGCGCCCGTCCTTGTGGGTGATCTTGCCGTAGAGCGCGGCCGAGAGGCCGTAGACGATGGCGCTCTCGATCTGGCGCGCGATGGTCTGCGGATTCACGGTCTGGCCGCAGTCCACCGCCGCCACCACGCGGTGCACCTTGGGCGTGCCGTCCTTGGCCACCGAGACCTCGGCCACCTCGGCCACATAGCTGCCAAAGCTCTCGGCCACGGCGATGCCGCGATGCACGCCCTTGGGCGCGGGCTGGCTCCAGCCGGCCTTGGCCGCGGCCAGCTCCAGCACGCCGCGCAGGCGCGGGTGCTTGGCCAGCAGGCCGAGGCGGAACTTGAGCGGGTCGGCCTTGGCCGCATGCGCCAGTTCGTCGACAAAGCTCTCGATGAAGAAGGCGTTCTGCGAATGCCCCACCGAGCGCCAGAACCAGACCTGCGGGCCCGGCTCGGCGCGGCCATAGACGATGCGCTGGTTGGCGATCTCGTAGGGCTGGTCGGCCAGGCCCTCCACCGCCATCGCATCCACGCCGTTCTCGGGGATCTGCATGAAACCCGAGGCCGCCATGATGGAGGGGCTGGCCACCGCGGCGCGCAGCAGCGTGGGCTGGCCCTGTTCGTTCAGCGCGCCCTCGAAGCGCACCAGCGAGGCCGGGCGGTAGAAGCCCGCCGCCATATCGTCCTCGCGGCTGTAGATCAGCTTCACCGGGCTGCCGCTGAGCTTGGAGAGCAGGGTGGCATCGATGGTGAAGTCGGGTGCGAAGCGGCGCCCGAAGCCGCCGCCCAGCAGCAAGGTGTTGATCTTGACCTTGGCCGGCGTCACCGCGCCGATCTGGGCCAGGATGCCCTGCGCCGGGCCCTGGCTCTGCGTGCCGGCCCAGATCGTGACCTCGTCGCCCTTGACCCAGGCGGTGCAGTTGAGCGGCTCCATGCAGGCATGGGCCAGATAGGGCACCTCGTACTCGGCGCTCAGGGTCTTGGCGGCATTCGCCGCCGCGTCCTTCACATTGCCCTCGTCGCGCGCCACCGCCTCGGCCTGGTTGGCGCCCGAGACCAGCAGCTCATGCACCTTGGTGGCGGAGAGATCGGCGTGCGCGCCCAGATCCCATTGCACCGCGAGCGCGTCGCGGCCCTGCTTGGCGGCCCAGTAGCCATCGGCCAGCACGGCCACGCCGCTGTCGATGCTGATGATCTTGCGCACGCCCTTGACGGCGCGCGCCTTGGCCTCGTTCATCGCCTTGGGCTTGGCGCCGGCGATGGGGGCGCGCGCCATCACCGCCACCAGCATGCCGTCCACGCGCGCATCGATGCCGAACTGCGCCGTGCCGTTGATCTTGGCGGCGCTGTCCAGGCGGCGCGTGGGCTTGCCCAGGATCTTGAAGTCCTTGCTGGCCTTGAGCGCGGGCTTGGCCGGCGCCTTCTGCCTGGCGGCGGCTGCCACCAGCGCGCCATAGCTGAGCTTCTTGCCGCCCGGGCCGAACACCTGGCTGCGCTCGGTGCGCAGCGTGGCGGCATCGACGCCCCAGGTCTCGGCGGCGGCGGCCACCAGCATGGCGCGCGCGGCGGCACCGGCCTCGCGCATCGGCGTCCATTGGCCGCGCACGGTGGTGCTGCCGCCGGTGGCCTGCATGCCGAACATGGGGTTGTTGTAGGCCTGGTCCACCGGCGCCTGCTCGACGCTCACCAGCGCCCAGTCGGCGTCCAGCTCCTCGGCCACCAGCATGGGGATGGCGGTCAGCACGCCCTGGCCCATCTCGGCCGAGCCGCACACCACGGTGATGCGGTTGTCCGGCGTGATGCGCAGATAGGCGTTCGGGTTGAAGCTGTTGCTGAGCGCCGCCTCGGCGCGCTTGGGCGCGGCCAGCGGCAGGGCGAAGGAAACCACCAGGGCGGCGCTGCCGCCGGTCTTGAGAAAGTCGCGACGCGAGCTGCTCATGATCTCAAGCTCCCTTCGTCAGCGTGGCCGAGGCGTCGTGGATCGCCGCCCGCACCTGGTTGTAGGTGCCGCAGCGGCAGATGTTGCCGCTCATGGCTGCGTCGATATCGGCGTCGCTGGGCCTGGCCTTGCTGCCCAGCAGGGCGCAGGCGCTCATGATCTGGCCGCTCTGGCAGTAGCCGCATTGCGGCACGTCGAGCTTGAGCCAGGCCAGCTGCACCGCGCGGCCGGTCTTGCTGCTGCCCACGCCCTCGATGGTGGTGACCTTCTTGCCGGCCGCGGCCGACAAGGGCGTGGAGCAGGCGCGCACCGGCTGGCCATCCAGATGCACGGTGCAGGCACCGCACAGCGCCATGCCGCAGCCGAACTTGGTGCCGGTGAGCTGCAGATCCTCGCGCAGGGCCCACAGCAGGGGCATCTCGGGGTCGGCATCCAGGCTCGCCGGCTTGCCGTTGACGGTCAACTTGATCATCCAAGTCTCCTTGATGGATGGCAAAGATGGCGGCAAGCATACACAGGGCGGCGCTTTCTTGCTGGCGTGCCTGCGCTCAGACGCGGCTTTGCAGACGAGCTGCCAGCGCGGCACCGCGCGCCAGCACAAAGTCGCGCAGCCGCTCGGCGTAGTCGGCCGGCGCCGCCATGCGCACGGAGGCGCGCCGCGCCAGTGCGGCACGCCAGGCCTGCAGCCTGGGCAGGGCGGCGCAGAAGTCGAACTCGTCCAAGGTGTCGAACAGCTCGAAGTAGCGGAACACCGGACCGAACACCGCGTCCACCATGCCGAACAGCCGGCCCGCGAACCAGGGCCCTGCGCCGAGCGCGGCCTCCAGCTGCTCGAGGCGGCCGCGCAGCTCGGCGGCGCGCTGCGCCAGTGCTGCGGCATCCGGTGCGTTGTAGAAGGCGGCGATGCCGTTCAGCGTGGCCGAGCCGAACTCCATCCAGCCGCGATGGCGCGCGCGCGTCAAGGCATCGGCGGGATGCAGGGCCGGGCCGTGGCAGTCCTCCAGATACTCGCAGATCACGGCGGATTCAAAGATCGCCTGCCCGCCGGTGACCAGCAGCACCGGCGTCTTGCCGAGCGGCGAGATCCGCTTGAACCAGTCGGGCTTGCGCGCCAGGTCGATGTCGCGCCGCTCGAAGGCCAGGGCCTTCTCGACCAGCACGATGGCGGCGCGTTGCACATAGGGGCACAGCGGGTGGCTGACGAGGGTGTAGGCGGGCTGCATGGCGAGCACCTCAGCGCCCCAGGGTCAGCCGCGCGCTGCGGCGCAGCGACCAGGCGCCATCGCCCAGCAGCCACAGCGCCAGCGAGGCGAGCGCCAGGAAGAGCGGATATTCCCAGCCGCCGCCCGCGCTGGTGAAGACCCAGCCATTCGGCAGATGCACCCAGGCCGCGCCCAGCATGATGGGCAGCAGCGCCAGCGAGACCTGGCGCGCGTACAGGCCCAGCAGGATGGCCAGGCCGCCCAGCAGCTCGGCCGCGAACACCGGATAGGCCAGCGCCCCGGGCAGGCCCTGGCTGGCGAAGAACTGCGCGGTGCCCGGCAGCGTGAACACCAGCAGCTTCAGCAGCGCATGGGCGATCCACATCAGGCCGAGGCCGAGGCGCAGCAGGGCGATGCCGTAGGGGGTGCCGGAATAGAGCTGGGACATGGGGAACTCCTGAGAAATCGAGTGGACGATGGGCGGAATGTAGGATTGCGTCGGCGCCGGCAAAATAGGCGGCACCGCAAGCCATGAATGCACAAACGCAATACCGACTGAGCGCCACCGACCTCCAGCTGCTGCTGGCGATGGTGCGCGCCGGCACGCTCGCCGGGGCGGCCGAGCGCCTGGGC
Organism: Roseateles sp. FW301-B2; assembly: GCF_058788955.1. Taxonomy (NCBI): domain Bacteria; kingdom Pseudomonadati; phylum Pseudomonadota; class Betaproteobacteria; order Burkholderiales; family Sphaerotilaceae; genus Roseateles; species Roseateles sp. FW301-B2. The sequence goes on from NZ_JBYTBE010000006.1 coordinate 112,584, forward strand.
CTGGACGGCTCGACGGTGTTCCGCGCGGTGCAGCGGGTCGAGCGCGGGCTGGGCCTGCCGCTGTTCGTGCGCTCACGCAGCGGCTATGCGGCCACCGAGCTGGCGCAGCAGCTGGCCGAGCAGGGCGAGCAGCTGGAGGCGGTGCTGGAGACGGCCCGCTCGGCCGCCCAGCAGCTGCCCGGGCAGGTGAGCGGCACGGTGCGCATCAGCACCACCGACACCATCCTGCATGGCCTGGTGGCGCCGGCGCTGAAGGCCCTGCACGCCCAGCATCCGCAGCTGAGCTTCGAGCTGCACGCCGGCAACGAGCTCGCCAGCCTGACGCGCCGCGACACCGATATCGCGGTGCGCGCCACGCGGCGCCCGCCCCAGCATCTGGTGGGGCGCTGCCTCGGCCCCATCGACGTGGCGCTGTTCGCAGCCGGCAAGAGCGCGATCAAGCACTATGCCGATGTCGAGGCCGGCAAGGCGGACTGGATCGCGCCCGACGATGCCCTGCCCGAGCATCCCTCGGTGCAATGGCGCAAGCGCCATTTCCCCAGGGTGCGGCCAGCCTACCGCGTCAACAGCATTCTCAGCGTGATGGAGCTGGTGAGCCTGGGCCTGGGGGTGGGCGTGCTGCCGCTGTTCCTGGCGCGCGGCCAGCCGCAGCTGCGCCAGCTCACCGAGGTGCTGGAGGATTGCCGCACCGAGCTGTGGCTGCTGACGCATCCCGAGTCGCGCCACCTGCGTCGGGTGGCGGCGGTGTACGCGCACCTGGCGCGCAGCATGGCGCTGGCCTGAGCCGGCTAGGATGGGCGCTTCCGGACGAAGGGAGACGCCCATGCACGACGGTCACAGCAAGCTCCACCACTGGCTGAGCCAGCACCGCATGGCCTGCTTTGCGCTGATGACGGCCAGCTTCGTGCTGTTCGGCTGCCTCTCGCTGGACCTGGTGAAGCTGGTGAGCGCCAACGCCAGCCTGCTCGGCACGCATGGCTGGCAGGCCTTGCAGGACGGCGGCCTGCAGCAGCTGCTGGAGCTGTGGCTCAGCGCCTTCGCCGCGATCGCCGCCTACCTGGTGTTCAAGCTCTGCGAGCATGTGCTGGTGCACGGCCTGTCCTACCGGAGACGTTGATGGACCTCACCGCCCTGCTGACCGAGTGGATCGCGCGCTACGACCAGGGCGTCTACCTGCTGCTGTTCGCGCTGGTGTTCTGCGAGATCGGCGTGGCGCCGCTGTTCTTCCTGCCCGGCGATCCGCTGCTGTTCCTGTGCGGCGCCTTATGTGCCCAGGGCGCCCTGCGCGCCGCGCTGCTGGTGCCGCTGCTGGCGCTGGCCGCCTGGGGCGGCAGCCTGCTGGCCTACCGCCTGGGCCTGCGGCTGGGCCGGCATCTGGAGAGCCATGCCTACCGCTGGCTGAACCGCGCGTTGCTGGCGCGCGGCCAGCGCTTCTTTGCCCGCTGGGGCGGCCCCAGCCTGCTGGTCTCGCCCTATGTGGCGGTGCTGCGCACCTTTGCGCCGCTGGCGGCCGGGGTGGCGCGCATGCCGGCGCGGCCCTTCGCCACGGCCGCGCTGGCCGGCAGCGTGGCCTGGTCGGGCGGCCTGATCGCCGCGGGCTACTGGCTGGGCCGCGTGCCGCTGGTGCATGAGCACCTGGGCGGCCTGGTGGTGCTGGGCCTGGTGCTCGGCCTGGGCGGGCTGGCGCTGCGCCTGCTGTTCAAGTAGCCCAGCGCGCCAGCGCCTGCAGCAGCGCCTGCCGGCCGATGGGCTTGCTGAGGTGGGCATCGCAGCCCGCCGCCAGGCTCTGCGCGACATCGCTGGCAAAGGCGTTGGCGGTGAGCGCGATGACGGGGGTGCGGCGGCGCCCCTGCGCGGCCTCGATGGCGCGCCAGCGCCGCGTCACCTCCAGGCCGTCTAGGCGCGGCATCTGCAGGTCCATCAGCACCAGGTCGTAGCGGCCCTGCTGCAGCTTGGCCAGCGCCTGTTCGCCATCGCTCGCCAGCTCGATGCGGTGGCCCAGCGGCTGCAGCATCGCCTCGATCACCAGCGCGTTGACCTCGTTGTCCTCGCACAGCAGCAGCTGCAGCGCTGCCTGCGGCTGGCCGGGCTCGGGGCGCGGCGCCTGGCTCGCACGCGCCGGCGCGGGCCGGGCCGGCAGGTCCAGCCGCAGCTCGAAGCGGCTGCCTTCGCCGGGCGTGCTGGTGAGGCTGATCTGCCCGCCCATCAGCTCCACCAGGCTGCGCGTGATCGCCAGGCCCAGGCCGGTGCCGCCGAACTCGCGCGCGGTCTCGGCCTCGGCCTGGGCATAGGGTTGGAAGATGCGTTCATGCTGCTCGGGGGCGATGCCGATGCCGGTGTCCTGCACGCTCAGGCCCAGGCGCCCGTCCTCGGCGCGCCAGGCCTGCACGTCGACGCCGCCCTGGCGCGTGAACTTGATGGCATTGCCCACCAGGTTGACGAGGATCTGGGCGACGCGCTGCGCATCGCCCCAGACCCAGCCCTGCGCCTCGGGCGCCAGCGTCAGCCGCAGCCACAGGCCCTGGGCCTCGGCGCGCGGGCGCAGCAGCTCGATCTGCTGGCTCAGCAGCTCGCCCAGCTCGAAGGCATGCGGCGCCAGGCCCAGCCTGCCAGCCTCGATCTTGGCGTTGTCCAGCAGGTCGTTGATGAGCTCGAAGAGCTGCTGGCCGGCGCGCTGGAACACCTGCACATAGCGGCGCTGCTCGGCGTCGAGTGCGGTGCCGGCGAGGATCTCGGCCATGCCCAGCACCGCGTTCATGGGGGTGCGGATCTCATGGCTGACATGGGCGAGAAAGCGCGTCTTGGCCTGGTTGGCGGCCTCCGCCACCTCGCGCTCGTGGCGCAGCTGGCGCTCGGTGAGTGCATGCCAGCGCTGCTCGGCCGCGGCCGCCAGCAAGAGGCCCAGCAGCAGCACCGTCAGCGGCGCCAGCAGGGCCGGCATCAGCAAGGCCTGCTGCACCAGGCCATAGGCCAGCGCCAGCATCAGCAGCAGCGCCAGCAGCGAGAAGCCGGCCAGCCGGCGCCAATGCGGGCGCGCGGCCCGGCAGCCGCCGAGCGCCGGGGCCCAGGCCAGCAGCAGCAGCACGCCGCTCCACAGCGCACCCGCCGGCGCCAGCACCTGGGCGCGCGCCAGCAAGACATAGGCGCTGGCCATCAGCGCGCTGCCGGAGAGCCGGCCCAGCGGGGTGCTGACGGCGTCGGCAAAGAAGGCGCTGCTGCCGATGAAGACAGTGCGCCCGCGCAGCAGGCGGCGCTGCTCGGGGTCGTCGATGGCGCCTAGCGCGGCCTGCATCACATGGGCCCAGTTGAGCGGCAGCACGCCGTCCAGGCGCGCCGCCAGCTTGAGCTGCACGCGGCCCTGCGCGTCCTTGTGCCAGTCGGGCAGGGGCGTGCCGCGGCGCTGCAGCGCCGCCAGCGGCAGTGCCGGCAAGACCTGACCCTGGTAGCGATGCCAGAGCGGCAGGCGGCGCAGCACGCCGTCGCCGTCCAGCGGGGCCGAGATCAGGCCCAGGCTGCCCGGCGGCGCGCTGCCCAGCAGGGCGGGCGCGGGCAGGGTGAGCGCGTCCCAGGGCTGGGCCGCGCCGCCGGCCACCATGGCCTGGCGCCGCAGCATGGCCATCTCGGCGGGCTGCAGCTCCATCAGGGTCTTGTCCTGCTGCAGGGCGGCGGCGGCGAGCACGGTGGGCGGCCCCAGCGCGATGGCGTGGGCCAGCGCCTCATCGCCGGTGCGTGCACCGGTCAGCACCAGGTCGAACACCACCAGCTCGACGCCGGCGTCGCGCAGATAGTCCAGCAGCAGGGCATAGACACTGCGCGGATAGGGCCAGTCGCCCAGCTGCGGCTGCAGCGCGCGCAGCGAGGCGTCGTCGATGTCGATCAGCGCCAGCTCGCCGGCCTGCAGCGGCCGGGCAGTGGCACGCAGCAGGCGGTCCTCCAGCCCCTGCTCCAGCGGGCGCAGCAGGGGCTGGGCCAGGGTGCAGATCAGCAGCGCCAGCGGCAGGGCCAGCAGCGGCAGCCGCGCCAACTGGCCCAGGCGCTGCAGATGCGGGCTCAGGCCAAGTTGCATCAGAGTGCCAGCAACAGCCCGAGCGGCAGCAGCCACAGCCAGCGCGGGTAGGGCACCTCGATCAGCTGCACCTGGCCCCAGGGGCCGGCCTGGCCGTCGGCGTCCAGGCAGCGCATGCGCAGGTAGTAGCGCCCGGGGCCGGGGCGCGGCAGGCTGAGCGCCGGCTGCTCGCTGGCGAAGCTTTGCAGGCCCTGGCTGAAGGCGGCATCGCCGGCCCATTGCAGCTCGTAGCGCGCTACGCCGGCCTCGGCGCGCCAGCGCAGCTGCAGGCCGTCGCCGCTCAGATCGGGTTCCGCGGCTGCCGGGCTGGGCGGCATGGGCCTGAGCTCAAAGCGCTGGGCCTCGCTCCAGGGGCCCTGGTCGGCGGCCAGCGAGGCCAGGCGCCAGTGGTAGACGCCGGGCGGCAGGGCGGCGCGATGGCGGCTATCGGCCAGCGCGGCCTGCTCCAGCACCAGCTCGCCAAAGCCGGGGTCGCGCGCGATCTGCAGGCGGTAGGCGCGCGCCTGGGTGTTGAGGGTCCAGCTCAGCTCCGCCGCCTCGCCATAAAGCCTGGCGGCGGGCGCCGGGCCCTGGATGAAGGGCGGCTCGGGGCGCGCCTTGAGGCGGAAGGCATGGTCGGCCGCCTGGCCCTCCAGGCCCAGCGCGTCGATGGCGCGCAGCCGCAGGGTGTAGTCGCCGTCGGGCAGGCCCTCGGCCCAGCTGGCCTGCGCGGCGCTGCCGCGCTGATCGAGCAGCAGGCGCGTGAAGTCGCCGCGCGCAAACACCTGGGCGCGCCAGCCGCCGGCCGCGCCCTGGCTCGGCCAGGCGAAGCGCAGCGGCAGGCGCTCGATCAAGCCCGGCAGGCCGGCGAGATCGGGCGCGGCCAGCAGCGCGGCGCCGCGCGGCCGGCCCTGGCCATCGGCCAGCAGACCCATGCCGGCCGGCACCGCCTGGCCATCGGCCGCGACCGTGCCGCTGAGCACCTGCAGGCGCGCTAGCGCGCCGTCCACCTGGGCGCGGAACTCGGTGCCGCGCACGCCCAGGTTGATGCTGGGGGTGCGGATCTCGTAGTGCGGCACGCGGCCCTGGGTCGGCTGCACCTGGCTGTCGGCGCCGCCCTGGTGCAGGCGCAGCTGCACCGACGGGATGGCGCTGCGGCCATACACCAGCAGCTGTTCCAGCGTCAGGTCGCTGAGCGGCGGGATCAGCAGGCGCGAGCCATCGGCGAAGCGCAGGCTGGCCGAGGACTGGGCGGCGCTGCGCAGGCGATCGCCGCTGCGCAGCTCGGCGCCGATCTGCAGGCGCTGCTCCTCCTGCTGAGGCCGGCTCAGCATGACCTGACCCTGGACGAACAGGGTCTGCGCCACGCTGGCCTCGCGCTTCAGCCAGGCCACCGGCATGCGCAGCTGGCCGCCGGGCGGCAGGCGCAGCGGGTCGGCCACATGGTTGAGCTTCTGCAGCTCGCGCCAGCTGTGGCCGGGCTGCAGAAAGGTTTCGGTGAGGGCGATCAGGGTGTCGCCGACCGCGATGCGATAGCGCCAGTCGGCCTCGGCGGGCGTCTGGGCCCCGGCCGCGCAGGCCGTCAGCAGCATTGCGCCTGCGAGTTTCACGCTTGCTCTCATGCCTCCTCCTGGGCCTGGCTGGGCCTGTGCGGCGATAGTAGCCAAGAGGGGCGAGGCGCTCAAGCGCTGAACAGGGCCAGATCGTTCAGCTTGCGCAGATGGGCATCCAGGGTGGCCGCATCCAGGCCGAGCGCGGCGGCCAGCGCGGCGCGATCGCGGCTGCCGTCCAGCAGCGGCAGCAGTTCGCGCACGACGGGCTCGTCCAGCCGCAGCATGTCGTGGCGCAAGGTGGTGATCGTGTCGCAGCCGGGCTCCAGCCGCAGCTGCGCCCGGGCGACCGCGCTGGCGACCGGGCGGGCGCCCACCTGTTCGGGCAGCGCCAGGGCCTGAGCATGCAGGCGCGCCAGCCCGCTCATCAGTCCGGCATGCAGAATGGCCAGCAGGCCGGCCTCGTGGTGGGCCGGTGCGTGCAGCTGCATGAGGCCGGCCAGCAGCGCCGGCACCGGCAGGCTGCGCGGCGCCGCCGCCTGCAGGGCCTGCAGGGCGTCGCGCATCACGGTCTGCTGGCTGTGCGGGGCGGTGGCGTCGAGCTCGCCTTGCAGCTTGAGATCGGCGCTGAGGTGGTAGGCCGCCAGCTGGCCGGCCGCGGGCTGGCGATTCGGGGTCAGGTCTTGCCGGCACAGGAGGCTTTGCCGGAAGCGCCGTTCGCGCACGAAGTCCAGGTACTGCTCGCGCGCCAGCGGGTCCAGCTGGCCCAGCGCGGTGCGCGCCTCGATGGAGAGCCCATGCAGACCCATCGCGGGCAGCTCGGCCTCGGCCAGGAACTGCAGGCCCGCGCCCTCGGCCTGGGCCAGGAATTCGTGGAAGTAGAAGGGCTGGTTGACCTCGGCCAGGTCGTCGTGGAAGAGCGCGCCGTCCGAGCTGCGTGCGGCGCGTTCCAGCTCACGCCGCCAGGCCTGCGCGGCCACATCGGTCTCGGCGCGCGCACCGATCAGCAACTGCAGCAGGGCGCGCGCCTCGCTCAGGCGGGCCTGCTCCGAATCGAGGCCCTCGACGTGGTAGCGCAGCAGCTCGCGCACCTGGGCGCGGCGGTGGCAACCGGGATAGCAATTGTAGCTGACGAAGGCGATGCCCTGCGGCGCCAGCGCCCGCTCCAGCAATTGCAGCAGGGCCTGGCGCACCGTCGCCGGCACCCAGGAGTAGAGGCCGTGCACGATGATGTAGTCGTAAGGCCCCTGGTGCTGCCAGTCGCACAGGTCGGCCGCCAGCCAGGCGGCGTTTTGCAGTCCGATCTGCCTGCCCAGCGCCTCGGCGCGCGCGATCGGCTGGCGCGCCAGATCCAGGCCGGTGAACTGGCTGCCCGGATACTGCGCCGCCATCGGCGCGAGATTGGCGCCATCGCCGCAGCCCAGCTCCAGCACCCGGCATTGCTCGGGCGGCGCCGGCCGCAGGCCGAACCAGCACCCGAGGCTGTGCAGGTGGGCGATATGGGTGTCCGGGTAGGGGTTCCCGGGGTAGGGCAAGCGGTCGTAGCTGTCTTGGTCCATGCGGGGCCAGTCTAGGGGGAGGGGCTTGTGGTGGCTAGGGGCGCGCTTGAGAATCGGCCCACTGCCTACCCCAGGAGGTCCTATGTCCGATGCCGCTGATCCCAAGCCCAGGCTGGTTAGCCGTCTGGCCCGTCCGATGCTCGCGGGCGCCCTGGCCGCGGTCGGTGCCCTGCCGACCCAGGCCGCCACCGATGTGTTCCTGCAGCTCGACGGCATCAAGGGCGAATCCACCGATGCCAAGCACAAGGAATGGATCGAGATCCGCTCCTACTCCCAGGGCTTCTCCAATCCTGCCTCCACCGGCGGTGGCGGTGGCGGTGGCGCCGGCAAGGTCAGCTGTGGCGATGTGAACGTGATGAAGTCCATCGATATTGCCAGCCCGAAGCTGATGGAGGCGGTGATGACTGGCAAGCACATTGCCAAGGGCACGCTGGCGTTCCGTTCGGTGTCTGGCAAGGGCGACACGGACTACTACACCGTCGTCCTGAGCGAGATTTTTGTCACCTCGGTGCAGCAAAGCGACGCGGCCTCGGATGGCACGCGCATCACCGAGTCGGTGTCCTTGGCCGCGTCCAAGTTCGAATTCAGCTACCGCACGCAGAAGGCCGATGGCGGCTTGGATACGCCGAAGACCTTCACCTTCGACTGCAAGGCGAACAGGGCCTTCTGATTTCGAGTTCAGTTCAGGCCTTGAAGCAGGCGACAGCCTGCTGGTCTCCCAACGCCCGCAAGACCTGACCCTCGGCCGAGCAGCGCGCCTCGGCCTTGGGGCAGCGTGCATGGAAGGCGCAGCCCGAGGGCGGCGCCAGCGGTGAGGGCAGCTCGCCCTGCAGGATGATGCGTTCGCGCCGCAGCGCCGGGTCCACGGTGGGCGTGGCCGACAGCAGTGCCTGGGTGTAGGGGTGGGCCGGGTGCTCGAACACCGCGTCGCGCGGGCCGCGTTCGACGATGCGGCCCAGGTACATCACCGCCACCTCGTCGGCCATGTGCCGCACCACCGAGAGGTCGTGCGAGATGAAGACATAGGCCACGCCCAGCTCGCGCTGCAGCTGCACCAGCAGGTTCAGCACCTGGGCGCGGATCGACACATCCAGGGCCGAGACCGGCTCGTCGAGCACCAGCACCTCGGGCTTGAGCATGAGCGCGCGCGCGATCGCCACGCGCTGGCGCTGGCCGCCCGAGAACATATGCGGATAGCGCGCGGCCTGCTCGGCGCGCAGGCCCACGCGGGCCATCATCGCTTCGGCCTCGGCGCGGCGCGAGGCGGCGTCGCCGATGCCGTTCACCAGCAGCGGCTCCATCAGCGCATCGATGACGGTCTGGCGCGGGTTCAGCGAGCCATAGGGGTTCTGGAACACGATCTGCACCTGGCGGCGCAGCAGGCGCTTCTGTTCCTCGCTGGCTGTGGCCACTTCCACGCCCTTGAGCTGCAGGCTGCCCGCGCTGGGCGCCTCGATCATGGTGAGCAGGCGCGCCAGCGTGGACTTGCCGCAGCCGGACTCGCCCACCACCGCCAGGGTCTGGCCGCGCGCCACCTCGAAGCTCACCCCGCCCAGGGCCTGGACGGTGGCGCTGCCGGTAAACAGGCCGCGGCGCACCTCGTAGCTGCGCTTCAGATCACGCGCCTTCAAGACGATTTCTGCTTTTTGATCGCTCATGCCTGCAACTCCAGAGGCACACCCGCCTGCAGCGGGGTGTGGCACAGCGCGCGGCCCAGGGCCTCGCCGGCCAGCACCGGGGCCAGGTCTTGACAGCGCTGGGTGGCATGCGCGCAGCGCGGCGCGAACAGGCAGCCCTGGGGCCGGTCGAACTGGCCGGGCACCATGCCGGGGATGGCGGCCAGCAGCTTGCTGCCGTCCTGCGCCGCATGTTCGGGCAGGGCGGCCAGCAGGGCGGCGGTATAGGGGTGGTGCGGGTTGCGGAACAGCGCGTCCGCGGCCGCCGACTCCACCTGGCGGCCGGCGTACTGCACCACCACGCGGTGGGCGGTCTCGGCCACCACGCCCAGGTCGTGGGTGATCAGCACCAGGCCCATGCCGTTCTCGCGCTGCAGCTGCAGCAGCAGGTCGAGGATCTGCGCCTGGATGGTGACGTCCAGCGCGGTGGTGGGTTCGTCGGCGATCAGCAGCTTGGGCGAGCAGGCCAGTGCCATCGCGATCATGACGCGCTGGCTCATGCCGCCCGAGAGCTGGTGCGGGAACACGTGCAGGCGCTTGCCTGCGTCCGGGATGCCGACGCGCTCTAGCAGCTCGATCACGCGGGCGCGCCGCGCGCGGCGGTCCAGGGTGGTGTGCGCGACCAGGGCCTCGCCGATCTGGTAGCCGACGGTGAAGCAAGGGTTCAGCGAGCTCATCGGCTCCTGGAACACCATCGCCATGTCGCGGCCGACGATCTGGCGGCGTGCGCGCGGCGTGAGCTTGCTGAGGTCGTGGCCGTCGAACACCATGCGCTCGGCCGTGACGGTGGCGGTCCAGGGCAGCAGGCCCATCAGCGCCAGCATGGCCACCGACTTGCCCGAGCCTGACTCGCCGACGATGGCCAGCACCTCGTTGGGCGCGAGCTGCAGGTCCACGCCATCGACGGCCGTGAAGGCACCGCCGCGGGTGGCGAAGCGGACCGTCAGGCCCTTGATATCGAGAAGCGAACTCATGTGCGACGCATCTTGGGGTCCAGCGCATCACGCAGACCGTCACCGGTCAGGTTGATCGCGACCACGGTGAACAGGATGGCGAGGCCGGGCAGGGTGACCTGCCAGGGGTTGGAGCGGATGAACTCGCGCGCATCGGCCAGCATGGTGCCCCACTCGGCGGTGGGCGGCTGGGCGCCCAGGCCCAGAAAGCCCAGCGCCGCGGCTTCGAGGATGGCGTCCGACACGCCCAGCGCGGCCTGCACGATCAGCGGCGAGAGGCAGTTGGGCAGCACGGTGACGAACATCAGGCGCCATTTGCGCACGCCGGCGACGCGCGCGGCGGTCACATAGTCCTTGCCCAGTTCCGCCTGTGCCGAGGCGCGCAGCAGGCGCACATAGCGCGGCAGCGAGACCAGGGTCACGGCCACGATGGTGTTGGTGAGGCTGGGGCCGAGCACCGCCACCACCAGGATGGCCAGCACCAGGCCGGGCACGGCCATGATGAGATCCATGCAGCGGGTGATGAGCACGTCCACCGCGTTGCCGAACGAGACGCAGGCCAGGCCCAGCAGCACGCCGACCACCAGGGCCACGCCCATCACCGACAGGCCGATGAAGAGCGAGATGCGCGCGCCGTGGATCAGGCGCGAGAGCTGGTCGCGGCCCAGCGCGTCGGTGCCCAGCAGGAAGCGGCTGCTGCCGCCTTCTTCCCAGGCCGGCAGGGCGCGCACCGCCTCGCGGAACTGCTCGGTGGGCGAATGCGGCGCGATCAGGTCGGCAAAGATCGCCATCAGCACGATCAGCGTGAGCAGCACGAGGCCGATGACGGCGCCGCGGTTCTCGGCAAAGGCCGACCAGAAGGCCTTGAAGCGGGAGGGAGGGGCAGCGAGCTCAGCCATGACGGATGCGGGGATTGATGAGGCCGTAACTGAGATCGACCAGGAGATTGACCAGGATGACCACCGCCGAGACCAGCATCACGCCGCCCTGCAGGGCCGGGTAGTCGCGCCGCGAGATCGATTCGATCAGCCATTTGCCGATGCCGGGCCAGGAGAAGATGGTTTCGGTCAGCACCGCGCCGGCCAGCAGCGTACCCACCTGCAGGCCGATGATGGTGACCACCGGGATCAGTGCATTGCGCAGCGCATGCACGCCCACGATGCGCCAGGCCGGCAGGCCCTTGGCGCGCGCGGTGCGCACATAGTCCTCGCTCAGCACCTCCAGCATGGACGAGCGCGTCATGCGCGCGATCACCGCCAGCGGGATGGTGCCCAGCACAAAGCCCGGCAGCACCAGGTGGTGCAGCGCGTCCTTCACCGCACCGACCTGGCCCGAGAGCCAGGCATCGATGACCATGAAGCCGGTGACGGGCTCGTAGAAATACTTGATCAGGTCCACCCGGCCCGACACCGGCGTGAGGCCCCAGCGCTCGCCCACGAACATGATGAGCAGCAGCCCCCACCAGAAGATCGGCATCGAGTAGCCGGTGACCGAGAGCCCCATCAGGGTCTGGTCGAACCAGCTGCCGCGCTTGGCCGCGGCCAGGGTGCCCGCCGGCACGCCGATCAGCACCGCCAGCAGCATCGCGAACAGCGAGAGCTCGATGGTGGCGGGGAAGAGGGCGAGGAACTCGGTCAGCACCTTCTCGTTGGTGGACAGCGAGGTGCCGAAGTCGCCATGCAGCAGCTGCCAGCAGTAGTCGGCGAACTGCTTCCACACCGGCTGATCCAACCCCAGCTCGTGGCGGAACTGCGCGAGCCGCTCGGGCGAGATGCCGCGCTCGCCCACGCGCGCCTCCACCGGGTCGCCCGGCACCATGCGTATCGCCACGAAGGTGACGAACATCAGCGCGAAGAAGGTGGGGATGGTGAGCGCCAGGCGGCGCAGCAGGAACTTGAACATGGGTGGCTGCTGGCAAGGACAAACAAACACGCCCGGCCCCGTTGCATGGGGGCCGGGCGTTGCCTTGCCCTGATGGGTTTACTTCAGGTCGACGCCGTTGAACAGATGGGAGCCGAAGGGGCTCTGCTTGTAGCCGGTGACTTCCTTGCGCATCACCTCGAACACCACGCCATGCGCGATCTTGAAATCGGGCACCTCGTCGTGCTCGATCTGCTGCATCTCGCTGTAGAGCTTGGCGCGGGCCTTGTTGTCGGTAAGCGCGCGCGCCTGTTCGAGCTTGTCGTCAAAGCCCTTGTGGCACCACTTGGCCAGGTTCTGGCCGCCGGCGCGCGCGGCGTCGCAACCGTGCAGGAAGAAGAAGTTGTCCGGGTCGCCGTTGTCGCCGGTCCAGCCCATCATGCCGGTCATGTGCTCGCCCTGCTGCAGGCGCTTGCGGTACTCGCCCCACTCGTAGCTCACCAGCTTGGCGTTCACGCCCACCTTGGCCAGGTCGGACTGCATCATCTCGGCAATGCGCTTGGCATTGGGGTTGTAGGGGCGCTGCACCGGCATGTACCAGAGGTCGATCTCCAGCGGCAGCTTGAGGCCCGACTTGGCGAGCAGCTCCTTGGCCTTGGCGGGGTCGAAGGGTACGTCCTTGATGGCGTCGTTGTAGCCCATCAGGGTGGGCGGGATGAAGTTCTTGGCGGGCAGGCCGGCACCCAGGTAGACATCCTTCAGGATCGCCGCCTTGTCCACCGCCATCGAGAGCGCCAGCCGCACGTCCTTCTTGTCCAGCGGCGGCTTCTGCGTGTTGAAGGCCCAGTAGGCGATGTTCATGCCGGGCGCGCTGATGACCTTGAGCGCGGGGTCCTTCTGCATCTCGGGCAGGTCGGCCGGGCGCGGGTAGGCAGCGAAATGGCATTCGCCGGCCTTGAGCTTGCTGTAGCGCGCGGTCGGGTCGGGCGTGATGGCGAACACCAGGTCGTCCACCAGGGCCTTCTCGCCGAAATAGTCCTTGTTGGCCTTGTAGCGGATCACCGCGTCCTTCTGGTACATCACGAAGTTGAAGGGGCCGGTGCCCACGGGCACCTGGTCGAACTGCTCCTTCTTGTTCTGCTTGGCCAGGGCGTCGGCATATTCGGCCGACTGGATGGACGCGAACTCCATCGCCAGATTCGCCAGCATGGTGGCGTTGGGGCGTTTGAACACCAGCTTGACGGTGAGCGGATCCACCTTCTCCACCGCCACCAAGTCGTCCTTCAGGCCCATGTCGGCGAAGTAGTCGAACTTGCCGCCCGAGACCTTGGCATAGGGGTGATCGGCCTTCCACTGGCGCTCGAAGCTCCACACCACGTCGTCGGCATTGAAGTCGCGCGTGGCCTTGAAGCCGGGCACGCTGTGGAACTTGACGCCGGCGCGCAGCTTGAAGGTATAGGTCTTGCCGTCGGGCGAGATGGTCCAGCTTTCGGCAAGACCTGGCACCACCTCGGTGCTGCCGCGCTTGAAGGCGGTGAGCTTGTCGAACACGCCGCGGATGGTGTCGAAGCTGGTGCCGGTGGTGTTGAGCGCGGGGGTGAAGTTCTCGGGCGAACCTTCGGAGCAATACACCAGGGTCTTGGCCTGGGCGGCGCCGCTCAGCAGGCCCAGACTCAGCAACGTGGCGGGCACGGCGGCCAATCGCAGGAATCGCGTCTTCTTCATCTCACCCTCCATGAAAAGTCGGCCGATGCTAGCCGGTCTGCCGGCATCAAACATCGGGGTAACCCGGGGTGACTTCAGCTACCTTGCAAGGCGGTCTGGATCTCGCTGCGCAGGCGGCGCAGCGCCTGCAGCTCGGCATCGGGTGTCTGCAGGGCCGGCCAGAGCAGGGCCACCAGGTCGCGCGCGCTCTGGTCCACATCGATCTGGCGCCCGGCGATGATGACCTCCCAGAGCATGTGCTCCATGGGGCCGAACACCAGCGAGCGCAACATGCGCAGCGGGATGTCCTGGCGCACCTGGCCCAGGGCCTGGCCGCGCGAGAGCAGGTCCATCAGCGGTGCGGTATAGCGACGTTGCAGCTCGATGAAGGCCTCGCCGAACTCGGCGCCCTGTTCCGCACCTTTGGCGTTGGTCATGTCGGCCTCGCGCTTGCGGCCCTCCGACAGAACCAGCTCGCACAGTCCCGTGCCCTGGATCAGGAACAGGCGCAGGTGGGTGTGCACCACGAACTCCAGCTGCTCGCGCACCGAGGCCTCGCGCGGCAGGCCGCCCTCGATGGCGGCAATGATCTCGTCGTACCAGTCGGCGATCACCCGCATGCAGAGCTCGCGCTTGCCGCGGAAATAGGTGAACACGGTGGCCTCGGAAATGCCCAGCTGCTTGGCGATCTCGGTGGTGGTGGCCTTTTCGTAGCCGCGCTGGGCAAAGACCGATCGGCCCACGCGCAGGATGTCGCGCACGCGCTGCTCTGCCTTGGCGCTGACGGGCGCGCGGCGTGCGGTGCTGGCGGGGAGAATGGCGCTCACGGGGCGCATTCTGCGTGGGAATTGAGTAAAGCTCAAGTCTTTGTGAGGCCGGCTTGCCTTGGGGCGCCGGCTGGCTTATCCTTGCGGCCTCGTGTGTGCGCTGCCGACCTGGGCAGGGCGCTGCAACAAGATGAATTGAGCCGTACTCAGTTTGTACGCCTCGCTGGAGACACCATGCCGGTTTTGACCACCAAACTGAACGCCCGCTCGGCCGATTTCAAGGCCAATGCCGAGGCCATGCGGGCGCTCATCGCCGACCTCAGCGCGCGGCTTGAAAAGATCGCCCAGGGTGGTGGCGAGGCCGCGCGTGCCAAGCACACCGCACGCGGCAAACTGCTGCCGCGCGACCGGGTGGAGATGCTGCTGGACCCCGGCACGCCGTTTCTGGAACTGGCCCCGCTGGCCGGCCTGAATATGTATGACAACGCCGCGCCCGGCGGCGGCATCGTCGCCGGCATCGGCCGCGTCTCGGGCGTGGAATGCATGATCGTGTGCAACGACGCCACGGTGAAGGGCGGCACCTACTATCCCATCACGGTGAAGAAGCATCTGCGCGCTCAGGAGATCGCCGAGCAGAACCATCTGCCCTGCATCTATCTGGTGGACTCGGGCGGCGCCAATCTGCCGAACCAGGACGAGGTCTTCCCGGACCGCGACCATTTCGGCCGCATCTTCTACAACCAGGCCAATCTCTCGGCCAAGGGGCTGGCGCAGATCGCCGTGGTGATGGGCTCCTGCACGGCGGGCGGCGCCTATGTGCCGGCGATGAGCGACGAGACCATCATCGTGAAGAACCAGGGCACCATCTTCCTGGGCGGCCCGCCGCTGGTGAAGGCCGCCACCGGGGAGGTGGTGAGCGCCGAGGACCTGGGCGGCGGCGATGTGCACACCCGCCTCTCGGGCGTGGCCGACCACCTGGCCAACAACGACACCCATGCGCTGGCGATCGCACGCCAGTCGGTGGCGCGCCTGAACTGGCAGAAGAACATCGGCATGGCCATGCAGGCGCCGCGTGCGCCGCTGTTCGACGCCACCGAGTTGCATGGCGTGATCCCGACCGACACGCGCAAGCCCTTCGATGTGCGCGAGGTGATCGCGCGCGTCGTCGACGGCAGCGAATTCGATGAATTCAAGGCCCGCTACGGCGCCACCCTGGTGTGCGGCTTCGCCCATATCGAGGGCATGCCGGTGGGCATCGTCGCCAACAACGGCATCCTGTTCGCCGAGAGCGCCAACAAGGGCGCGCACTTCATCGAGCTGTGCTGCCAGCGCAAGATCCCGCTGGTGTTCCTGCAGAACATCACCGGCTTCATGGTGGGCCGCAAGTACGAGAACGAGGGCATTGCCCGCGCCGGCGCCAAGATGGTCACCGCCGTGGCCTGCGCCCAGGTGCCCAAGTTCACCGTCATCATTGGCGGCAGCTTCGGTGCCGGCAATTACGGCATGTGCGGCCGCGCCTACAGCCCGCGCTTCCTGTGGATGTGGCCCAACGCGCGCATTTCGGTGATGGGCGGCGAGCAGGCCGCCAGCGTGCTGGCCACCGTCAAACGCGACGGCATCGAGGCCAAGGGCGGTTCGTGGAGCGCGGAGGAAGAGGAAAGCTTCAAGGCGCCGATCCGCCAGCAGTACGAAGACCAGGGCCATCCCTATTACGCCAGCGCCCGCCTGTGGGACGACGGCGTGATCGACCCCGCCGACACGCGCCGCGTGCTGGCGCTGGGCCTGTCGGCCGCGCTCAACGCGCCGATCCCGGACACCAAGTTCGGCGTGTTCCGCATGTAAACCGCCGCAAGGCCTGGCAAGACCCGACCCCATGATCGTGATCCGCCCCCTGCGTGCCGACGATGATCTGCACGCGCTCACCGCGCTGCTGCACAAGGCCTATGCGGCCCTGGCCGCGCAGGGCTGGAACTTCACCGCGGCCGACCAGAGCGTGGCCGTGACCGCCAAGCGGGTGGCCGCCGGCGGCTGCCTGGTGGCGGAGCGCGCGGGCCGCCTGCTGGGCACGGTGAATGTGCGCGGCCCCTACCGGCCCGAGCAGGATGCCTGGTGCCTCAACACGCCCTGGTATCTGCGCGAGGACACCGCCATCCTGTCGCAGTTCGCCGTCGACCCGGATTGCCAGGGCCAGGGCCTGGGCGAGCGCCTGATGGACGCAGCAGAGGCCTGGGCCACCGAGCGCGGCTTTGCCCATGTGGCGCTCGACACCGCCGGCCCCACCCAGCACCTGCGCCAGCGCTATCTCAAGCGCGGCTACCAGCAGGTCGGGGAGGTGCAGTGGGACGGCAAGACCTATTCCAGCGTGCTGATGGTGAAGCCGCTGCAGATGGAAATGAGCAAGACATGAGCAACAGCAGCCTGAAGATCGAACGGCAGGGGCCTATCCCCAATGTCGCCCGCGTCACTCTCAACCGCCCCGAGGTGCGCAATGCCTTCAACGAGGCGGTGATCGCCGAACTCACGCAGGCCTTTGCCGAGCTGGGGCAAGACCCGACCCTGCGCGCCATCGTGCTGGCCGCCGAGGGCAAGGCCTTCTGCGCCGGCGCCGATCTCAACTGGATGAAGGCCATGGCCGGCTACAGCTGGGACGAGAACCACGCCGATGCCTCGCGCCTGGCCGAGATGCTGTGGACGATCTACAGCTGCCCGGTGCCCGTGATCGCACGTGTGCAGGGCGATGTCTATGCCGGCGGCGTGGGCCTGGTGTCGGTGTGCGACATGGTGGTGGCGGTGGAGGGCGCGGGCTTCTGCCTGTCGGAGGCCAAGCTGGGCCTGCTGCCGGCCACCATCGGCCCCTATGTGGTGCGGGCGTTGGGCGAGCAGGCCTCGCGCCGCTACTTCCTCACCGCCGAGCGCTTCGGCGCCGCCGAGGCGCAGCGCCTGGGCCTGGTGCATGAGCTGGCCACGCCGGAGACGCTGGATGAGCGGGTCGATGCCCTGCTGGCGGCCCTGGTGGCCAACGGCCCGGCCGCCGTGCGCGCCTGCAAGAAGCTGGTGCAGGACGTGGCCCATCAGGCCATCACGCCGGCGCTGCGCGACGACACTGCGCGCCGCATTGCCGACATCCGCGCCAGCGCCGAGGGCCGCGAAGGTGTGCAGTCCTTCCTGAACAAGAGCAAGCCCAGCTGGCTGGCATGACGACGATGAGCGCGACCCAGGCCCTGCAGCGCCGCAGCCTCGATGCGGTGTGGCACCCCTGCACACAGATGGCACGGGCCGAGGCGGTGCCGCCGCTGCCGATCGCGCGCGGCGAGGGGCCGTGGCTCCACGACTTCGACGGCCGGCGCTATTTCGATGCCAACAGCAGCTGGTGGGTGAACCTGTTCGGCCATGCCGATGCCGGCATCAACGCCGCCATCAAGCAGCAGCTCGACACCTTGCCGCATGTGATGCTGGCGGGCTGCACCCATGAGCCGGCGGTACGCCTGGCCGAGCGGCTCTCGGCGCGTACCGGCGGCGCCCTGGGCCATTGCTTCTTCGGCAGCGACGGCGCCAGCGCGGTGGAGATCGCGCTCAAGCAGAGCTTTCACTCCTGGCGCAATCTGGGCCGCGGCGACAAGCGTGAGTTCGTCTGCCTGAAGAACGGTTACCACGGCGAGACGATCGGCGCGCTGGCCGTCACCGATGTGGCGATCTTCCGCGATGCCTACGACCCGCTGCTGATGCGCGCCCATATCGTGAGCTCGCCCGACAGCCGCCTGGGCAACGAGGCCGAGGCCCTGGCCGCGATGCGCGCCCTGATGGCCGAGCGCCATGAACATATCGCCGCGGTGATCGTCGAGCCCCTGGTGCAGGGCGCCGCCGGCATGGTGATGCACGCGCCCTCGTACCTGAAGGCGCTGCGTGAACTGACGCGCGAGTTCGACGTGCACCTGATCGCCGATGAAATTGCGGTGGGATGTGGCCGCACGGGCACCTTCTTCGCATGGGAACAAACTCAGACGGATTGGCCCGACTTCATCCTGCTATCGAAAGGCATCACCGCCGGCACCCTGCCGCTGTCGCTGGTGCTCACCACCGATGCGGTCTATCGCGCCTTCTGGTCCGAGGATGTGACGCGCGGCTTTCTGCATTCGCATTCCTACACCGGCAATGCCCTGGCCTGCGCCGCCGCCAACGCGGTGCTGGACCGCTTCGATGCCGGGCAGTTGGAGGCCAATCGCGTGCAGGCCGCCCTGCTGGCCGAGGCCTTCGCGCCGCTGGCGGCGGACCCACGGGTCGAGCACTTTCGCCAGCGCGGCATGATCCTGGCCTTCGACGTGAAGAAGCCCGGCGAACGGTTCGCCGAACGTTTCCATCTGGCGGCGCGCGCCCATGAGCTGCTGATCCGGCCGATCGGCGCCACCGTCTACCTGATGCCCCCCTATCTGATTGATGCTCAGCAGACCGCGGCCTTCCTGGCCGAGGCCGTGCGCCGGACCCTCGACGATGTTGCTTGAACACCTGAACACCAAGCTCAAGGCCATCGAGGCGCAAAGCCTCACGCGCTTCCTGCGCCAGGCCGAGAGCCGCACCGCGCCGCGCCAGATCGTGCGTGGCGCCGATGGCATCGCGCGCGAACTGCTGATGTTCTGCTCCAACGACTACCTGGGCCTGGCCGCCCATCCACGCGTCGCCGAGGCGCTGGCCGAGGGCGCGCGCATCTATGGCGGCGGCTCGGGCGCCTCGCCGCTGATCAGCGGCCACACGGTGGCGCATGAGCGCGTCGCCCAGACCCTGGCCGACTGGTTCGCGCCGCATATCCCGCAGGCGCGCGCGATCGGCTTCTGCACCGGCTATATGGCCAATCTGGCGGTGGTCACCGCGCTGGGCGATGAGCAGACCGAGATCTTCTCGGAGGCGCTCAACCATGCCTCGCTGATCGACGGCACCCGCCTGGCCAAGGCCAAGGTCACACGCTTCGGCCATGCCGACGTGGGCCAGCTGCGCACGCTGCTGGCGGCGAGCCAGGCCAAGATCAAGCTGATCGTCAGCGATGCCGTCTTCAGCATGGATGGCGACCTCGCGCCGCTGCCCGCCTTGCTGGCCCTGGCCGAGGAATTCGATGCCTGGCTGATCGTCGACGATGCCCATGGCTTCGGCGTGCTGGGCGCCAAGGGCCGTGGCTCACTGGAGCATTTCGACCTGAAGAGCCAGCGCCTGATCCTGGTGGGCACGCTGGGCAAGGCCGCGGGCCTGGCCGGCGCCTTCGTGGTGGCGCATGAGACGGTGGTCGAGTACCTGCTGCAGGCCGCCCGCAACTTCATCTTCTCCACCGCCTCGCCGGCCGCCATCGAGCATGCGCTGCTCACCAGCTTCGATCTGATCGAGGGCGAAACCGGCGTGCAGCGCCGCGAGAACCTGGTGCGCCTGCAAGCCCAGCTGCGCAAGGGCATCGAGGCCTTGCTGGCCCGCCATCCGCGCCTGGGCTGGAAGCTGGCCGCCTCCGAGACGCCGGTGCAGCCGCTGATCGTCGGCGGCAATGCCGAGGTGATGCAGCTGGCCGCAAGGCTGGAGCGCGAGGGCCTGCGCGTGCCCGGTATCCGCCCGCCCACCGTGCCCAAGGGCGAGGCGCGGCTGCGCATCACGCTGTGCGCCACGCACAGTGCGGCCGATGTGGAACAGCTGCTGGCGGCGCTCGCGTCGGCGGCCGCGGACATGGACAGGGTGGCAGCATGAGAGGCTTCTTCATCACCGGCACCGACACCGAGATCGGCAAGACCTGCATCAGCGCCGGCCTGACCCACGCGTTTGCGCAGCTGGGCCTGCGCGTGGCCGCCATCAAGCCGATCGCGGCGGGGCAGGACTTCGTCGACGGCGCCTGGGTCAACGAGGACGTGCGGCGCCTGCGCGCGGCCAGCAATATGGCGCTCAGCGATGCCGAGGTCGGCCCGCTGCAGCTGCGCGCCGCCTGCGCGCCGCACATCGCCGCCCGCCTGGAGGACTGCACCATTGATCGCGAGCCGCTGCTGCATGCCGTGCGCAGCACCGCCGCGCGCGCCGAGCTGTGCATCGTCGAAGGCGTGGGCGGCTTCCGCGTGCCCCTGGGCCCGCATTGGGACACCGCCGACCTGGCGGCCGATCTGCAGCTGCCGGTGGTGCTGGTGGTCGGCCTGCGTCTGGGTTGCATCAACCACGCCCTGCTCACCGCCGAGGCGATTGCCGCGCGCGGCCTGCGGCTGGCCGCCTGGGTGGCCAATACGGTGGACACCGAGATGCCCCATGTGGCGGACAATCTGGCCGCATTGACGGCGGTGCTGTCCGCCGCACCCTTCAACGCTCCCTGCTGGGGCCATGTGCCCCGGCTCTTCGATCCTTCCCCTGCGGCAGTCGCCGCGCATCTGCCTCAGCCGCCGCTGCTGCAAGCCCTGGAATCCTTCCCATGAAACAGACGTTTAACCAAGTCCAGTCCCTCACTCCCAGCACCGACGCCGAGCGCCGCAACAGCAAGGCCTGGACGGTCAACGAGGTCGCCGCCCTGTTCGAGCTGCCCTTCAACGACCTGATGTTCCGCGCCCAGCAGGTGCACCGCGAGAACTTCGACGCCAACGCGGTGCAGCTCTCCACGCTGCTCTCGATCAAGACCGGCGGCTGCGAAGAGGATTGCAAGTACTGCCCGCAGTCGGCGCACTTCGATACCGGCCTGAAGGCCGAGAAGCTGCTGCCCTTGCAGGAGGTGATGGAGGCGGCGCGCGCCGCCAAGGCCAATGGCGCCACGCGCTTCTGCATGGGCGCGGCCTGGCGCACGCCCAAGGAACGCCATCTGGAGGCGATCGGCGAGATGATCACCGAGGTCAAGGCCCTGGGCCTGGAGACCTGCCTCACCGCCGGCATGCTGGGTGACGGCCAGGCCGAGCAATTGCGCGAGGCAGGCCTGGACTATTACAACCACAACCTCGACACCTCGCCCGAGTTCTACGGCCAGATCATCACCACGCGCACCTACCAGGACCGCCTGGACACGCTGGACCGCGTGCGCAATGTCGGCCTGAAGGTCTGCTCGGGCGGCATCGTCGGCCTGGGCGAGACGCGCCGCGAGCGTGCCGGCCTGCTGGTGCAACTGGCCAATCTGGATCCCTATCCCGAGTCGGTGCCCATCAACAACCTGGTGCAGGTGGAAGGCACGCCGCTGGCCGGCACCGCCGCGCTGGACCCGTTCGAGTTCGTGCGCACCATCGCGGTGGCCCGCATCATCATGCCGCGCGCCATGGTGCGCCTCTCGGCCGGCCGCGAGGAGATGCCCGAGTCGCTGCAAAGCCTCTGTTTCCTGGCCGGTGCCAACAGCATGTTCTATGGCGACAAGCTGCTCACCACCAGCAACCCGCAGGCCGAGAAGGACCGCGCCCTGCTGGAGCGCCTGGGCATGCATTGCGCCACCGAGGCCGAGCTGAGCGCCGAGCCCAGTGCCGGCTGCAGCGAGCACGGCTGCGCCACGCACTGAACCGACAAGAAAAAACGAAGACCCCGGAGACTCCGCCATGTTCAAGAAGATCCTCATTGCCAACCGCGGCGAAATCGCCTGCCGCGTGGCGGCCACCGCGCGCCGTCTGGGCGTCAAGACCGTGGCGGTCTATTCCGAGGCCGATGCGCGTGCCAAGCATGTGCAGGCCTGCGATGAGGCGGTGCTGATCGGCGGCCCGGCGCCGCGCGATTCCTACCTGCAGTGGCAGCGCATCATCGAGGCGGCCAAGGCCACCGGCGCCGAGGCCGTGCACCCCGGCTACGGCTTTCTGAGCGAGAACGAGGAGTTCGCTGAAGCCTGCGCCAAGGCCGGCCTGGTCTTCATCGGCCCGCCGTCCTCGGCGATTCGCGCGATGGGCCTGAAGGCCGAGTCCAAGCGTCTGATGGAAGCGGCCGGCGTGCCCCTGGTGCCCGGCTATCACGGCGCCGACCAGGACCCGGCCCTGCTGAAGCGGGAGGCCGACCGCATCGGCTATCCGGTGCTGATCAAGGCCAGCGCCGGCGGCGGCGGCAAGGGCATGCGTGCGGTGCTGCAGGCGACCGACTTTGACGCCGCACTGGCCTCCTGCAAGCGCGAGGCCATCAACAGCTTTGGCGACGATGCGGTGCTGATCGAGCGCTATGTGCAGAAGCCCCGCCATATCGAGATCCAGGTGTTCGGCGACAGCCAGGGCAGCTGCGTCTACCTGTTCGAGCGCGACTGCTCGGTGCAGCGCCGCCACCAGAAGGTGCTGGAAGAGGCACCGGCCCCCGGCATGAGCGCGGCGCGCCGCCGCGAGATGGGCGAGGCCGCGGTGGCGGCCGCCAAGGCGGTGGGCTATGTGGGCGCCGGCACGGTGGAGTTCATCGCCGAGCAGGACGGCCGTTTCTACTTCATGGAAATGAACACCCGCCTGCAGGTGGAGCATCCGGTCACCGAAGCCATCACCGGCCAGGACCTGGTGGAGTGGCAATTGCGCGTGGCCAGCGGCGAACCGCTGCCGCTCAAGCAGCATGAGCTGCAGATGCACGGGCACGCCATCGAGGCGCGCATCTGTGCCGAGAATCCCGACGGCGGCTTCCTGCCCGCCACCGGCCGCCTGGACGTGGCGCGCTGGCCGGCGCATGTGAGCTTCGAGCGCGGCCACGTGCGCATCGATGCCGGCGTGGGCGAGGGCGACGAGATCAGCCCTTACTACGACTCCATGGTGGCCAAGCTGATCGTCTGGGGCGAGGACCGCGCCCAGGCCCTGGCGCGCCTGGATGCGGCGCTGCGCGACACGCATATCGTCGGCCTGCAGACCAATGTGGCCTTTTTGCGCCGCTGCGCCGCCACCGCTTCCTTCGCCGGTGCGGATCTGGACACCGGCCTGATCGAGCGCGAGCGCGCTGCGCTGTTCGACCAGCCCGGCCTGCCGCTGCAGATCAGCGCCGCCGCGGTGGTGGCCCATACCCTAGCCAAGGAAGCCGCGCTGCAGAGCGCCGACCCCTGGACTGCACGCGACGGCTGGCGCATGTACGGCGCCTCGGCACGCCGTTTCGATCTGGAGGCCGGTGGCACGCACCACGAGGTGCTGCTCTCGCGACACCACCAGGGTGGCATGCATCTCACGGTGGAGGGGCAGTCTTTGCCTTTCGCGGTGAACTCCGCGGGCCTCGAATCGCATGAACTGCTGCTGGGTGAAGGTCTGGCACAGCGGCGCGTGACGGTGAAGACCTATGCCCAGGGCGAGCGCGTCGCCGTGTTCGCGGCCGAGGGTTCGGCCATCGTCACCGAGGTGGACGTGATTGCCCATGCCGGCGAGGGTGGCGGCGAAGGCGGCCGCCTCACCGCCCCGATGCCCGGCAAGCTGGTGTCCTTCCTGGCCCAGCCCGGCGACAAGGTGGCCAAGGGCCAGGCGCTGGCGGTGATGGAAGCGATGAAGATGGAGCACACCATCAACGCGCCGCGCGACGGCGTGGTGGCCGAGTTGCTGTTCGCCGTCGGCGATCAGGTGACGGATGGTGCCGAACTGCTGCGCATGGAGGCCTGAAAGATGAACTTGCCAAGCCGCGTCACCCTGGTCGATGTGGGCCCGCGCGACGGCCTGCAGAACGAAAAGCAGCCGGTCGCCACCGAGCACAAGGCGCAGCTGGTGGCGATGCTGCAGGCCGCCGGTCTGCGCGAGATCGAGGTCACCAGCTTCGTCAGCCCCAAATGGGTGCCGCAGATGGCCGACAACGAGGCGGTCATGGCCGCCATCGCGCGCCAGCCCGGCGTGCGCTATTCGGTGCTGACGCCGAACATGAAGGGCCTGGAGGCGGCGCTGCCGACCAAGCCGGACGAGATCGTGGTGTTCGCGGCCGCCAGCGAGGCCTTCAGCCAGAAGAACATCAATTGCTCGATCGCCGAGAGCATCGAGCGCTTCGCCCCCGTGGTGGAGGCCGCCCATGCCGCCGGCCTCAAGGTGCGCGGCGCGCTCTCCTGCGCGGTGGGATGCCCCTACGAGGGCGACATCAGCGCCGACCAGGTCGAGCGCGTGGTGCTCTTGATGAAGGGCATCGGCGTCGACCACCTGGGCGTGGCCGACACCATCGGCGTGGGCACGCCGCGCAAGATCCAGGCGGCGATGGAGCGTGCGCTCAAGCATTACCCCCTGGTGGAGGTGAGCGGCCATTTCCACGACACCTACGGCCAGGCGCTCTCCAACATCTACGCCTGCCTGGAGCTGGGCGTGCACAACTTCGACGCCAGCGTGGCCGGCCTGGGCGGCTGCCCCTATGCCAAGGGTGCGACCGGCAATGTGGCGACCGAAGACGTGGTCTTCATGCTGAATGGCCTGGGCATCGAGACCGGTATCGACATCGACAAGCTGGTCGACGCCGGCGCCTACATCTCGAACGTGCTGGGCCGCCCGCCGGTCTCGCGCGTGGGACGCGCGCTGCTGGCCAAGCGGGCGGGCTGAGCGGCCCTGGGCGGTCGGATCAGCCGCGCGAGCCCGAATCCGGGGACAAGGCCTGACCCCCGGCGTCACGGCCCGGTCATGGCGGCTTCCGAGACTGCTGGCTGTCGTTGTTGACAGCCAGACCATCGGAGCCCTCCATGTTCGTCAAGCCATCCCGCATCGCGGCCGCCATCGGCCTGCTTTCCCTGCTCGCCAGCCAGGCGCAGGCGGCCGCCACCGAGTTCGCCAACTTCACACCGCTGATCGGCAATGTGGCCGCCGGTGCGCTGCCCGAGAGCGCGCCCTTCCAGCTCTCCTCGCCCAAGTTCAGCCAGCTGCTGCTGGCTGATCGCAAGACCCAGAACAGCCTGCTGCCGGGTTCCAACTCGGGCAGCTGGGACATGATCACCGCCAACGAGACGGGCGCGCAGGCCGGCCGCTATCTGTTCATGCCCTTCGAGACCGGCAGCGCCGGCGTGCAGCGCGTGGATCTCTGGGACAAGAACTACGCCACCCGCACGGTCACCATCGTGGCGCCCGGCACGCAGGGCTTTGTCTCGGGCGATGCCTCGCGCTGGACGCCCTGGGGCAGCTACCTCACGGCCGAGGAGTCCTGGGGCAGCGGCAGCAGCAAGGGCCGGCTGTTCGAGCTGACGAATGCCACCACGGCGGCGGCCAATGGCGGCAACTTCGTGCAGCGCTCGATCTTGCCGCGCGTCTCGCACGAGGGCCTGGCCTTCGACCGGCAGAACAATCTCTACTTCGTCGACGAACTCAACGGCGGCGCCATCTACAAATACGTGTCGGCCAGCCCCAATGCCAGCAACGGCAATGACTTCTTCGCGGCCGGCCAGACCTTTGTGCTGAAGGTCGGCGCGGGCGCCCAGTTCGAAGGCAACAACGGTGCGGCCATCACGGGCGGTGCCTCCTGGGTGGCGATCACCAATGCCACAGGCGGCGCGCTGCCCGGTGTTTCCACCGTGCTGGGCGACGGCACGATTGACGGACGCGCCACCGCCGACCATGCGAGCGTGCTCGGCACCGGCTACAACCGCCCCGAGGACCTGGAGTTCAAGCTGCTGCCCAATGGCCAGCAGATGATCTACTTCACCACCACCGATTCCGACAATGACGGCGTGAGCGGCAACGGCCGGGGCCGCGTCTACTCGCTGAACCTCGATACCGGTACGGTGAAGCTGTTCGCCGACAACAACAGCATCGACCAGGCCACCGGCCTCAAGGTGGGCGCGAGCTGGAGCAACCCGGACAATCTCGCCATAGATGCCGCCGGCAATATCTATGTGATCGAAGACCAGGATGGCGGCAAGGCCGACATCTGGTTTGCCAAGGACAGCGACAACGATGGCGTGGCCGATTCGGTGGCGAAGTGGGCCAGCCTCAGCACCACCGGCGCCGAACCCACTGGCCTGTACTTCGACAAGTTCAATCCCAACCTGGCCTACGTCAATGTGCAGCATCCCAGCAGCGGCGTGGACAGCCTGGTGCAGATATCGGCGGTGCCAGAACCGCAGACCTATGCGCTGATGCTGGCCGGCCTGCTGGGCGTGGCCGGCCTGGCGCGCCGCCGTCGCGGGGACTGAAGCCGACCCACCAGCTTGTGCCAAGTTAGGGGCAGCGCATTGCCATTGCGGCCGACCCCTCGCCACAATGGGCTTTTGCCCCCCGGGAGCACAAGATGGACAAGCTGGTGATCAAGCATGGCGCGGCCTTACGTGCCAAGTACGCGGCGGCCGGGCTGGCCAAGGTGGATGCGGCGCTCAAGACCCTGGTGAGCGCCGACAAGAAGCGCGGCATCGAGACCGTGGTGCTGGACGTCAGCCTGGCCTCGGCGATGAAGCCCTATGGCGCCGCGGTGCCGGCCAAGCCCGATGCGCGCGCGCTCAAGGCCGCCATCGATGCCGTGGCCACGGCGGCCAAGCCGCACTACATCCTGCTGCTCGGCGCGCTGGACGTGCTGCCTATGGTGCCGCTGGTGAACCCGGCCTATGGCGGCCCGGGCGGGGACGACGACAAGACCGTGCCCAGCGATCTGCCCTATGCCTGCGAGGCGCCCTATGGCACCGACGTGAACCGCTTCCTGGGGCCGACCCGGGTGGTGGGGCGCCTGCCCGATGTGCCGGGCGCCAGCAAGCCCGATCTGCTGCTGCAGTTGCTGCGCGCCTCGGCCCGCGCCAAGCCGCTGCCGCGCGAGGCCTACCAGCAGAGCTTCGCGCTTTCGGCCGAGGTCTGGCAGGGCTCCACGCGCCTGAGCGTGAACAACACCTTTGGCGACGCCGCGCCGCTGAACCTGGCGCCACCCAAGGGCCCGCGCTGGGCCAAGCAAGACCTGACCCCGCGCATGCACTTCATCAACTGCCATGGCGCCGCCCATTCGCCCGAATACTTCGGCCAGCGCGGCGACGCCTATCCGGTGGCGCACCGCGCCAATCTGCTCACCGGCAAGATCACCGCCGGCACCGTGGTGGCCGCCGAGTGCTGCTATGGCGCCCAGCTCTACGATCCGGCCGAGAGCGCCGGCACCCAGGGCATCGCGCTGAGCTACCTGGCCGACGGCGCGAGCGGCTTTTTCGGCAGCACCACGATTGCCTACGGGCCCAGCGAGGGCAATGGCTCGGCCGACCTGATCTGCCAGTATTTCCTGCAGCGCGTGCTGGCGGGCTCCTCGCTGGGCCGCGCGGCGCTGGAGGCGCGCCAGAAGTTCGCCGGCGAACGCACCCATCTGGACCCCTTCGATCTGAAGACCCTGGGCCAGTTCTACCTGCTCGGCGATCCGGCCCTGCAGCCGGTGGGTTATGCCGCCCATGCCCTCAGCAAGACCAAGGCCTTCAAGCAGGCCTTCGCCAAGGTGCAGGACCGCGGTGTGCGCGGCCTGCGGCGCGAGCGGCTGGAGCGCGAGGGGCGGCACCTGGCACGCGCGCTGCCGCCGGTGCGGTCGAAGGCGCTGGAGCCGGCCGCACCGGTAGAGCGCACCATGCAGATGATGGCGCGCGAATCGGGCCTGCAGGGCGAGGTCTCGCGGCTGAGCTTCGAGATCGGCGGCAAGGGGCCGATACGTCGCATCCATGTGCTCAAGGGGCTGGCGCAGCATGGCACGGGCGAGCAGCGCGTGCCGCATGTGCTGGCCATTGTCGCCACCGAGGAGAACGGCCAGCTGCTGCATGTGCGGCGGGTGCATTCGCGCTAATTTCCACACAAAGGTTGGCCGATGAGCGAGATCGTGGGCAAGATCAGCAAGCGCCTGCTGGCGCAGGGCACGAAGAGCGAGCACCGGGGCATGGTGCTGGAGGACGCCCAGGGGCTGCAGCATGTGCTGCGGCGCGTGGGCGGCAACCCCTTTCGCGACCCCGAGCTGGAGGCGCTGGAGGGGCGCCGCCTGCGCCTGCTGGGGCGTGCCACCGAGGGTTTCTTCCTGGTCGAGCGTTGGGAAGAGGCGGCGGATTA
This sequence comes from Roseateles sp. FW301-B2, assembly GCF_058788955.1. Taxonomy (NCBI): domain Bacteria; kingdom Pseudomonadati; phylum Pseudomonadota; class Betaproteobacteria; order Burkholderiales; family Sphaerotilaceae; genus Roseateles; species Roseateles sp. FW301-B2. The sequence goes on from NZ_JBYTBE010000006.1 coordinate 140,563, forward strand.
GCGCCGATTAGCGTTGCTAATGCCGCTGTAGCGCGGCAAATGCCATTTGCGCTCGGACGGCTGCCGGTCGTACAAAGCGTGGAGCCAAGTCCTACAAGAACGGAGACAAGCCATGAAGATCGGATGCCCCAAGGAAATCAAGAACCACGAGTACCGCGTGGGCCTGACGCCCGCCAGCGTGCGCGAACTCAGCAGCCGCGGCCACAGCGTGCTGGTGCAGGCCGGTGCCGGCGCCGCCATCGGGCTGGATGACGAGCAGTACCTGGCCGCCGGCGCGCAGCTGGCGCCCGACGCCGCCACGGTGTTTGCGCAGAGCGAGATGATCGTCAAGGTCAAGGAACCGCAGCCGCAGGAATGCGCGATGCTGCGCCCCGGCCAGATCCTCTACACCTATCTGCACCTGGCGCCGGACCCCGAGCAGACCGCCGCACTCGTGAAGAGCGGCGCGATTTGCATTGCCTACGAAACTGTCACCGCGCCCGGCGGCGGCCTGCCGCTGCTGGCGCCGATGAGCGAGGTGGCCGGCCGCATGGCCGTGCAGGCCGGCGCCGCGCATCTGGAGAAGAGCAAGGGCGGCATGGGCGTGCTGCTGGGCGGCGTGCCCGGCGTGGCGCCCGCCCATGTGGTGATCCTGGGCGGCGGCGTGGTGGGCACGCATGCGCTGCAGATGGCGGTGGGCATGGGCGCGCGGGTCACCGTGCTGGACAAGAGCGTGGACCGCCTGCGCCAGCTGGACCTGGTGTTCGGCAACCGCATCACCACCCAGTACTCGACGGCGCAGAGCGTGGAAGAGGCGGTGCTGTCGGCCGATCTGGTGGTCGGTGGCGTGCTGATCCCCGGCGCCGCGGCGCCCAAGCTGGTGACGCGCGCGATGGTGTCGCGCATGAGGAAGGGTGCGGTGATCGTGGACGTGGCGATCGACCAGGGCGGTTGCTTCGAGACCTCGCACGCCACCACCCATGCCGAGCCCACCTTCGTGGTGGACGGCGTGGTGCATTACTGCGTGGCGAACATGCCCGGCGCGGTGGCGCGCACCTCCACCTTCGCGCTCAACAACGCCACCATCGGCCATGCCGTGGCGCTGGCCGACAAGGGCTGGAAGCAGGCGCTCAAGGACAACCCGCATCTGAAGGCGGGCCTGAACGTGGCCGCCGGCCATGTCACCTACGAGGCGGTGGCGCGCGACCTGGGCTATGCCTATGTGAGCGCCGACACCCTGCTGGCCTGATACGTTGATCTGGGACATTGGGGCTGCACCGGGCTGGGATAAGGTGTACAAGCATTGATCCCAGTACCGCAACGGAGGACGCCATGTCAGACCAAGTACACGCCCAGAAGGAACGCCTGGTGGCAGATTTGCACGCCGTCGTCGCCGAGGCCGAGTCCCTGCTGAAGGCCACCGCCGGCCAGGCCGGCGAGGGCGCCAGCGAGTTGCGCGCCAAGGTTCAGGCCAGCCTGGACCGCGCCAAGCGCCATCTCACCGAGTTGCAGGAGGCCGCGATCGAGAAGGCCAAGGCCGCCGGCAAGGCCACCGACAACTATGTGCACGAGAACCCCTGGCAGTCCATCGGCGTGGCGGCCGGCGTCGGCCTGCTGCTGGGCATGTTGATCGCGCGCAGCAAGTAGCCACCTGCCGCGCAGGGGGCGGGCCGGCTTACTGCAGCGGCTCGCCCTTACCGCTCTCCAGCCAGAGCTGGAGCTGGTCGGCCATCATGGGCTTGGCGAACAGATAACCCTGGCCCTCGTGGCAGCCCAGGGTCTGCAGGTATTGGCACTGCTCTTCGGTCTCAATGCCCTCGGCGATCACGCGCATGCCCAGGCCGCGGCCCAGGTTCACCACCATTTGCGCAATGGTGGAGCCAGCATTGCTGCTCTGGGCCTCGCGCACGAAGGCGCGGTCGATCTTGAGCCGCTCCACGTCCAGCTGGCGCAGCTGGCTCAGCGAGGAGAAGCCGGTGCCGAAGTCGTCGATCGCCACCGAGGCGCCGGTGCTGCGGATGTCCGCCAGCACGCGCAGCACCAGGGAGATGTCTTCCATCGCCATCGATTCGGTGATCTCCAGTTCCAGGCTGGTGCCCGGCACGCCGCTGTCTTCCAGCGCCGCCTTGACGGTCTGGATGAAGAGCGGATGGCGGAACTGCGCCAGCGAGATGTTCACCGCCATGCGGAAGTCCTGATAACCCAGGTCGCGCAGATGCTTGAGCTGGAAGCAGGCGGTGCGCAGCACGAAGTCGCCGATGCTGATGATCAGCCCGGATTGCTCGGCCAGCGGGATGAACTGGTCCGGCGGCACGAACTGGCCCTCGGCGGTGCGCCAGCGCAGCAGCGCCTCGGCGCCCAGCGGCTGGCGGCTCACCAGATCCACCTGGGGCTGGTAGACCACGAACAGGCGGCGTTCCTCGAAACCGGCACGCAGGCCCTTCAGCAGCTTGAAGCGCTCGCGCGCGTCGGTGCCCATGGCGGCGGAGAAATACTGCGAGGAGCCGCGGTGCTGCTGCTTGGCGCGCTTGAGCGCGATCTGGGCATCCAGCAGCAGTTCCGAGCCCACCGAATTCGACTCGGTCAGGCGCACGAGGCCGGTGGTGGCCGAGAGCTGCAGGCGTTCGCCCGCCACCGTGAAGGGCTCGGCAAACAGGTTGCGGATGTTGTCGCCATTGACCAGATGGTTCGGGCCCATCAGGCCGAAGGCATCGGCCGCCACGCGCGCCATCGAGGTGTTGAAGCCGAGCTGGTCCGCCAGGCGTGACACCACGGCCTGCAGGACCTGGTCGCCGAAGCGGTGGCCGAAGGCGTCGTTGACGTCGGAGAAGTCGTCCAGGTCGATCAGCGCCAGCGTGATGCCGTCGGGATGCTTGAGGTTCTGCTCCAGCAGCTCGATGAAACGGGTGCGATTGGGCAGGTGCAGCAGCTGGTCGTTGTAGGCCTGGTCGATCAGCTGCGAATACAGCACCACGTTCTCGAAGCCCACCGCGATGTTGGAGCAGAAGGCGCGCAGCAGCTGCTGGTCGAGCTCGTCCAGGGGGCGGCCCACGTCCACCATGGCCGCCAGGGCGCGACCGTTGGAGAGACCGAAATAGAGGCAGGTGCAGCCGTCTTCGTAGATGTTCTGGCGCTCGCTGAGGCAGCGCGTGAGGATGTGCCTGACCTTGGTGACCTGCACCGCGCCCAGCGGGCAGTTGATCAGGCTGCTGAACTGGCCGGCGGCGGCGACGATGCGCGACTGATCGTCCACATCGGCGCTCGAGCGCGCGCACACCAGGCCCTCGGGCAGGATGCCCAGCAGGGCGCAGAGCTGGGTCACCACGCCCTCGGCAAAGCGCTGCAGGCCCTGCAGCCGGCTCAGCTCGGTGCTGGCCTCGACGATCAGCTCCAGGCCCTTGCGGTTGCTTTCCAGCGCGCGGATCTGCCGGTAGGAGCGGATCGCGGCGGTGAGCACGGTGTAGAGCCGCGTGCGCGTCAGTTCCGACTTGGTCTTGTAGTCGTTGATGTCGTAGGTCTGCACCGTCTCGATCTCGGGCGCATAGCCGGGCTGGCCGGTGCGCAGCACGATGCGCACCGCGCGCAGCTTGAGATCGTCGCGGATGAAGCGCACCAGCTGCAGGCCGGCGTCTTCCGATTCCATCACCACGTCCAGCAGCACCACCGCCAGATCGGGCTCGGCGCTCAGCACCTGGCGCGCCTGCGCGGCCGATTCGGCGTGCAGAAAGGACAGCGGCTGGCCCTCCACCTGCAGGCCCTGCATGGCCAGCTCGGTGGCCTTGTGCACATCGGCGTCGTCGTCGACGATCAGGATGCGCCAGGGCTGTTGCTCGTGCGCGGGTATCTCGTCGTGATGCTCGGGACCGTCCAGGAATTCCAGCAGGTCGTCATCGCCTGGGGCGAGCTCTGCGCTGTTGGACATCTGGCTTTCCGACATTTATTCAACCTTGGGGGTGGTGAGGCGGACAAGTACGAGCACGCCGTAGCTTGCCTCAAGCCCAGCCTTTGCGCCACTATGGACCGCACCGACAGGCTCGATCGTGGCGATCAAGCGGGTGTTGAGGCGCTTCTTCAAGGCTTTGGTCATAGGTCTTTGTCTGCTAGCCGGACTGTAGCCCAAGCCGGCGCCTCCCTGTGTCCAGGGAGGGACAGGCCTTACCCTGATCTGCAGCGCTGCGAGCACAATGCTGGCATTCGTTCACACGGAGATGAGGCATGAGCAGCCCCGCAACTGATGATGGTGCCGGCAGCGGCCTGAAGCCTGCGCTGCAGCGCTTGGGCGGCCATCTGCTGGAACTGCTGCAGCTGCGCCTGGAACTGCTGGGCACCGAGCTCGAGGCCGAGAAGCTGCGCCTGGTCTCGGCCCTGGTGACGGCCCTGCTGGCCGTGATGCTGGTGACGGCGGCGGTGGTGATGCTGAGCCTGGCCCTGCTGCTGCTGAGCCCCGAGGGCTGGCGTTGGGCGGTGGCGCTGGGGCTGTGCCTGGTGTATGCCGGCCTGGGCTACGCCATGCTGGGGCGGGCGCGCGACCGGCTGCAGAGCCCCGACGGGGTGTTCGCCGCCAGCGCCGCCGAACTGGCGCGCGACCGCGACGCCCTGGGGGGCTCGTCATCATGATCTGGCGCGATGCCGAACAGACGCTGCGCCTGCGCCAGCTGGAGTTGCGCATGCGCAGCGCCACGCTGCGGGGCGATCTGCAGACCGATGTGCGCGAGCTGGTGCGGCCGCTGGGCTGGATGCCCTGGGCCTGGCGCGGCCTGCGCCTGCTGCGCGGCCTGCCACCGCCCTGGCGGGCGGCGGCCACCGGCCTGGGGGTGGCCGGTGTGGTGCTGATGCTGCGCCGCCCGGCCAAGGTGGCCGGCCTGCTGGGCCTGCTGAAGACGGGCTTGCAGGCGCTCAGGCTGTGGCGTGCCTGGCAGGCGCAGCCAGCCGAAACGCCGGCGGAGCCACCGCCCCAGCCCTGATCAGCCGCTGCTCAGCGTTTGGGCGGCTTGGCCGTGCCCGGCCTGGCGGCGGGGCGCGCCGGCTTGGCTCCGGTGTCGCGCGGCGGCAGTCCGGTGTGCTGGGTCAAGATCTGACCCTTGCGCGGCGCCGTGCCGGCGGGCTTGGCCGTCGGTTTGGCGCTACAGGGTTTCACCGGCGTCGAGTTCTTGCGGCGCGCGCTCTCGTAGCTGCCATCCGTCATCGGCTGGTAGGTCGGGATCAGGTGGTGCTTGCCGTTGCCGATCAGATCGGCCCGACCCATCGCCTGTAGGGCCTCGCGCAGCAACGGCCAGTTGTTGGCATCGTGGTAGCGCAGGAAGGCCTTGTGCAGGCGGCGGCGGCGCTCGCCGCGCACGATGTCCACCGTCTCGCTGTCGCGCGTGACCTTCTTCAGCGGATTCTTGCTGGTGTGGTACATCGCCGTGGCGGTGGCCATCGGGCTGGGGTAGAAGGTCTGCACCTGGTCGGCGCGGAAGCCGTTCTTCTTCAGCCACACCGCCAGATTCATCATGTCTTCGTCGGCGGTGCCGGGGTGGGCGGCGATGAAGTAGGGGATCAGGTACTGCTTCTTGCCGGCTTCCTCGCTGGCCTGCTCGAACAGCTGCTTGAACTTGTCGTAGGTGCCGATGCCCGGCTTCATCATCTTGGACAGCGGCCCGCCCTCGGTGTGCTCGGGCGCGATCTTCAGGTAACCGCCCACATGGTGGGTCACCAGCTCCTTGATGTACTCGGGCGACTTGATCGCCAGGTCGTAGCGCAGGCCCGAGCCGATCAGGATCTTCTTCACGCCCTTGAGCGCGCGGGCGCGCCGGTACATCTGGATCAGCGGGCCGTGGTCGGTCTGCAGGTTCTGGCAGATGCCGGGGTAGACGCAGCTGGGCTTGCGGCAGGCGGCCTCGATCTCGGGGCTCTTGCAGCCGATGCGGTACATGTTGGCGGTGGGGCCGCCGAGGTCGGACACCACGCCGGTGAAGCCCTTGACCTTGTCGCGCATCTCCTCAATCTCGCGGATCACCGAGTCTTCCGAGCGGCTCTGGATGATGCGGCCCTCATGCTCGGTGATGGAGCAGAAGGTGCAGCCGCCGAAGCAGCCGCGCATGATGTTGACGCTGAAGCGGATCATCTCCCAGGCCGGGATCTTGGTCGCGCCATCATGACCGCCATGCTCGTCCGCATAGCGCGGGTGCGGCGCGCGGGCGTAGTTCAGGTCGAACACATGGTCCATCTCGGCGGTGCTGAGCGGGATGGGCGGCGGGTTGATCCAGAGGTCACGCTCGCCGTGCTTCTGCACCAGGGCGCGTGCGTTGCCGGGGTTGGTCTCCAGATGCAGCACGCGATTGGCATGCGCATAGAGCACCGGGTCGCTCTTCACCTGTTCGTAGGCCGGCAGCCGTATCACGGTCTGTTCGCGCGGGGGCAGGGCCATCTTGCCGCTGCGGTGGATGGTGATCGGCTTCGGCGCGTCGGGGGCGGTGGCGCTGTCGCAGGTCTCCTGCGCGATCTCCTGGTAGGGGCTGATCAGCTCGTCCACGCGGCCGGGCAGGTCCACCGAGCTGGAATCCAGCTCGAACCAGCCGGCGGCCGTCGGGTCGTTGGTGCGGCGCATGAAGGCGGTGCCGCGCACATCGGTGATGCTCTCGATGGGCTTGCGTTGCGCCAGCCGGTGGGCAATCTCGACGATCGCCCGTTCGGCGTTGCCGTACACCAGCAGATCGGCCTTGGCGTCCACCAGGATGGAGCGGCGCACCTTGTCGCTCCAGTAGTCGTAATGGGCGATGCGGCGCAGCGAGGCCTCGATGCCGCCGATCACCACCGGCACATCGTTCCAGGCCTCCTTGCAGCGCTGGGTGTAGACCAGGGTGGCGCGGTCCGGCCGCTTGCCCGCCTCGCCGCCGGGCGTGTAGGCGTCATCACTGCGGATCTTGCGATCGGCGGTGTAGCGGTTGATCATCGAATCCATATTGCCGGCCGCTACGCCGAAGAACAGGTTCGGCTTGCCCAGCACCTTGAAGGGATCGGCGCTCTGCCAATCGGGCTGCGCGATGATGCCGACGCGAAAGCCCTGCGCCTCCAGCGTGCGGCCGATCACCGCCATGCCGAAGCTGGGATGGTCCACATAGGCGTCGCCGGTGACGATGATGATGTCGCAGGAATCCCAGCCCAGCTGTTCCATCTCGGCCCGGCTCATCGGCAGGAAGGGCGCCACGCCAAAGCGCTTGGCCCAGAACGGGCGATAGGCCGTCAGGGCCTTGGAGGCTTTGGGCGGGGTAATGGCGGGATGGGCGGACACGGCAGGGCTTTCAGATCAATCGGGCGCGGGCAACCCGCGATTGTCCCTTGACTCGGCACAAACCCGAACCCTCCCGACGAAGGCCCAGGGCGTGAAAGGTCATTCGGCGTGGCTTTGTGCCGCGCGCCGGCAAATGCCGGCCTGGCCCAGGCGGGCCCGTTCCTCGGCGCTCATGGGCGGCAGCAGGGCGCTGCCGCTTTGCGCCAGGCTGGTCAGAAAGCCCTCCACGCTGGCCTGGCCCACCTGCATCAGGTCGAAGGACTCGGGGTCCATGATCCATTGGTGGATCAGCCCGTCCACCAGGGCCACCAGGGCGATCGCGGCGAGGCGGGTGTCCATCGCCTTGGGCAACTGGCCCAGGGCCACCGCATGGTCGAACGCGGCCTGGTTCTGCGCGCGCCAGTCGCGGTGGGCGCTGAGCTTGCGGTCCTTCAGGGCCTGCAGCTCGCCGGTGTACTCCACCTTCTGCATCGCGATCTCGAACACGCGCCGGGTGCGCTCGTTGTGCATGGCCGAGTAGAAGACGTTCACCAGGCCCCAGCGCAGCTCGGCCAGGCTCAGCTGCGGCGAGGCCTCGCTCGTCATGCTCATGCCTTCTTCCAGCGGCATGGCGGCGCGTTCCATCATGGCGTCGAAGAGTTCGGCCTTGTCCTCGAAGTGCCAATAGATGGCGCCGCGCGTCAGGCCGGCGGCCTGCGCGATATCCTGCAGCGAGGTGTGTGAAACCCCGTGCTGATGGAAGAGCTGCTCCGCCGCGTCGAGCAGGCGGTGGCGTGTCTCCATTGCTTCTTGCTTGGTTTTCCTGGCCATGGTGTAGGGATTTTAGGTCAAGAAACATACATACGCGAATGTATGTTTATACTCCGCCCCATCCCCATGTCGAAAACCGACGCGCCGTTCGTCGTTGTTCTACCGAGTTGCAGAGAGGAATCCCATCGTGATGCCAGTCCAAGAAGAAGCAGTAACAGTCGCCGCAACATCCTCATCCGGCGCTGGCCTGCGTGCCCGCGCCCTTTACCTGCTGCCCCTGGTGGTGGCGGTGGCCGCGGCGCTCAGCGCCTGCGGTGGCGCTGAAAAGGCCGCCGGCGCGGGTGGCGGTGGCATGCCGCCGCCGGCCCCGGTGGGCGTGCTGAAGGCCGAGTTGCAGGCGGTGGCGCTGCAGACCGAGCTACCGGGCCGCGTGGAGGCCCAGCGCACCGCCCAGGTGCGGGCGCGCGTGAACGGCGTGGTGCTGAGGCGCCTGTTCACGGAGGGCAGCGAGGTCAAGGCCGGCCAGCCGCTGTTCCAGATCGATCCGGCCCCCTACCAGGCCGCGCTGGAAAGCGCCCAGGCCAGCCTGGCCAAGGCCCAGGCCAATCTGGCCCAGGCGGCGGCCCAGGCCGAACGCAACAAGCCCCTGGTGGATGCCAAGGCGATCAGCCAGCAGGAATACCTGAGCTCGGTGGCGGCCGCCAAGTCCGCCGAGGCCGATGTGGCCGCCGCCAAGGCCGCGATCCAGACCGCCAAGCTGAATGTGGACTACGCCCATGTGACGGCGCCGATCTCCGGCCGCATCGGCCGTGCCCTGGTGACCGAGGGCGCGCTGGTGAGCGCCGCCGAGGCCACCCAGCTGGCGCTGATCCAGCAGACCTCCAGCGTCTACGTGAACTTCACCCAGAGCGCCAACGAGGTGCAGCAGCTGCGCGCCGCGCTGGCCAAGGGCCAACTGCGCTCGGCCGGCGCCCAGGCGGCGCAGGTGCGCATTGCCCTGGACGATGGCAGCGAGCTGGCCAAGCCCGGCAAATTGCTCTTCACCGACCTGAGCGTGGATGCCAGCTCCGGCCAGGTGCTCCTGCGCGCCGAGGTGCCGAACAACGAGGGTCAGCTCTTGCCCGGCCAATATGTGCGCGTGCGCCTGGCGCAGGCCGAGCTGCCCGCCGGCATCCTGCTGCCGCAGCAGGCGGTCAAGCGCAGCAACCAGGGCGACTCGGTGCTGATCGTCGGCGCCGGCAACAAGCCCGAGCCGCGCATGGTCAAGGTGGGCGCGGCCCAGGGCAACCAATGGGTGGTGCTGGACGGCCTCAAGCCGGGCGATCAAGTCATCGTCGACGGTTTCCAGAAGATGTTCGTGCCCGGCGCGCCGGTGACGCCGGTGCCGTGGGTGCCCAACGCAGCAGCAGCACCGGCCTCCGCCGCCAGCCGCTAAGCCGAGGAGGCACCACACATGTCACGTTTCTTCATTGACAGGCCGGTGTTCGCCTGGGTGATCGCCTTGTTCATCCTGGTGTTCGGCGCGGTCTCCATCACCAAGCTGCCGGTGGCGCAGTACCCCACGGTGGCGCCGCCATCGCTGGTCATCAGCACCGCCTACCCGGGCGCATCGGCCAAGACCCTGGACGAGAGCGTCGTCTCGGTGATCGAGCAGGAGCTCAATGGCGCGCCCGGCCTGGCCTATATGGAATCGGTCAGCCAGGCCAACGGCACCGGCGCCATCACCGTCACCTTCGAGCCCGGCACGAATATCGACCTGGCCCAGGTCGAGATCCAGAACCGCCTCGGCCGCGCCACGCCGCGCCTGCCCGCCCAGGTGGTGCAGCAGGGCGTGCGCGTGGACAAGTCGCGCAGCAACTTCCTGCTCTTCGTCACGCTCTCCAGCAAGAACGGCACGCTGGACCCGGTGGCCCTGGGTGACTATGCCTCGCGCAACATCATCCCCGAGCTGCAGCGCCTGCCCGGCATCGGCCAGGCCCAGCTGTTCGGTACCGAGCGCGCCATGCGCATCTGGCTGGACCCGGCCAAGCTGCTGTCCTTCAACATCAGCCCGGCCGAGGTGAATGCCGCCATCCGCGCGCAGAACGCGCTGGTGCCGGCGGGCTCGATCGGCGAGCTGCCCAATCTCTCCAGCCAGACCATGTCGGCCACGGTGGTGGTGAAGGGCCAGCTCGAGACGGTGGACCAGTTCCGCAACATCGTGCTGCGCGCCAATACCGACGGCTCCAGCGTGCGCCTCAAGGACGTGGCGCGCATCGAGCTGGGTGGCCAGAGCTATGGCTCCTATTCGCGCCTGGACGGCAAGCCCAGCACCGGCATCGGCATCCAGCTGGCCCCCAGCGGCAACGCCCTGGCCTCGGCCACCGCGGTGAAGGAGCGCATGCTGGAACTGGAGCGCTACTTCCCCGAGGGCGTGAACTACGCGATCCCCTACGACTCGTCCAAGTTCGTGAAGATCTCCATCAGCCAGGTGGTCGAGACACTGGTCGAGGCCGTTGTGCTGGTGTTCCTGGTGATGTTCCTGTTCCTGCAGAACTGGCGCTACACCCTGATCCCCACCATCGTGGTGCCGGTGGCGCTGCTGGGCACCTTTGCCATCATGTTGTGGATGGGCTTCTCCATCAACGTGCTGACGTTGTTCGGCATGGTGCTGGCGATCGGCATCCTGGTCGACGATGCCATCGTGGTGGTGGAGAACGTCGAGCGCATCATGAACGAGGAGGGGCTGCCGCCCCTGCAGGCCACGCGCAAGGCGATGAGCCAGATCTCGGGCGCCATCATCGGCATCACCGTGGTGCTGGTGTCGGTGTTCGTGCCGATGGCCTTCTTCGCCGGCTCGGTGGGCAATATCTACCGCCAGTTCTCGCTGGCCATGGTGGCCTCGATGCTGCTGTCGGCGCTGATGGCGCTGACGCTCACGCCGGCGCTGTGCGCCACCCTGCTGAAGCCGGTGCAGGCCGGCCATGCGCACGCCAAGACCGGCTTCTTCGGCTGGTTCAACCGCGGCTTCGCGCGCACCGCCAAGGGCTATGAGGGCTGGGTGGCCAAGCTGCTGAAGAAGAGCGGCCGCATGCTGATCGTGTATGGCGTGGTGGTGGCGGCCGTGGGCCTGCTCTACACCCGCATGCCCACCTCCTTCCTGCCCAACGAAGACCAGGGCTACCTGATCGTCAATGTGCAGCTGCCCCCGGGTGCGACGGCCAGCCGCACCGAGGCGGCCGTCAAGCAGGTGGAAGACTTCATGCTCAAGCAGCCCGAGGTGCAGCACACCGTGGGCGTGATCGGCTTCTCCTTCTCGGGCCAGGGCCAGAACGCCGCGCTGGTGTTCGTGCCGCTCAAGCCCTGGGAGGAGCGCGTCGGCCCGCAGCACAGTGCCTCGGCGCTGGCCGGCCGCGCCTTCGGCGCCATGATGGCGGTGCGCGATGCCTTCATCTTCCCGCTCTCGCCCCCGCCCATCCCCGAGCTGGGCACGGCCACCGGCTTTGCCCTGCGCCTGCAGGACCGCGCCGGCCTCGGCCACGAGGCGCTGCTGAACGCGCGCAACCAGCTGATGGGCATGGCCAGCCAGAGCAAGCTCATCACCGGCATGCGCCCCGACGGCCTGGAAGACGCCCCCCAGCTGCAGCTGGACATCGACCGCGAGAAGGCCAACGCCCTGGGCGTCAGCTACGACGCGATCGCCGCGGTGATCGGCACCCAGCTGGGCTCGGCCTATGTGAACGACTTCCCCAGCAGCGGCCGCCTGCAGCGCGTGGTGGTGCAGGCCGATGCCGCCGCCCGCATGCAGCCCGAGGACCTGCTGCGCCTGAACGTCAGCAATGCCAAGGGCCAGGGCGTGCCGCTGTCGGCCTTTGCCCGCACCCACTGGATCACCGGCCAGATGCAGGCCACGCGCTACAACGGCTATCCGGCCATGCGCCTGGCCGGCGACGCCGCGCCCGGTGCATCCACCGGCGCGGCCATGGCCGAGCTGGAGCAGATGGTCAATCAGCTGCCGCCTGGCATCGGCTATGAGTGGACCGGCCTGTCGCGCGAGGAAAAGCTCTCGGGCTCGCAAGCCACCATCCTGCTCGCCTTCTCGCTGCTGGCGGTGTTCCTGTGCCTGGCGGCGCTGTACGAGAGCTGGTCGATCCCGCTCTCGGTGCTGCTGGTGGTGCCGCTGGGTCTGCTGGGTGCGCTGGCCGGTGCCAGCCTGCGCGGCATGCCCAACGACGTCTACTTCAAGGTGGGCCTGATCACCATCATCGGTCTGTCGGCCAAGAACGCCATCCTGATCATCGAGTTCGCGAAGGACTTGCAGGCCGAGGGCAAGGGCCTGATCGAGGCCATCCTGGAAGCCTGCCATCTGCGCTTCCGCCCCATCATCATGACCTCGATGGCCTTCATCCTGGGCGTGACGCCGCTGTTCTTCGCCACCGGCGCGGGCTCGGCCAGCCAGCGTGCCATCGGTACCGGCGTGCTGTCCGGCATGATCTCGGCCACGGTGTTGGCGGTGATCTTCGTGCCGGTGTTCTTCCTGGTGGTGCGACGCATCTTCAAGGGCAGCGACCGGCAGCGGCGGCTGTATGCGCATGAGGCGGCAATGAGTGAAGCCAGCAACACGACGGAGGGCCGCTGAGATGAGCAAGCAAATCTTGACCTTGAGTGTCCTCATGGCCGCGGCCCTGAGCGGCTGCGTGAATCTGGCGCCCGAGCATCAGCGCCCCGCCGCACCAGTGGCGCAGTCCTGGGCCCAGCCCAGCCAGGGCCCCGAGGCGGCCGCGCAACTGGACTGGCAGCGCTATTACGCTGACGCGCGGCTGCGCAAGCTGATCGAGCTGGCGCTGCAGAACAACCGCGACCTGCGCGTCGCCCTGCTGAATATGGAGCAGGCACGGGCGCTGGCGCGCGTCAGTGCCGCGAACCAGCTGCCCACCGTGGGCGTCGGCCTGGCCAGCTCGCGCCAGCCCGGCAAGGACGACACCATCACCAGCAGCTACCAGGCCGGCCTGCAGATCAGCGCCTATGAGCTGGATCTGTTCGGCAAGCTGCGCAACCAGAGCGACGCGGCCACGCAGCGCTACCTCGCCAGCGCCGAGGGCGCGCGCGCGGCCCAGCTGAGCCTGGTGGCCGCGGTGGCCGCTGCCCATCTGGGCCTGCAGGCGGACGAAGAGCTGCTGCAGCTGGCGCGCCAGACCCTGGCGACGCGCGAGGACAGCCATCGCCTCTTCAAGCTGCGCTTCGACAACGGCGCCGCCTCCAGCCTGGATCTGGCCGGCGCGGCCTCGGCGCTCGAGGCCGCGCGCGCGGCCGTGGCGCAGGCCGAACGCCAGCGCGCCCAGGACGAGAACGCCCTGGTGCTGCTGCTCGGCCAGCCCCTGCCGGCCGATCTGCCGGCAGGTCAGGCCCTGGCCGCGCAGCAGCTCGCCGAGCTGCCGGCCGGCCTGCCCTCCGAAGTGCTGGTGCAGCGGCCCGATGTGCTGCAGGCCGAGAGCCTGCTGCGCGCCGCCAATGCCAATATCGGCGCGGCGCGTGCGGCCTTCTTCCCCAGCATCACGCTCACCACCAGCCTCGGCACGGCCAGCTCGGAGCTCGACGGCCTGTTCAAGAACACCGCCTGGAGCTTTGCCTCGCAACTGCTCTTGCCGATCTTCGACAGCGGCCGCAACGAAGCCAACCTGGCCTCGGCCAAGGCGGCGCGCGAGATCGCGGTGGCGCAGTACGAAAAGAGCGTGCAGAGCGCCTTCCGCGAGGTGGCCGACGCGCTGGCGGGCCGGGCCACGCTGGGCGAGCAGGCGCGCGCCCAGGATGCGCAGGCCGCGGCCGAGGCCGAGCGTCTGCGACTGGTGGAGCTGCGTTTTGCCAACGGCGCCTCCAGCTCGCTGGAGCTGCTGGACGCCCAGCGCGCCAGCTTCGCGGCGCGCCAGGCGGCGCTGCAGGTGCGCCTGGCGCAGCTGGTCAACGGCGTGCAGCTCTACAAGGCGCTGGGCGGTGGCGTGGCGCTGCCAGGCAAGACCTGACCCCCAGGTTCTTCCGCTGCAAAGCAAAAGGGCGGCTCCGCAAGGAGTCGCCCTTTTTGTTGGCAAGGCGCCGAGGCGTCTTAATGGAGTTTGCTGACCCAGGCCACGCCCTCGCGGGTGGCATAGGCGATCGCGGCGCGTTGCGTGGCAAAGCGCGGCGTGAAGCGCATCACGCGGTCATGGCTGGCCATGCCCTGGCCGGAGCGGATCGATACCGAGGCTGCGAAGCCGCCGTCATGGGTGGGTTTGGTGAAAGGTGAGACAAGGAAACGCCCCACCTCAATGCTTTTTTTCGTTTGCATAGTCTTTTGAGGTGTGCGCCTTGATGCCGTCCCTGTGGCGTGAGCGAATAGGGAAACCGTCTTGGCGCGGATTGCGATAAAGGGATTTGGTGCCATGCACCGGGTTGGCAACCAGCTTTGCTGGCGCCGCTGCGCATCGGGTCGCGCAGATGAGTGACACGGGTCACCGCATTCAATCGCAAGACAGATGTTGTTGGGTCAACGCTGCTTGCGGATAGAGACCCTGGCTTGCACCAGGGTCCCAGCCTTCCCAGGCTGAGTTCAGAGGCCGGGCGGAGCTCGAAAGATCCGCCAGGCCCCGTGAATTACACGCCGCGGATGTTGGCGGCTTGCAGGCCCTTGGGGCCTTGCTTCACTTCGAACTCGACCTTTTGGTTTTCGGCCAGGGTGCGGAAGCCGCCGTTGTTGCGGATTTCGCTGTGGTGGGCGAACAGGTCCTTGGTGCCGTCATCGGGGGTGATGAAACCAAAGCCCTTGCCGTCGTCGAACCACTTCACGGTACCGGTTTGCATAGTCGTCATGATCTGTTCCTTAGGAAACTATTGAAAAACACTCCGCGACCACATGGCCTGCGGAGACAGAAACACTCAAGAACAGTCAAACGGGGAGTTAAAACTGGAGCGAGCCTGGCGCGACGAATGAAGCGAACGTACGGCGGGGCTGCAGATTGAAGACCTTGAAGAAACGGTCTTGTGCGTATCTATGCTGCCGAATGTACCACAGTTACTCGGTTCACCCTAACGAAGTTTCACGGCCGCCTCTACTTGGCCCCCAGTCCCTGGGATTGGGAGCGGCCGGGAATGCTGTTGAAATGCGCCTCATCCAACAAGACTCGCAGGGGCGGCAGCACGGTGGTGATGGCGACAACAAGGCATTGCATATGGCTGGCCATGCTGCTGCCGGCGCTGCTGCATGCCGCCCCCGATGAGGATCTGCTGGGGCGCCAGCAGGGCTATCCGCTCGGTACCGCCAGCGATTGGTTCAGCAATGAAGCGGTGCGCGTGGGCTCCTTCAGCAACCAGGGCGCGATCGCGGGCATCCTGAATGGGCCGGTGCACCAATTGCCGGCCAGCGAGCAGCCGCTGCGGCTGCCGCGCGCGGCCAGCGAGCCGGCGCTGCGCTGGCTGGCGGACGATGGCGTCGAGCGCGACGTCAGCGCCTACCTGGCGCGCCAGCGCGTGATGGGCCTGATGATCGTGAAGGACGGCGTGGTGCAGCTCGAGCGCTATCAGTACGAGCGCGGGCCCGAGCACCGCTTTGTCTCGCACTCGATGGCCAAGTCCATCGTTGCGCTGGCGGTGGGGCTGGCGCTGCAGGAGGGCAAGCTGCGCTCGCTGGACGATACGGCAGAGCGTTATGCGCCGGGCCTGGCCGACACCCTGTACGGCCAGACCAGCTTGCGCAATCTGCTGCGCATGGCCTCGGGCGTGCGGTTCGAGGAGCGCTACGACGGCCAGGACGATCTGGCCCGCTATGGCCGCGCCGCCAGCCGCGAGGGTCTGGAGGCCGCCGCCAGCCAGATCAACCAGCGCATCGCGCCGCAGGGCACGCGCTTTCACTACGCCAGCACCGAGACGGTGATGCTGGCGGCGGCGCTGCGCGGCGCCACCGGCCAGTCCTTGAGCGACTACCTTGGCCCGCGGCTGTGGCAGGCGATGGGCGCCGAGCAGAGCGCGCTGTGGCGCGCCGACCGCACCGGCCTGGAGGCTGCGGCGGGCAACTTCAACGCCACGCTGGGCGACTACGCGCGCCTGGGCGTGCTGCTGGCCAACGATGGCCGGCGCCCCGACAACGGCCAGCAAATCATCCCGGCGCGCTTTCTGCGTGAGGCCACCGACTGGCACCTGCATGCGCCGGCCTTCCAGCCCGGCCGCGCCAGCCCCTACTTCGGCTATGGCTACCAGTTCTGGACCTTCCCGGGCAACTCGCGCCGCTTTGCGATGCTGGGCGTGTTCGGCCAGATGATGCTGATCGATCCGGCCCTCAAGCTGGTGATGGTGCAGCTGGCGGCCGACGCCAAGCCCTTGGCCGGCAGCACCAGCATGGCCCATGAGGCGCTGGCGCTGTGGCAGGGCCTGCTGCGCTTCTACCAGCCCTGAGCCGGCCGCTCAGGCCAGCCCCACCAGCTTGGCCAGCATCTCGCTGGCGCTGCTGGCGCCGACCTTGCGGATGATGCGGGCGCGGTGGCCGTCGATGGTACGCGGGCTGATGCCCAAGAGGCGCGCGATCTGCTTGGTGCTCTGGCCGGCGGCCAGCTGGCGCACGATCTCGCGCTCGCGCGCCGTCAGGTCCACGGTGACGGCGCGGCGCGCCGAGATGTCCTCGAACATCCAGACTGCGCAGGCAAAAGGCTGATCGCGGCGCAGCGAACGCCCGGCCGCATGCACCCAGAACAGCCGGCCGCTGCGGTGTTTCATGATGCGCTCGTCGCTGTAGCGGCCGGTCTCCAGCATCACGTTGAAACCCTGCGCGCCGATGTGCTCGAACTCGGACTCCGAGGGGTAGAGGCAGGCCATCGAGCGGCCCGCCAGCTCGGCGGGCTGGTAGCCGAACATCTCGGCGAAGGCGTCGTTGCAGCGCTGGATGCCGCGTTCGCGCGTCACGCACAGGCCCACGGGAGCGAGGTCGAAGGCGAGGTTGAGATCGGCGTCGGCGCTCGGTTCGGCACTGGCGTCGCTGGCGGGCATGGGGGCAGTCCTGAGGTAGTTGTACGTGTTTCGCGGGCGCGGCGCTGTTCCTATAGTCGCGCCGAACATCACTAGGAGCATGGCATGGCAGTGTGCATCGTTGGTTGGGCCCACAGCAAGTTTGGGCGTCTGGACGGCCTGGATCTCGAGCAGCTGATCGGCGGCGTGACGCAGGGCGCGCTGGCGGATGCGGGTCTCGGCGGTGCCGAGGTCGACGGCATCTGGCTCGGTCAGCTCAACGGCGGCTTCGTGCCCGAGATCTTTGCCTCCTCCCTGCCCATGCAGGCCAACGCGGCGCTGCGCTGGGCCCCGGCCACGCGGCTGGAGAATGCCTGCGCCTCCGGTGCTGCGGCGCTGTATGCGGCGGCCGACGCGATCGAGGCCGGCCGCGCCCGCATCGCCCTGGTGGTGGGGGCCGAGAAGATGACGGCGGTCTCGGGCGCCGAGGTCACGCGCGTCCTGGGCAATGCCTCCTATGTGCCCGAGGAGGCCAGCCAGGGCCTGAGCTTTCCCGGCATCTTCGGTCGCATCGCCCAGGCCTATTTCGAGCGCCACGGCGATCACGGCGCGGTGCTGGCCCGCATCGCCGCCAAGAACCACGCCAACGGCGTGCGCAACCCCTGGGCGCAGATGCGCAAGGACCTGGGCTTCGAGTTCTGCAACGAAGTCTCCGAGCGCAACCCATTGATCGCGGCGCCGCTGCGCAAGACCGATTGCTCGCTGGTCTCGGACGGGGCGGCCGCGCTGGTGCTGGTGGATGCCAGCCTGGCACGCCAGTTCAGGCGCGCGGTGGCGCTGCGCAGCCGCGTGCAGGTGAACGATTTCCTGCCGCTCTCGCGGCGCGACCCGCTCGCCTTCGAGGGCCCGCGCCGCGCCTGGGCACAGGCCCTGCAGCAGGCCGGCATCGGCGTGCGCGATCTCTCCTTCGCCGAGGTGCACGACTGCTTCACGATCGCCGAGCTGCTCAGCTACGAGGCCATGGGCCTGGCGCCGCCCGGGCAGGGCGCCCGCGTGCTGGACGAAGGCCTGGTGATGGCCGATGGCGCGCTGCCGGTGAATGCCTCGGGCGGGCTCAAGGCCAAGGGCCACCCGATCGGCGCCACCGGCGTCTCCATGCATGTGCTGGCCGCCATGCAGCTGGTGGGCGAGGCGGGCGAGATGCAGTTGCCGCAGCCGCGCCTGGGCGGCGTCTTCAATATGGGTGGCTCGGCGGTGGCCAACTACGTCAGCGTGCTGGAGCGGGTGCAATGAACCTGGCCAGCCTGCTGCAGCGCAGCGCGCTGCTTCACCCGGAGCGGCCGGCCCTGCTGCACGGCGACGAGCTGCTGGTTCGCTATGGCGAGTTGGCCGACCGGGTGGCTCGCCTGGCGCATGGCCTGAGCCAGGGCTGCGGCCTGCGGCCGGGTGCGCGCGTGGCGCTCTATATGAGCAACCACCCGGCCTATCTGGAGCTGCTCTATGCGGCCTGGTGGGCGGGGCTGGCGGTGGTGCCGGTGAATGCCAAGCTGCACGCCAAGGAGCTCGCCTACATCGTGCAGGACGCCGGCGCCGAGGCCTTGTTCGTGAGTGCCGATCTGGGCGCCTCGCTGCAGCCCGAGCTGGCCAGCATGCCGGGCCTGCGCATGCTCTGCTGCCCCGACGAGGCCGCCTATGCCGCGCTGCTGGCCCATGAGCCGGCGCCCATGCAGGCGCGCGCCCCCGACGATCTGGCCTGGCTGTTCTACACCTCGGGCACCACCGGCCGACCCAAGGGCGTGATGCAGACGCACCGCAATCTGCTCGCCATGACGGCCTGCTATTTCATCGACGTGGATGCGGTCGAGGCCGAGGACGTGATCGTCTATGCGGCGCCGATGTCGCATGGCGCCGGGCTCTACAACTTCGCCTTCGTCGCCAGGGCCGCGCGCCATGTGGTGCCGCGCTCGGGCGGCTTCGATGTGGCCGAGCTGCAGGCGCTTTCGCAGCGGCTGGGGCGGCTGTGCTTCTTCGCCGCCCCCACCATGGTGAAGCGCCTGGTCGAGCATCTGCAGGCCAGCGACGGCGATGCTTCGGGCTACAAGACCATCGTCTATGGCGGCGGCCCCATGTATGTGCAGGACATCCGGCGCGCGCTGGCCCTGATGGGGCCGCGCTTCGTGCAGATCTATGGCCAGGGTGAGTCGCCCATGACCATCACCGCGCTGGCCCGCGCACAGCTGGCCGACCGCGACCATCCCGACTGGCTCGCCCGCCTGGCCTCGGTGGGGGTGGCGCAAAGCCTGGTGGAGGTGCGCGTGGCGGACGAGCAGGGCAATGCGCTGCCGGCCGGCGCGACCGGCGAGGTGCTGGTGCGCGGCGACACCGTGATGGCCGGCTACTGGCGGCAGCCCGAGGCCACGGCCCAGGCCCTGCGCGGTGGCTGGCTCTGGACCGGCGACATGGGCGCGCTCGATGCCCAGGGCTTTCTGACCCTGAAGGACCGCTCCAAGGACCTCATCATCAGCGGCGGCTCCAACATCTACCCGCGCGAGGTCGAGGAGGTGCTGCTGCGCTGCGCCGGCGTGCGCGAGGTGGCGGTGGTGGGCCAGGCGGATGCCGAATGGGGCGAGATCGTGGTGGCCTTTGTCGCGCCCGAGGCCGGCGCGCAACTGGACGCCGCCGCGCTGGATGCGCAATGCCTGCAGGCCCTGGCGCGTTTCAAGCGACCCAAGCGCTATCTGTTCGTCGATGCGCTGCCCAAGAACCATTACGGCAAGGTGCTGAAGACGGCGCTGCGCCAGCAACTCAAGAAGGACGACGAGACATGACATTGCACGACCGTACCGCCCTGGTGACCGGGGCCACCCAGGGCATAGGCCTGGCGATTGCACGCTGCCTGGCCGAAGCCGGCGCGGACCTGGTGCTGCATGGCATCGAGCCGCAGGCGCAGGGCGATGCGGTGGCCGCCGAACTGGCCAGCGCCACGGGGCGCCGCACCGCCTATGTGCGCGCCGATCTGGGCGATGCCCAGGCGGCCGCGGGCCTGCTTGCCGCCGCCAGCGCGGCGCTGGCCGCGCCCGACATCCTGGTCAACAACGCCGGCATCCAGCACACCTGCGGCATTGCGGAATTTCCTGCCGAGCGCTGGGACGCCATCCTGGCGGTCAATCTGAGCGCGGCCTTCCACACCATGAAGGCGGCGGTGCCGCGGATGCGCGCGCGCGGCTGGGGCCGCATCGTCAACATCGCCTCGGTGCATGGCCTGGTGGCCTCGGTCAACAAGGCCGCCTACCTGGCTGCCAAGCATGGGCTGGTGGGCCTGTCCAAGGGCGTGGCGCTGGAGACCGCGGCCGAGGGCATCACGGTCAACTGCATCTGCCCGGGCTGGACCGACACCGCCATCATCCAGCCGCAGATTGAGGCGCGCGCCGCCGCCCTGGGCGGCGACCGCCAGGCCGGCATCCGCGAACTGCTGCGCGAGAAACAGCCCAACCTGACCCTGCTGCCGCCGCAGCGCATCGGCGAGGTAGCGGTGTTCCTGTGCAGTGAGGCGGCCGCCGGCATCACCGGCGTGGCCCTGCCGGTGGACGGCGGCTGGACGGCGCAATGAGCCGCGTCAGCTGTCTGAAACACAGGCATCGACTGAAAATTGGACAGCGATTTGCGCATCGTTGCCTGTTGTGTGGACAGTTGGGCGCTGTGCGCCGCGGCCCGGCGCGGCCAAGCGGCGAGCCAGCCCCGTTTTCGGCCCCAAAGCCTAGTGGTTTGCACTTGCTTGGGGCCACCGGGCCGGCCTTGGGCATGGCCTTTGCAAAGACAAGCCTACCTGGCCGCGCACAGGCCATGACAACAAGTTGGAGACAGGCATGACCAGCACCCACACCACGGCTGCGCCCGCTTAGCGCCCGCTTAACGCTCGCTTCAGGCGCGCGCCAGCCCCGCATCCCCATCCGCCCATTTGCGCCGGCCGCGCGCCGCCGGCTGGGTGGACTCGCCCTCAAAAAAGTTCAGACCACAAAACGGAGACCTCATGACCCTTCAGCATCAACGCATCAGCCGCCTCTGCCTGGCCCTGGCCGCAGCCTTTGCCGCCCCCGCGATGGCACAACAGACCGCGCCCGCGGCCAGCGGCAAGCCCGCCGACGAGGCCAAGAGCGAGGTGACGACGCTGGAGACGGTGACCGTCACCGCGCGCCGCCGCGAAGAAAGCCTGCGCGACGTGCCGGTGGCCGTGACCGCCATGACCGAGAAGGCCCTGGAGACCCTGGGCGTGAAGGACCTCGGCGACCTGCAGGGCCAGGTGCCCAACCTCACCGTCTATGCCGCGCGCGGCAGCAACACCACCGTCACCAGCTTCATCCGCGGCGTCGGCCAGGCCGATCCGCTGTGGGGCGTGGACCCGGGCGTGGGCATCTACTTCGATGATGTCTATGTGGCACGGCCCCAGGGCGGCCTGCTGGACGTGTTCGATGTGCAGCGCGTGGAAGTGCTGCGCGGGCCGCAGGGCACGCTGTACGGCAAGAACACCATTGGCGGCGCCATCAAGTACGTGTCGCGCCCGCTCGGCAAGGACACCGAGGGCGCGCTGAGCTTTGCCTTCGGCAACTATGGCCAGATCAATCTCAAGGCCGCCGCCGGCGCGGCCAGCGCCGATGGGCAGTTGCGCGGCCGCGTGGCCCTGGCCAGCCTGAACCACGATGGCTATGGCCACAACCTGGTGGACGGCAGCGCCGTCAGCAACCAGAAGACCAACGCCGGCCGCGCCAGCTTCGGCTTCTTCCCCACCGGCATGCCCTTCAATGTGCTGTTCAGCATCGACCGCACGCGCGACGACTCGAACATGCGCGGCTTCCAGCGCATGGCGGTGAACAACACCTGGGACCCGCTCAAGACGCCGGTGCCGACCAGCCGCTACGACATCACCAGCGGCATGGCCAACGCCAACTTCACCCATGGCGGTGGCCAGTCGCTCACCGCCACCTGGAATGTCTCGGACGCCTGGACCGCCAAGTTCATCAGCGCCTACCGCAGCGGCGACACCGCCACCGGCATCGACTTCGACGGCCTGCCCAACAAGATCGCCGACGTGCGCGCCAGCTATTCGGACAGCCAGCGCAGCAACGAGCTGCAGTTCACCTACGACGCCGGCGGCACGCAGTCGGGCGTGTTCGGCCTCTACCAGTTCGATGGCAAGGCCGGCGGCACGGTGCTGAACGCCTTCCTGGCGGACACCATCTTCCGTTCCTTCGGCAACACCAACGGCAAGGTCTACACCAAGAGCACGGCCGTCTACGGCGACTGGAACTGGCGCCTGACGCCCGACCTGGGCCTGACCGCCGGCCTGCGCCTCACCGAGGAGAGCAAGCGCGCAGTGGTGCTCAACCAGGGCTTCTCCGACGGTACCTACACCAAGGTGGTGGCCACCGCGGCCGATTTCGACAAGACGCGCAAGGTGCACAACACCGCGCCCAAGCTGTCGATGGACTACAAGTTCAGCAGTACCACCAATCTGTACGCCACCGCCTCGCGCGGCTTCAAGTCCGGCGGCTACAACGTGCGCGCCAACCAGGCCAACCCGCTCACGCTCAAGCCCTTCGAGGACGAGACCCTCGATTCCTTCGAGCTGGGTTCCAAGATGGTGCTGGACGGCGGCCGGCTGGAGCTGAATGCGGCGGCCTTCCACAACAAGTACAAGAACGTGCAGCTCTCGGTGTTCAGCACCGTGGTCATCAATGGCGCGCCCACCTTCCTGGGCGACTTCACCAACGCCGGCAAGGCCACCGTGCAGGGCGCCGAGCTCGAGTTCGTCTGGCGCCCCAGCTCGGCCTGGACCGTCAGCGGCAACCTCGCCGCCCTGCATGCCAAGTACGACGAGTACATGGACAAGGGCGTCAACGTGGCCAAGGACAAGAAGTTCTCCAATGCGCCCAAGTTCCAGGGCGGCCTGAACCTCGAGCACCTGAGCCAGCCGGCCTTCGGCGGCCTGCTGCGCGCGCGCGTCGGCCTGAGCTATCGCACCAAGGTCTACCCCACCACCGATCTGAGCGAGATCATTGCGCAGGACGCCTACTCGCTGCTGTCCGCCGGCCTGATCTGGGAGCGCAGCAAGAACCTCAGCTTCTCGCTGCAGGGCAGCAACCTCACCGACAAGGCCTACCGCACCGATGGCTACAACATCCCGGCCCTGGGCATCCTGAGCGGCTATTACGGCGCGCCGCGCACCGTCACGCTGGGCGTGCAGATGAAGTTCTGAGGCGGCCATGTACCTGCAGCGTTACTACCGCAGTGACGACGGGCTGCGGCTGTTCGCGCGCGACTACCCGGGCCCCGGCCCGGGCGCGCCCTGCGTGTTGTGCCTGCCCGGGCTGACACGCAACAGCCGCGACTTCGATCGCCTGGCCCTGGCCCTGAGCGCGCGTTACCGCGTGATCTGCCCGGACCAGCGCGGCCGCGGTCACTCGCAGCGCGACCCCGACCCCGCACGCTACCGGCCCGACCGCTATGCGGCCGACATGTTCACCCTGCTCGACCTGCTCGGGCTGGCCGAATGCAGCGTGGTCGGCACCTCGCTGGGCGGGCTGATGGCCATCATCATGGCCGCGCTGCAGCCGGCGCGCTTGCGCGCCGTGGTGCTCAACGATGTCGGGCCCGAGCTCGACCCGCGCGGCGTGGCGCGCATCCAGGCCTATATGGGCGAGCCGGCCGAGGCCGGCGGGCTGGAGCAGGCGGTGGCGCGGCTGCAGCGCATCAACGACGGCAACTTCCCCGACTTCGGCCCGGCCGACTGGCTGGACATGGTGATGGCCACGCATGTGATGGAGGGCCTGGTGGCCGTGCCCGACTACGACCCGGCGATCGCGCAGGGGGTCAACTCGGGCAGCGCCGCGCCCACGCTGTGGCCGCTGTTCGACGCCATCCGGGGCAAGCCGGCGCTGGTGCTGCGCGGCGATCGCTCGGACATCCTCTCGGCCGCCACCGTGGCGGCGATGTGCGCGCGCCTGCCCGAGCTGCAGGCGGTGGAGATCGCCGGCCGCGGCCACGCGCCGACGCTGGACGAGCCGGCCGCGCGCGAGGCCATCCAGGCCTTGCTGGCACGTGCCTATGCCTAGGCCGGGCTGAGCGCCACCGGCACGCCGCTCAACACGGCGTTGCCGGAGAGCGGGTCGCGCGCCGCATCGTCCAGCAGCGCATTCAGGTTCACGCCCGGGCGCTCCCGGGCGAGCCCCAGCTGCGCGCCTGGCAGGTCATGGCCCCAGCCATGCGGCAGGCTCACCACGCCGGCCATCATTTCGGCGCTCAGCTCGACGCGCGCGAGCAGCTCGCCGGTGGCGGTGCGCAGCCGGCCCTGGCCGCCGTCGACCAGGCCCAGGCGCGCGGCGTCCGCGGGGTTCACCAGCAGGGTGCAGCGCTCCGGGCCCTTGGCCAGCACCGGCAGGTTGTGCATCCAGCTATTGCCCGAGCGGGTGTCGCGCCGGCCGATCAGCAGCAGGCCGGTGGCTGCGCTTTGCTGCGCGTCCAGCGCCGCGTCCACATGACCCAGGTCGGCCAGCAGGGCGGGCGGCGCCAGCTCGATGCGGCCCGAGGGCGTGCGCAGCAGTTCGGGGATGCGTGGCTTTAGCTCGCCCAGGTCCAGCCCGCAGGGGGCGGCCTTGACCTTGGCCAGGCTGATGCCGTCGGGCTTGAGGCCGAAGCGGTCGCCATAGGGGCCGCTGCGCAGCGCCAGATCGATCAGGCGCTCGGGGCCGCGCTGCGGCGCCAGCGCCGCCAGCACCGCGCCCGCGTGCTCGCCCGCAAGGCGCTGCACATCGGCCGCGACATTGGCGTCGTCGAGCGCGCCGACGTCGCCGCGCCAATCCCTCTCCTCGACCATCGCGGCCAGGCGCAGCAGGGTCTCCCATTCCTCCGGCTGACCGGCGGGGCGCGCGAACACGGGCCCCGAGAAGCGCGCGTGGTTGCGCCAGCTGAGCTGGGGGAAGGCCATGTCGTAATGCAGATCCTCCAGCGGCGAGAGGCCGGGCAGGATCACGTCGGCATGGCGGCTGGTCTCGTTCAGGTAGATGTCCAGGCTCAGCATGAACTCGAGCGCATCCAGCGCCTTGGCGATGCGCGGGCCGTTCGGCGCCGACAGCACCGGGTTGCTGGCCAGGGTGATGAGCGCGCGCACCTGGCCGGCGCCGGGCGTCTCGATTTCCTCGGCCAGGCAGGTGATGGGCAGTTCGCCGAACACCTCGGGCGCGCCGCTCACGCGGCTGCGGCGCCGGCCGGTGCTGATGCTCTTGCCGATGCCCGGCTTGCCCTGGGTGTTGGACGCGAAGGCGGCGGCCTTGGGAAACATCGCGCCGCCCTCGGCATCCAGGTGCCCGGTGAGGATGTTGAGCAGATCGATCAGCCAACTGTTGAGCGTGCCGAAGCGCTGCGTGCAGGTACCGATGCGGCCGTAGATGGAGGCGCGCGGCGTGCTCGCTAGCGCGCGCGCCAGGCGGCGCTGCTCGGCCGCGGCAATGCCGCAGCCGGCCGCCATGCGTTCGGGCGCATAGGTGCTGGCGGCGGCGCGCAACTCGTCCAGGCCGTTGACATGCGCGGCCAGCTGCTTGAGCTCTACCAGACCCTCGTCGAACAGGGTGTGCAGCATGCCCAGCAGCAGGAACGCGTCGCCGCCGGGCTTGATCGGCAGGTGCTCGTCGGCCGCCGCGGCGGTCTCGCTGCGGCGCGGATCGATCACGATGATGCGGCCGCCGCGGGCGCGCATCGCTTTGGCCTTGCCGCGGTAGTCGGGCACGGTCCAGAGGCTGCCGTTGCTGATCATGGGGTTGGCGCCCAGGATGATGAGCAGATCGCTGCGCGGCAGGTCGGGCACCGGGATCGAGAGCCAGTGGCCGTACATCAGGCCGCTGCTGAGCTGCTTGGGCATCTGGTCCAGCGTCGAGGCCGAGAACACATTGCGCGTGCCCAGCGCACGCACCAGGCGCGGGAAGTAGGCCAGCAGGCTGATCTTGTGTGCCGAGGGGTTGCCCGCCGTGGCGGCCACCGCGTCGGGCCCATGCGCGCGCAGGATGGGCAGCAGGCGCGCCTCCACCTCGGCCAGGGCCTCGTCCCAGCTGGCCGGCACGAAGCGGCCGTCGCGCTTGATCAGCGGCTGGCGCAGCCGGTCGGGGTCCTCGTGCAGATCCTTCAGCGACACGCCCTTGGGGCAGAGGTAGCCGGCGCTGAAGGCATCGCCCTCGGCGCCGCGGATCGCGATGACCTTGTCACCCTCGCTGCGTATCTCCAGCCCGCAGCAGGCTTCGCACAGGGGGCAGATGCGGTAGTGGGTTTGTTCGGCCATGCGCTCGTCTCCGGTTGGTCGGCCGATTGTGAGACGAGGCCGGTTTGCCCGGGGTCAAGTTGGCGACACGGGTGTTCCCTGATGGAAGACGATCTGCCAGCCGCGCGGCTGGCGCTTCCAGACCGAGGCGCGCAGGCTCAGCTGGCCCATGCGCAGCGAGCGGTAGCGCACCAGGGCGAGGTTCTCGGCCAGCGCCTCGGCGCTGAACTCGCTCACCTCGCGCTGCACCACCGGCCATCGGGGCATCACCTCCAGCAGCTGGGCCTTGGTCCAGATGCGGCCGGCGCTGCCATGCTCGACGAACTCGTCGGCAATCAGCTGCTCCAGCCGTTCGGGGCCCGGATGGTGGCCCACCAGGGCGAGTTCCTGTTCAAGGGCAAACAAGGTGTATTGCATGGTCAGAACGGGTCGAAGTTGATCTGGTGCTGACGCAGCTGATCAAGCATCAGCGTCTTCCAGGGCCCCGACGGGGTCCAGATGCGCGCGACCTGTTCATAGGCCTGGCGCGGCTCGGCCTTCTCCACAACCGTGCGGTAGAGAAAGCTCAGCGTGCTGGCGCGCATATTCACCTGGCAGTGCACCAGCACCTTGCGGCCCTTGAGGGCGCCCAGCTGGGCCGCGAAGGTCTCGAAATCGCGCGCGCTGGGTGCGTCGAAGCGCACCGGGATGTTGATGAAGACCAGGCCCTGGCGCGCCACGATCAGCGGCTCCTCGCGCACCGCATCGCCGACGGTGGGTGGCGCCAGATAGATCACCGCATCAAAGCCCTGCGCGCCCAGCGTGGCCAGCCAATCCGCCGAGGGCTGGCCCGAGGTCACCAGCTGTTCGCTCAGCGCCACCAGATTGGGCGGTGCCGGCGGCGCCGCATGCGCAGCCGCGCTCAACAGCAGGGGCAGGGAGAGCAGCAGGCGGATGCCGGCTGCCAGGCGGTTCTTCATGGCGGACTCCAGGGATCGGAGCCGATGGTAAGCAGCGCCTGCGCCGATGCCAAAAGTCTGGTCTGGCTACCGCCCTTACATCTGCTTGAACAGGTGGGCGTAACTTTCGGCCACCAGCAGCACGTCGGTGCTGTCCTTCAGCCTGACCTGCAGACGGCCGCGGAAGTCGCGCGTTACGCCGGCGATCGCGGCCGCGTTCACCAGGGTGGAGCGATGGATCTGCCAGAACTGCTGGGCGTCCAGCTCCTCCACCAGCTCCTTCAGCGGCTTGCGTATCAGCGCCTCGCCCTCGCGGATCGCGACGCGCGTGTACTTGTTGTCGGACTGGAAGTACAGCACCTCGTCCACGGTGATGAGCTTGAGGGTCTGGCCCACCGAGGCGTTGATCCAGCGCAGCGGCTGGCGCGGCGTCTCCAGCAGCCGGGGCGCGGCGGCCAGGCGGTCCAGCACCGCGCTCAGGTCCGCCAGCGGCTGCGCCAGGCGCTGCTTGAGGCGGTTGATGGCGGTGAACAGGCGCGCCGCCTGCAGGGGCTTGAGCAGGTAATCAACGGCGCCCTCGTCAAAGGCCTGCACCGCGTACTGGTCGTAGGCGGTGACGAACACCACATGGCTGCGCGCGCCCACCTGGCGGGCCACCTCGATGCCGGTCAGGCCGGGCATCTGGATGTCCAGGAACATCAGGTCGGGCTTGTGCAGCTCCAGCAGGCGCAGGGCCTCGATGCCGTCGCCGGCCTCGGCGACGATGCTGAGCTCGGGCCAGAGCCGGCCGAGCTGCTCGACCAGCTCATGGCGCAAGGTGTCTTCGTCTTCCGCCACGATGGCGGTGGGGGCACTGCTGTTCATGGGTGCAGCTCGAGGCTGAAAAGGGTGTGGTCGGCGCTGCTGCTGCAGGCCAGGCGGGTCTGGGTATCGGTGGTGCTTTGCAGGCGCTGCTGCAGGCCGGCGATCTCGGCGGCGTCGCCGCACAGGCCGGGGCGGCCGAAGCGCAGGCCGACGCGCCAGCCCGGCGAGTTCAGTTCCGCGCGCAGCTCGCAGGGGCCGGGCGCGCCCTCGCTGAGCGCCAGCGCACGTTGCAGCAGCGGCAGCAGCACCATCGGCGGCACCGCCAGCTGCCCCAGCTCGGCCGGCCAGTCGCGCCGCAGCCCGGGCGATGCCGGGCCCAGGCGCACCGCCAGATAACTCTCCAGCAGCTCGGCCTCGGCCTCGAGGCTGCTGCCCGATTCGCGCAGGCGCGGCAGGGCCACGCGTAAATGGCGTATCAGCTGCTCCATGCGCAGGGCCGCGCCGGCCGCACCGCGCGCATAGTCCTGCTCGATGCCGACCAGGGTGTCGAACAGGAATTGCGGGTCGACCTGGGCCTGCAGCGTGGCCAGGCGCGCCGCCATGGCCTTGCGCTTAAGCACCGTCTGCTCCTGCAGGCTGCCCTGCATCGCCAGCTCCAGCGCCTGCTGGCCCCGGTTCATCTCGTGCAGGGCCACCACCAGGCCGGCGCAGAGGCTGGCGAACAGCGCATCGCCCAGCACGCCGGTCCAGTGCCAGCGGTCGTAGGGCGGCTTGCCCTCCTTCTTCATCATCAGCGCCATCGCGTCGGGCCAGGCCAGCCACTGCAGCAGCCACTGCAGCAGCAGCAGCGCCAGGCCCGCGCCCAGCAGCAGGGCGGCGGCCAGGCGCCAGGGCCGGGCCGGATGCTGCGCGTCGCTGCGGTCCACCGGTAGCCAGATGAGGGCGATCACCAGCACCAGCACCAGCGGCGAGATCAGCTGGCCCAGCAGGGCCAGCGGCCAGCCCGGCTGGTCCAGCACATAGATCAGCGAGCTGGAATCCAGCACGCCGAACAGCAGGCCGATCAGCAGCCAGCCGGCCAGCTCGCGCGCGTGCAGGCTGCGCCAGGACTGCCAGACATGGGCCGTCAGGCCGCTCACGCGAGCGCCTCCGCGGGCTCGGCCGCCGCCAGCGCCAGCAGCGGCAGGTGCAGCCGCGCCAGCACGCCGCGCGGGCTGGCGGCCTCCAGTTCGAGGCGGGCGGCGTCGCCGAACATGGCTTGCAGGCGCGCGCGCGTATTGGCCAGGCCGACGCCGCTGCCGGCGCTGGCGCTGAAGCCATGGCCGTTGTCCTGGACCTCGATCACCAGGCCCTGCGCGCCGCCCTGTACCTCGCGCCGTGCGGCGCGGATGCAGATCTCGCCGCCCTCGGGCAAGGGGCCCAGCCCATGCTTGATGGCGTTCTCCACCAGGGTGGCCAGCACCATCGGCGGCAGCACGACGGACTGCAGCGCCTCGGGCACCTCGATGCGAAAGCGCAGCCGCGGGCCCATGCGCATCTGCAGGATGCTGAGGTAGTTGCGCACCAGGGCCAGCTCCTCGCCCAGGCTGGACTGGCTGCGGCGCATGCCGGGCAGGGCCGAGCGCAGATAGGCGATCAAATGGCCCAGCATGTCGCGGCCGCGCTCGGGCGTGGTCTCGTACAGGCGCTTCACGTTCGCCAGCGTGTTGAAGAGGAAATGCGGCTCGATCTGCGCGTTCAGCGCCGACACCTGGGCCTCGACCTGGCGTATCTGCAGGCGTTCGCTCTGCAGCCTGGCCTCGGCCAGGGCCTGGCGGCTGAGGTTGGCGCGCTGCGATTTCAGGAACAGCGCATAGCCCAGCCCGCCCAGCGCGCTCCACAGCAGCAGCAGGCTGAAGAACCAGCTCCATTCGAACTTGACGCGCGCCGGGTCCAGCCAGTAGGCCACGCGGTTGCGCAGCACGGCGCCCAGGGCCGCGCCCAGCAGCACCGCGCCAGCGCGCAGCAGGCGCTTGGCGGATTCCGTGCGCAGCGGCCAGCGCGCCAGCCAGGCCTCGGCACAGCCGATCAGCAAGAGCAGCACAAAGCCCGAGATCAGGGTCTGGCGCGTGTAGCTCAGCCAGCCCATCAGCCATTTGTGCAGATCGCTGTAGCCGACGTACCAGGTCAGCACGCGCGAGCCGGCGAACAGCACGCACAGGCCCACCATGGCCGCCAGCACGCGCAGGTTGAAGACCGCACGGAAGGCGGCAGCGGGACTGCTGGGGATGGAGGGCATGGCAGCGATTCTGCCGCCGCCGCCAGGCCGGGGCGAGCGCCTTGCGACCGACGCCGCCATGCGGCGACGAAATCGGGTTGAGGAGGCGGGCCACGGCATACTGGCCACCAGGAGTGAAATTCATGCGACTTGAAATTGCCCCGGGCGTGCGCCTTTTTGTCGATGTGCAGGGCCCCGGCCTGCTGCCGGATGGCCCGCTGATGCGCGAGCTGCCGACGCTGATCTGCATGCATGGCGGGCCCGGCTTCGACCATTCGGCCTTCAAGCCCGGCTTCGGCGCGCTCGCCGATGTGGCCCAGATCATCTATTACGACCACCGCGGCCATGGCCGCAGCGACCCGCGCCCGCGCAGCGAATGGACGCTGGACACCTGGGCCGACGACGTGGTGCGCTTGTCGGACGCGCTGGGCCTGGTCAAGCCCATCGTGCTGGGGCAGAGCTTCGGCGGCTTCGTGGCCCAGCATTACCTGGCACGCCACCCCGGCCATGCGTCCAAGGTGGTGCTCTCCAGCACCTCGCACCATATGGGCCTGGCGCGCAAGCTGGCGGTATTCGAGCGCCGTGGCGGGCCGGTGGCGCGTGAGCTGGCGCGCGCCTTCTGGAGCACGCCCAATGCCGACACCTGGGCCGCCTACTGGGCCGGCTGCCGCAAGCTCTACAACACGCGTGATCCGATCGACCCCGATGCCGGCGCGCGCGTGCTGCTCAACACCGACATCCTGCTGCACTTCGCGGCCGGCGAAATGCAGGGCCTGGACCTGCGGCCGGGCCTGGCGCGCGCGCAATGCCCGGTGCTGGTGATGGTGGGCGAGGACGACCCGGTCTGCCCGCTGGAAGACGCGCTGGAGATCGCCGCCGCGCTGCCGCCGCAGTGGATGCAGCTGGCGCGCTTCCCCGGCGTGGGCCACGGCGCCTGGCGCGACGATCCCGACGCGGCCTACCCGGTGCTGCGCCGCTTCATCCAGGGTTGAGACGGCGTCAGTCCACGCTCTTCATCAGGTGCGCCACCTGGGTCTTGAACTCGGGCGATTCGCGCAGCTTGCCCTGCAGGCGCCAGACCTCGCGCGCCGTCTGCGCGTGCTTGGCGAAGAAGGGCTTGGAGAAGATCGTGTAATAGGGCTTCTCGGCCAGCGGCGGGTTGACGCGCTCCAGCTTGCCGGCCAGCGCGGCCGAGGCGGCCAGCGAGTTCTCGGCCTCGGTGGTCTGCAGCGCCGCGGCGATGTAGCGGCCCGCGGCCACGCGCTGCAGCAGTTCGTCGGCGGTGGGTGAGCTGTCCTCGACCTTGGCGCCCAGCTCCTTGAGCTGGCCGACGATGGAGAAGCCGGTCTGTGCGCCCACCGTGCCGTTCGCGACCAGCTTCTGGCCGTCCCAGCTCAGTGCCCCGCCCTTGACGCGGTAGAGCGCATAGGTGGCGCGGTACATGCGCTTGGTGGCGTCGGGCTCGCCGTCGAGCTTGAGCGGGTAATGCGCGTACTCGGCGCGCTCCTTGTTGTAGCTGGCGTTCATGGCCGCATCCACGCTGCCGGCCTTGAGCTCGGCCAGGCATTGCTTCCAGGGCATCGCCGCCAGCTTGATGGGCACGCCCAGCTGCTTCTCCAGCAGCGGCATCATGATCTGGCTGTAGCCCGGCTTGGCCTTCAGCAGCCAGGGAAAGGCGTCTTCGTTCTCATGGCAGACGCTGATCTTCTCGGGATTGGCTTGCGCGCAGGCGCCGGTGGTGGCGAGCGCCAGCAGGCCCGCGAGGGCCAGGGTGGGGTGGAACTGCATGGGGCGGACCTTTCGAGTTCCGGCGGGCGGAATGGATGCTCCCGCCTCTGGCCGTGAGGCCATGCTAGGCAGGCCGGCGCCGCGGCACAAGCCCCGCGGTCTCAGTCCTGCAGAAACTGTTTGTCCTGCAGCAAACGGCGCAGCTCGGCGGAGTCGGCGCGGAACTGCTCGGGGTCGTACTTGACCCGGCTGGTGTAGAACTCGGCCAGCGAGCGGATGCCATGTTCCTCGATCAGGGCGCGCAGGCGCGGCACCGCCATATAGCGCTCCCAGCCCTTGCGCTCGCGCTCGGCGTAGATGGCATCGAGCCCGGCGGCATCGGGGCGGCGGTAGACCTCGTCGTGCAGCAGGGCCGTCAGCGGCAGGCGGTCGCGTTTGGGCGGGTCCTCCGCCGCATAGCCCACCACCAGGCTGGTGACGGGCAGGCAGGTCTCGGGCAGCTCCAGCAGCTCGGCAATGCCCCGCATCGCGTGCAGGGTGGTGCCCATGTAGCAGATGCCCAGGCCGCGCGCCTCGAAACCCAGGGCCAGGTTTTGCGCCAGGATGATGGCGTCGAAGGCGGCCACGTGGTAGCCGATCAGGTTGTTGAAGTTGTCGCGCGCGCCGCGTGCCTTGAGCCAGCTGCGCGTGCGCCACCAGTCGGCGCACAGCGTCACTACCAGCGGCGCCTGCAGCACCATCTCCTGCTCCGCATGCAGAGCGTAGAGCTTGCGCTTGCGCTCGACGTCGCGCGTCAGCACGATGGACACGCTGTTCAGGTTGCCCGATGAGGAAGCGCCGGCCACCGCGTCGGCGGCCACCGCCTCGATCAGCTCGGGCGCGATCGCATCGGGCTTGTAGCTGCGGATGGAGCGGTGCTGGTTCAGCAGTTCGGACAGGGTGTGCATGCGGCGCGGCTCAGCTGGCAAGCAGGGCCTTCAGCTCGCGCTCCAGCAGGCTGGCCTCGCCGAGGTTGACCTCGATGAGCCGGCGCAGATGGGTGATGCTCTCGATGTCGATGCTGCGGCACAGCAGGCCGGCGTGATCGCCGTCCACATGCGCCACCTCGGCCGCCATGGTGATGCGGCTGTCCTCGCCGTCCAGCTCCACCTTCAGCAGGCAGGGCGTGCCGGTGGCCACCGCGCCGGGGCGCGGTAGCTGCAGCAGCGCACCCTTGAGCGAGATGTCGAGCAGCTTGACGGGCAGGCGGTCTTCGGTGGTGGTGAGCTGCGCCGGCGCGTCGAAGGCGACGCGGGCGAAGTGGCGGCGTTCTTGGGTCATCGCAAGCTCCTGAGCGTGATCGATGCTAGCACTCAGCCCGGGCTGCGGCGGGCGTACAGGCTGCCCAGCAACATGGCGCCCGCCATGCCCCAGAACAGCGGCGTCACGCCCAGCGCCGCGCCGAGCGCGCCGAAGGCCAGCGGCATCACCGTCTGGCTGGTGTTGATGAGGGTGGTGCGCAGCCCCAGGGCCTCGGCGGCACGGCCGGCGGGCGCGGCCTGGTGCAGCAGGGTCAGCACCATGGGCTGCGGGCCGCCCAGGCCCAGGCCCAGCACAAAGGTCAGCAGCATCAGCATGCCCACGCTCCGGGTGAAGGGCATGGCCACATAGGCCAGGCCGGCGGTCAGCAGCGAGGCTGCCAGCAGCGGCCAGGGCTGCAGGCGCTGGGCGATGAAGGGCATGGCCAGGCGCACCACGAAGGTGGCGGCCGCGAAGGCGCCCATCACGATGCCGATCTGCGAGGCGCTCAGGCCGATCTGCGAGCCATAGACCGGGATCGCGAAGTTGTAGATGTCCCAGGCCACCGTGAGGATGGCCATGGCGACGAAGAGCCGGCGCAGCGGCGCATCGCGCAGCAGCTCGAACACATGGCCGGCGCGCTTGGCCTGCGGGCTCTGGTGGCGCTGGTGGGCGGGCAGCAGGCCGGCGGCCAGCGCCGTCACCGGCAGCACCGTGAACAACGCCAGGATCAGGAAGGCGGCGCGGTAGCCCAGCGCGTCGATCGACAGGCCGGTGAGCATGGGCGCCACAAAGGTCGAGGTGGAGAAACCCAGCGCCACATAGCTGAAGTTCACCGGCCGCTCCTCGGGCAGGCTCATCTCGCCCACCGCGTGATAGGCCGCCACATTGATCAGCATGAAGGCCAGGCCCACCAGCACCGCCGTCAGGTAGAGCGTGGCCAGGCCCGGCAGGGCGAAGCTCAGCAGGGTGCCCAGGCCGACGCCGGCGGAGCCCAGCAGCATCGGCCGGTTCGGGCCGTCGCGGTCGATCCAGCGCCCCACGCTCACCGACAGCAGCGCCGGCAGCAGGGCATAGGTGGCCATCAGGCTGCCGACGATCAGCGGCGTGGCACCCAGCTTGATGGCGAACAGCGCCACGGCGATGCGGCTGCCACTGAAGGCCACATGGTTCAGCACCAGCAGGATGACGATGAGGGGGAGCGGCCGCACCGGCCCCATTCTAGGGAGCTAGGGCCTGTTAACACTACGTTTGCACGATGCGTTGCCACCAGAAAGGCCGTGAACTAGGCGCAAACCGAAGCCGGGGTCACTTCCCCGGCGAGGCTTTGCAACGACGTGCACGGTTTTTCTGGTGGCAACCCGAAGGGAACGGGACTGGCAGGGCCCATCTCGTCGTTGAACTCCTTGCCCAGGCAGCCAGCCTGGGCAGCGTCGTCCGCCTAGACCTGGGCCCTGCCGGCCCCGTTCGCACGGGCAAACGTAGTGTTAACAGGCCCTAGAGCGTGATGTCGGCCCAGATCGTGCTGACCTCGATGGCCTGGCGCAGGCGCTCGGGCGCCACCGCCTCCAGCCCCATCGATTCGAGCAGGTACCAGCAGGCGCGCAGCAGGGCGGCGGTGGCCTGCCGGGCGTCGTCCTCCGGCAACTCGCCCATGCGGCCGGCGCGCGCCAGCCCCTGCTGTTGCTGGCGCATCTGCGAATGCGGCGCGGGCAGGGCGGCCGGCACATGCGCGCGCGCGATGCTGGCCAAGAGGTCCTGCACCTCGGTGCCATGGGTCTCGTCGTTCACCAGCTTGGCCAGATCGCCCAGCAGGGTTTCGGCGGCGGTGGCCAGCAGGCGCGCGGCATGCTCGCTGCCGCCGGTCAGGAAATGGCCGGCCGCCAGATCGACGTATTCCAGCGCCAGCGCGAGCTTGGACAGATCCTGGATCATGGCTTGAGCATGTTGAAGCTTCCTCTCTCGGCAATCCCCTCCCAGGGACTGCGCAGTCTAGGCGCAGCGGCGATCGAATGAACATGAACAATGTCACGCGATGCTGGCTATGCTTGCGGCCCAAGAGAGCGGCTAGCGTT
This sequence comes from Roseateles sp. FW301-B2, assembly GCF_058788955.1. NCBI lineage: Bacteria > Pseudomonadati > Pseudomonadota > Betaproteobacteria > Burkholderiales > Sphaerotilaceae > Roseateles > Roseateles sp. FW301-B2. Next base: position 175,895 of record NZ_JBYTBE010000006.1, read on the forward strand.
TGCTTACAACTCGGGCGGTCGCCCGGCGCGCCCGCCGACCGCCCTGGGTTAGGGTTTCAACCGAAAGGATCCGACCATGAAGCACAACACCGATCTGCGCCCCTGCGCCAGCGAGCGCCGCGAACTGCTCAGGCAGCTGGGCGGCGGCGCCACCCTGTTGGGCCTGGGCGGCCTGGCCCTGCCCAGCCTGGCGGCCGATGCCGCGCCCAAGCAGGACAACACCTATGACGAGGACTCCATCCTTGCGGCCGCCACCGAGTTCTTCGGCAGCACCACCGAGGGCCTGGCCAAGGTGATCGAGAAGGCCTTCAAGGAGCAGGGGCGGCCGAACGGCTACATCAAGGGCGAGGAAGCCTCCGCCGCGCTGACGGTGGGGGTGCGCTACGGCGATGGGCATTTGATGATGAAGGGCGGCGGCAGCGCGCGCGTCTACTGGGCCGGGCCCTCGATCGGCTTCGACGCCGGCGCGAACGCCTCCAAGGTCTTCACTCTGGTCTACAAACTGCCCAGCGTCTCGGCGATCTACCAGCGCTTCCCGGGCGTGGACGGCAGCCTGTACTACATCGGCGGCGCCGGCATCAATTACCAGCGCAGCAAGGGCATCACGCTGGCGCCGATCCGCCTGGGCGTGGGCCTGCGCGCGGGTGCCAGCGTCGGCTATGTGCATTACCGGCGCGAGAAGTCCTACAACCCCTTCTGAGCTGCCGCAGGGGCAGAGCGCGGCCACAACAATTGAAACCGGCGCCGGGCCGGCCTGATACCGCGCTGAAACCTCCACCCTCGATGCTGCAAGCCTGCCCACCGCATGCCGCGGCGGGCCCGCATCGAGGGTCGAACCATGCTGATGGATCAAGGTCTTTTCGCGCCGCAGTCCGGCGGTCTCGCCATGCAATGTGCGGGCCGGGGCGCGGGGGTGCTGTGCCTGCATTCAAGTGCCGGCGGCTGGCAGCAGTGGCGCAGCCTGATGCAGCAGCTGCAGGGCGAGATGTCGCTGCAGGCCCCGGATCTGCTGGGCCATGGCGCCAGCCCGGCCTGGCCCGTCGATGCGCCGGCAAGCCTGGCCTTCGAGGCCTGCGCGGTGCTGGCCAGCCTGCGCGGCGGCCATGCGCCGCTGGACCTGGTGGGCCATTCCTACGGCGGCGCGCTGGCGCTGCAGATCGCGCTGCAACGGCCGCGCCTGGTGCGCTCGTTGACGCTTTACGAGCCGGTGGCCTTCGGCCTGCTGGACAGCAGCGATCCGGCCTGGCTGGAGATCCGCGGCGTGGCGCGCCAGCTGGACAGCTGCCTGGCGGAAGGCAACACGGTGGCCGCCGCGCAGGGCTTCGTCAACTACTGGCATGGCGGCGATGCCTGGTCCGGCCTGAAACCCTCGCAGCGCGAGCCGCTGGCGCGGCGCATGCCGGTGGTGAGCCGGCATTTCAAGGCGCTCTTCAACGCGCGCTGGAATGCCCAGGTGCTGAGCCAGCTGCGGATGCCGGTGCATCTGATCTGCGGCGGCCGCACGCGGCTGCCGGCGGCACGCGTGGCGACCCTGCTGTCGCGCTGCCTGCCGCAAGTCAGCCTGCAAGTGCTGCCCGAGGCCGGCCATATGGGGCCGCTCACCCATGCCGCGCAAGTGGCCGAGATGATGGCTGCGGCGTTGCTGCAGGGCCAGCCCTGCGCGCTGGCTGCTTAGAGCGTGTTTACGATCCCCTCATAGCGCCCGTTGCCCCGCAAAGGCAGTGGATGCAAGGCGCAAACCGCAGCCGGGTTGGACACCCGGCGAGGATTTGCAACGCCGCAGACGCTGTCTTTGCGGGGCAACCCGAAGGGCAAGGCAGCCCAGGGGCGCACTCGTCGTTGCCCACCTTGGCCAGGCGACGAGCCTGGCCTGCGGCGCGCGCCTAGATTGCGCCCCTGGGCTGCCTTGCGGGCACCATGACGGGATCGTAAACACGCTCTTAGGGCGCGCCTGCCGCGAACCCGGTCTACCCGGCGCGCAGGCAGTTGCCACCCGCACGGCTGGCGGCCTGCTGGGCCGCCTCGGCGCGCGCCAGCAGCTTGAGCGCATCGTCCTCCGCGCCGCGCCAGGCCGTCAGGCCCAGACTCAAGGTGCGCTTGCTCTGCTGCGCCCAGGCGGCGCGGATGCGCTCGCACACCCGGCGCGCGATCGGCAGGTCCACATCGACCAGCAGCAACAGCAGCGCCTCCTGCGCCCGGCCGGCCACCAGGTCGCGCTGACGGCATTGGCCGCGCAGCAGATCGGTCAGGCCTTGCTGGGCGCCGGCATCGGCGTGGCCATCCAGGCTCAGGTTCAGCAGGCAGAGCGCCTGGCCCTGGGTCTGGGCCAGCGCCAGCAGCTCGGGCAGGCGCTGCAGCAGCTCGGCGCGCGTCAGCAGGCCGGCGGCCGCGCTCTGCAGGCTGAGCCGATGGAAATGCTTGTAGTGAGACAGCGCCGCGTCCAGCTCGCCCCTGGCCTCGTGCAAGGCACTCAGGCGTTCGTGCAGCGCGGCGTTGGCCGGCGCGTCGTGCAGGGCGCGCTGCAGCGCGGCAAGTTGCTCCTCATGCTGGGCTTGGGTGGAGGCTGGCATGGCCGGAGGATAGCGCGATACGGCGCGTAGCCGGCCCCCCGGCGTGGCGCAAGCAGGGTAAGTCCCGGCCGGGCGGTAAATCTTGTTTCAGCCAGCCGGCGCTGCATGCCGCGCGCGAGTGGGCACTCACCAGTGCGAACGCCTGTGCGGGCTGCGCCGGCTTGCAGTGACCAGGGTCAAAACCGCGGCGCTAAGATGCCGGCAAGATCGCGAATCTGTTCATACATACAGGTATTTGGAGGCCCCCCGCATGACACCGCCCACCC